>NZ_OZ244880.1:1330000-1662500 GCF_965221325.1 Candidatus Foliamicus sp. | reverse complement strand
GCGGTTCCGGTTTCGCTGCAGGCGCTGCCCTGGAACGACGACATGAAGGACCAGCCCAGCGTCAAGACCCAGGAAGCGGTCGTGACGCTGCCAGCGGAGTCCGTGCCTGCGGATGGCGGCGAACTCGATGGCCCGAATGGGCTTCAAGACCTCGTGCGCGCTCGGATTCTTGTCGGCGAGACACTTGTTGATCCGCTGGCGCCCGATGAGCGCGACGAGGAGCGCGCAGCCCTGAAATACGAGCACTACTGCCAAGCTTGCCACGGAACTGGAGGCGCGGGTGATGGGAGCGTGGGCGTCAAGTACATTCCGCAGCCGATGGACCTCACGCTGCCTTATGTGCAGAACCAGACCAACGGACAGCTCTACTACACGATCACGCACGGCGGCGTGGTGATGCCCGGCTACCGCTTCGCGCTGTCACAGGAAGATCGCTGGCGCATTGTGCGCTACCTGAAGACTGGCCTGCTGGAAGAAGCCGCGCGGCAGGCCGAGGTTGCCGCAAGCGAAACGGACAGCGAAGCCGCGGTCGAAGCGGCGGCAGAATGAACGGGTCTAACGCGAGCGGCGCAATAGGCCGCGGGGCGTTTCTAGCCATAGCGGGCAGCTTGGCGGGGCTTGCGCTCCTGTCCTTTGTCGCGCTATTGGGAATGGGTGACAGCGAGTTTCCGTGGGCCTTCGCGGTGGTCATGTGGATGTTCGTGACCGGCTTGAGCCAGGCGGGAATCTGCTTCACCGCAGTTATGCGTCTGTGCAAGGCGGAGTTCGCGCGGGCCTTCTACCGCATCGGCGAGGTAATGACGCTGGCGTTCTTGCCTTTCGCTTTTGTCGGCTTCGCCCTGATTTTCGCCTGCGGGCGCGAATCCCTTTTCTACTGGCTGCACGACAACGGCGGCGGGCATCACTTGAGTCCATGGCTCAACGAGGATTTTCTGCTCTGGCGCCAACTGATCGCGATGGCGGCTTTCTACGGACTGTCGGTGGCGTATTTTCTGTGGGGATTGCTGCCGGATTCCACGGATGAGCGCGCCGTAACCGGCACCGCGGTTTGCCGGGCATTCTGGCGAAAGATGTCTTCCTGGCGCCGGGCGGTGGATCTGTTTTCGGTGCAGCAGCGGCTCTACTACTCGTCTTTCTTCATTCTGCTGTTCTACGTAGTGAGCAATTCTTTCGTCGCTTGGGATTTCGGCATGATGCTGGTGAAGCACTATCACAGCAGTGTGTATCCGATGTACTACATCCAGGGCATCAACCTGGCCGGCTGCGGCGCGCTGCTCCTGATGACCGCTCTACTGTGGCGCGTGGAAGGCCTGCGGCAGTGGTTCGACGACGGCCGCGCGCGCCAGATGGGCATTCTCATCACCTCGTTCGCCCTGCTTTGGTTATACATGTTCTGGGCGCAGTTCTTCGTGTCCTGGTTCGCGAATCTTGATCACGAGTATGGCGTGGTTTCCAAGCAGATGTATGGTCACTACCAGCCCTATTTCTGGACCATGGTGAGTTGTTTGTTCTTCATTCCCTTGCTGTGCGGCATATTCGCTTGGGTGAAGCGCTCCTGGCCGGCCATGCTGCTGTTGTCGGGAGTGTTGGTGATCGGCTTCTGGATCAACCGCTACCTGCTCGTGATGTCGGTTCTCGAGCCGCAAAATACCCCGTTCATGACCGCCGCCGAATGGCTCATCGCCTTGAGCGCTGTCAGCGCCTGGTTGCTGCTGGTTCTGGTGATGTTCCGCAACCTGCCGATGATTTCCGAGTGGCAAGTCCGCCACTTCGCCACCGAAGAGCAACTCGAAGCCGCCGGCTGACACAGCATAGGCAGCGCCGTCTTGATCGGCGCATGCTGCGGTGTGCGCATCGTTCCATTTATATATAAACGCGAGCATTTTCCGCGAACGTCTGTAGCAAGGCGCGGGCTATACTTGGGCGGTGAACGCTTCGGCCTTTCATTCCTTGCGAGCGGCCCAAACGCTGCGTGATGCCGGCCTGGAAGGGCGGGCGGCGGAAGCAATTGCCGATCTGTTCTGCAGCCTGGAAGAAACGTACATACCGCGCAACGAGATACAGGCGATGCAGCTTGCTATCGAAAACAAGATCGAGCGCGGGACAAATGCGGTGTTGCGGCGTATCAACGCGATGCTGCTGGCCAGCCTTGCTATCGGCGGCGGACTGATCGCTGCGCTCGTAGCCACTTGATTTCCGTCTGACTCGGCGGCGCCGGGCGCGGCTTGTTTGGGGCGTCAGGATAGGTTGCGAATCAGGGCCTGAATTTCCTCTTCAGAGGGCGCCGCGGCGGTTGCGGGTGGAGCACCCGATATGCGCGCTTCAGCGCGTTCGCCGAGATCGGATAGCCGCCGTTTGCGGGCGCGGAAACGACGCCGTGCGGTCTTGGATAGGCGGCGCAACTGACTATGGCGCATGGATTCGTCCTCGCTGCCGGTGGGCGGAGCGGCGAACCGAGGCTCGATAGTGATGCAGTCCACGGGGCAGGGCGGAAGACACAAGCCGCAGCCCACGCACTCTTCGTGCATCACGGTGTGGGTAAAGTTTCGGCTGCCGATAATCGCGTCCACCGGGCATGCTGGCAAGCAGCGCGCGCAACCCACGCAGACCGCTTCGTCGATGCGAGCCACTGCCGGCTTCATGCAATGCCCGCGCCCGAGGTCGTCCTCGCGGCTGTAAACGCTTTACAGCGCTCTAGCGCCAATCAACGCACCCGCATACCGGGTTCCGCTCCTTCGTCGGGCGAAAGCAGGAACACGCCCGCATCGCCCTCGCCGGCGGCCAGCACCATCCCGTCGGATGTCCCGAAGCGCATCTTGCGTGGTTTGAGGTTGGCCACCAGCACCACTTTGCGGCCGACCAGGATAGAGGGCGCATAGGCGCCGGCGATGCCGGCAAAAACAGTGCGGCCCGTGCCGCCGTCATCCAGCGTCAGGCGTAACAGCCGATCGGCGCCGGCAACGCGCTCGGCCTTGACGATTTTCGCGATGCGCAAATCGGTGCGCAGAAATTCCTCGATATCGATAGGTTCGGTGCGTGTGGGCTCGGCGGCAGTTTCGCTCCGCTCGGGTTCGACCAGTGCCTTGAGCGCCTTACCGGAAACGCGTGCCGCCAGGGGCTTGAATTTGCCCAGGGTTTCGTCCAGCAATGGTTTGTCCACATCACGCCAGTTCAAAGCGGAACCCAGGAATTGCTCGGCTTGTAAGGAAATGTTCGGAAGCACGGGCGCGATGTAGGTCATCAGCACGCGAAACAGGTTGATGCCCTGTGTGACGACGGCCTGCAACTCCTCCTGCTTGTCGGAGTTCTTGGCCAGCTCCCAGGGTTTGTGCTCGTTGATCCACGCATTTGCGCGGTCGGCCAGCGCCATGATCTCGCGCATGGCCTTGGCGTACGAGCGGGATTCGTAGTGGCCGCCGATCGACTCGCGTTGCGCAGTGAATTCCTCGTAGAGCGATGGTTCATGCAAGCGCGGCCCGAGCCGATTGCCGAAGTTGCGCTCCATGAAGCTGGCGCAGCGGCTGGCGATATTGACCAGCTTGCCGACCAGGTCGGAGTTGATGCGGGCCGCGAAGTCCTCCAGATTCAGGTCGATATCGTCCAGGCCCGGCCCCAGCTTGGCGGCGTAGTAGTAGCGCAGGCAATCGGGATCCAGGCCCGCGGCCAGATAGTCGGCCGCAGTGATGAAAGTGCCGCGCGACTTGGACATTTTTTGTCCGTCCACGGTGAGAAACCCATGTACGAATACTCCGCTGGGCGTGCGCATGCCTGCGCCCAGCAGCACGGCGGGCCAGAACAGCGCGTGAAAATACAGGATGTCCTTGCCGATGAAGTGGTAGAGCTCCGCGCCACTGTCGGGGCCGAAATAGGCCTCGAATCTGCGTTCGCCTTCCTCGCCGGACCCGCAAATGTTGCGAAAACTGGCCATGTAGCCTACGGGAGCGTCCAGCCAGACATAGAAGAACTTGCCCTTTTCGCCCGGCACCTCGAACCCGAAATACGGCTCATCGCGCGTGATGTCCCAGTCCTTGAGGCCGTCCTTGAACCACTCGGCCAGCTTGTTGCGGGCGCCGCGGTCGAGGTTGCTGGCCTGCATCCAGGCTTTCAGCGCAGACTTGAATGTTCCCAGCTTGAAGAACTTGTGCTCCGATTCGCGCGTTACCGGGGCGCGGCCGCTCAGGATCGAACGCGGGTTGATCAATTCCGACGGCGCATAGGTAGCGCCGCAGACTGAGCAGCTATCCCCGTATTGATCCTGCGCGCCGCAGGACGGGCACTCGCCGCGCACGTAGCGATCGGGCAGGAACATGCCGGCCTGCTCGTCGTAGGCCTGCTGTATGGTGCGAGTGGAGATGTGCCCATTCTCCACCAGCCGACCGTAGATTTGCTCCACCAGTTCGCGATTCTCCGGCGAATGGGTCGTGTAATAGTTGTCGAAGCGGATTCCGAAGGACTCGAAATCCCGCATGTGGGCCGTGCGGCAGGATTCGGCGTATTCCTCGGGGCTTACGCCGGCTTCGCGTGCTCTGAGCATGGTGGGCGTGCCGTGCGCGTCGGTTGCGCACACGAATACGCAGTCGGCGCCGGAAAGCCGCTGGTAGCGCACCCAGATATCGGTCTGCACCATTTCCAGCAGGTTGCCGAGATGAATCCGGCCGCTGGCGTACGGCAACGCCGCGGTAACGAGGATTTTTCGCGTCATGCGGAAATTATCCTGGAAAGTGCGTGCATCGGCAGGTCAGGGGTGCGGAGACGGCAGCAGCTATACCGCGCCGGCGCCTCGCCTCAACGACTTACCAGCCGCAGGAAAGCCCTTGATTCTCGGTTTCCAGCCAGTCCATGAGCGGTTGGAAATAGGCGATGATCGCCGAAGCGTCCATGACGCGCTGTCCGGTGGCCGCTTCCAGCGTGTCCTGCCATGGCTGCCTTGAGCCCTGCTCGAGCATCTCCCAGAGCAGCGCGCCGGCTTTCTTGTTTCCGTAGAGCGAGCATTCGTGCAGCGGGCCGTCGAAGCCCGCCGCCTCGCACAGCGCGCGCTGCATCTGAAATTGCAGCACGAAGGCGAGAAAATAGCGTGTGTAGGGCGTGTTGCCCGGAATATGGTATTTCGCGCCGGGGTCGAAATCGTTCTCGCTGCGGTCCACGGGCGGGCGAATTCCCTGGTAGCGGGTACGCAAGTCCCACCATGCCGCGTTGTAGTCTTCCGGCGCAATCTCTCCGGAAAACACGCCCCAGCGCCACTGATCCATCAGTTTGCCGAACGGCAGGAAAGCGATCTTGTCCAGCGCCTGCTTCATCTGGGAATTGATCAGCGCCTCGTGGCTGTTCATTGTTTCCTCGACCAGGCCCAGGTTTCTCAGAAACTCCGGCGTCATCGACAGCGTGACGGTGTCTCCCACGGCCTCGTGAAATCCGTCGTGGGCGCCCGATTGGAAGACGATGGGCTGGTCGCGGTAGGCGAGGAAGTAGTAGATGTGCCCTAGCTCGTGGTAGATCGTGAACAGGTTCTCCTGCGTGGGCTCAATGCACATCTTGATGCGCACATCGTCCTTGGCGTCCATGCTCCAGGCGCTGGCGTGGCAGACGACATCGCGGTCGCGCGGCTTGACCAGCAGCGACCGCTCCCAAAAGCTCTTCGGCAGTTTCGGCATGCCCAGCGACACGAAGAAATCTTCTGCCAGCTCCGTCATGTACACGGCGCTGTATTTCTGGTCGCGCATCGCCTGGGTTACATCCAGCTCTGCCACGCCTGCGTACGGCTCTGCCAGGTCGTAGATTTCGCCCCAGGTCTGCGACCACATATTGCCCAGAATATGCGCCGGAATCGGTTCGTTTTCCGGAACCATGGATTCACCATAGGCTCTCCGGAGCTTGTCGGCGGTATAACAGTGCAGTTCCTCGTATAGCGGCGACACCTGGCCCCAGAGCCGCTCCACCTCATCGCGAAAATCCGTTACCGGCATGTCGTATCCGGAGCGCCATAGCTCGCCCATGTCGTTGAATCCCAGCTCGCGGGCGCCCTCGTTGCCCAACTCCACGAAGCGCTGGTAGTCGGCTCGGTAGGGCGGGGAAATGGTTCTCCAGCCGCGCCATGCCTCCAGCAACTCGTCGTGGTTCCGGCTGCGCGCCATGACTTCGCTGAGTTCTTCGAGATCGCGACAGCTCTCCGGCCCGTCGGGACAATACTTGCCGCTCCCGTAGGCGCCTTCCATCCGAGTCATGATTTCCGACAGTTCACGGCGCTTGGCGTCTTCGTTGGGCGCCGGCAGCGTCGCACCCCACTTGATCGCATTGATGGCCCTCTGGGTGAGTGGGTCCAGTTCGGCGCCGTCGTAGCGCCGCGCGCCCTCTACCGCTTCGCTCTGAAACTTGAGGCTGCGTTCCTGCGCGCGCGATGCGAGCAGGGCGGTGTCGGCATTGATGTAAGTTGCATGCGCCCACGCGGCCGCGGCCCCTTCCAGCCGCATTTCCTCGTATTTTTCGTTGGTTTGCCGGATAAATTCGTCGGCGCTGAGCAGCGGCGCATCCGGTGTGGACGCGGCTGCCAGAACGGTTATCGCCAAGGCCGCAAGAATGACTCGCCTGTTCACGTTTGGGTGTCCTCCGCAGGGGTCATGCATTTCTTCAAAGGTTTAAGGAAAACCGCGAGGATAAGGCCGCTGCCCACCGCGGTAAGCACTATCTGCCAATACAGTCCCGGCATGTCGTCCAGCGCCTCGGGGTCGAACTCTCCCGCGATCAGCCCGGCAATCAGGCTGCCCAGCGAGGCGCCCAGAAACCAGATACCCATCATCTGGCCCACGTATTTCTTGGGCGCCAGTCTGGTCACGGCAGACAAGCCGACCGGGCTCAGGCAAAGCTCGCCGGTGGTGTGCAACAGGTAGGTGAAGAACAGCCAGGTAGGCAGAACCGGGTTGCCCTCGGCCACCAGGGTGGCGGCGCCGATCATCACCAGGAATCCCAGGCCCAGTTGAATGAGCCCGAGAGCGAACTTGAGCGGCGTGGAAGGATCGAGATTGCGCTTGGCGAGCGCCGTCCACAGCATGGCGAACAAGGGGCCAAGAACGATGATGAAGAAGGGATTGAGCGACTGGAACCACTCGGCAGGGAAGCGGAAGGAACCGAACTCGCGTATGGTGTAGCGTTCCGCGAACAGATTCAGCGACGAGCCGGATTGCTCGAACCCGGCCCAGAACATGGCGGCCCCGAAAAACAGCACGATGATGCCGATCACGCGCAGCCGTTCATCGCGGGCCAGCCCGCCGAACAACAGCAGAAACAGGAAGTAGATTGCCGCCACCGCCACGATCACCAGGGCGCTGGCTTCGGCGATGGCGCGGGCATTGAGTTCGATGGCGCCGCCGAGCGCCCCGGCATAGACGGCAGCCAATGCGGCAAGGGCGGCTGCCACGCCGAGCCAGGCCCACTTCCTGAAAGCAGCGGATGCGTCGGACTCCGGGGCAGCGCCTGCCGCGCCCAGGTATTCACGCGTGAAGCGGAATTGCACCAGACCGAACAACATGCCCACACCGGCCGCGGCAAAGCCATAGTGCCAGTTGTATTCCGCCAGCCAGCCGCACACCAGCGGGCCGATAAACGCGCCCACGTTGATGCCCAGGTAGTAGATCGTGAAGCCGCCGTCGCGGCGCGGGTCCGTGGGCGCGTAGAGTTGACCCACGAGGGCGCTGATATTGGGTTTCAGGAGACCGGTGCCCAGCACCACCAGGATCAGGCCCAGGTAGAAGGCGGCAACGCTGGGAATCGCAAGCACGAAATGCCCGCACATGATGATGATGCCGCCCACCCAGACCGCGCGCTGTCCACCCAGCAGCCGGTCCGCCATCCACCCTCCGGGCAGCGCCACCAAGTACACGGCGGCGGTATAGACACCGTAAATGGCGGTCGCGATTTCGTCGGTCAGGCCCATCCCGCCCCGCTGCACCTGATCGACCATGAAGAGCACCAGCAGGGCTCGCATGCCGTAGTAGCTCATGCGCTCCCACATCTCGGTGAAGAACAGGGTCACAAGGCCCCTTGGGTGCTGGAAGAAATTTAGCATCGGCGCATTATATGCAGCAGGATATGCGGACCGGCCCGGTCGCCGGTCCCGCGCTATCATTGCCGCCGCCGTGCATGCTTGGCTTGACTTTCTCTTTCTTGCGCCGTTCCTGGCCGCCTACCTGCTATGGGGATTGATTCCCGCCGTATGGGTGCTCATGGGCGCCGTGGTATTTCAGGTTGGCGCGCAGTGGCTGATCGGCGGGCGCTACAGACCCAAGCCGATCACGCTGGCTTCCGCGGCGTTGGTGCTCATTTTCGGCGGCCTCACGGTGGCGCTCAAGGACCCCGTGTTCATCAAGTGGAAGCCTAGCGTGCTCTATTGGGCGATGAGTCTGACGCTGCTCGTGGTTCGGCTCTGGAAGCGTAAGGGCGTGATTCATGCGCTTCTTGCCTCCCAGGCGCAGGGGTTCTCGGCGCTCCCCGCCAGAGCGGCGACGGCGCTGGATTGGGCATGGCTCGCATTCCTGGTGGCCATGGGTGTTCTTAATCTGTGGGTGGCCTATGGCTTCAGCGAGTCCACCTGGGTGTACTTCAAGCTGTTCGGACTGACCGGCCTCACACTGGTGTTCGGCCTGCTGCAAGGACTTTGGATAGTGCGTTCGCTCAAGACAGCCGAAGAGAAATGACAACCGACCGCCCAGCGCTGATTCGTGCGCGCCTGCTTGAATCGCTGGCGCCCTGCGAGGTGGAAGTAAGTGACGATTCGCATCTGCACGTGGGACACGTGGGAGCGCGGGGCGGTGGCGGCCACTTCTCAGTGCGCGTCGTGGCGGAGCAGTTCCGCGGTTTGGCCCCGCTGGCCCGTCACCGCCGCGTCTATGCCGCTCTCGACGACATGATGACCGGCGCCATTCATGCGCTGGCCATTACCGCTCTAACGCCCGAGGAAGCAGCCTGACCCGAGTACTCGACAGTCCGCACCAGCCAAAAGCGCGCGCAGGTCAGGCGCGGCCGAGGAAATCCAATATGACGGCGGCGTAGTCTGCGGCCTTTTTCGGGTAGTGCAGCGGGTGTCCGCCGGCGAAGACATGTCCGGCGCAGCCGTCCACAAGCTCCAGCACTTTAGCGTGGCAATTGTTCAGCGGGTCCGTTTCGGCGCTCAGCGCCAGGGTGGGCGTTCGGACTTTGCGCAGCGCAGCCTCCATGTCGTAGTTGCGGAGCGCCTCTGTTGCGTCGTCGCTCTGCTGAGCCAGCATGCTGTCCACTACGGCGTTGCGCAGCAGCGCTGCCCCGTCGTCATCAAGTTCGAATTGGGAGTCCCACATGCGCTGCAGCCACAGAGAGCGCTCCCATACCCAGCTTATATGCGTGCCATCTTCCGACCAACGCGGCGCCGGCTGTCGGGACGTCTTCAGCACCTCGTCGCGGAAGGCGCGATCCCACACCGGGCAGCCGTCGAGGATCAGGCGGCTTACGCGCTCGGGATGGCGCAGCGCTAACTCCACCGCGAACTCGGAGGCTACATGCCCACCGACCACAGCCGCGGACTCGATCCCCAGCCCGTCCATCACTTCGACCAGGTTGTCGGCGTAGTCCGGCACCCACCAGGCGGCTGGGCGCTGGTCCGATTGCCCGTAGCCCATGTGGTCCGGAGCATGGCCCGCGTAACCGGAACCATCAAGCTCCCGCAACAGAGGCAGGTATTGGCGGCTGGAGGCCGGAGTCCAATGCAGCAGCAGGATCGGTCGTCCCGCTCCTCCGGAGCGGACATGGACAAATCCCGCAGAAGTTTCGACCAGGGTGCGGCGAACAGTCACGCTGCCAGTTTGTGCCGGTTCGCAGTTCGCGCGCGGTTCCGCGTCAGGCCGCAGCCTGGCGCGGAGAACGCCGCCAGGTCACTGGCAGCACCGCATCGGGGATCCGTTCGCCCTCCTTGAGCAACTTGCTGCCCTCGAAGGGATTCTTTCTTGCTGTGGGATTGCGCTGGTAGCGGATATCGCTGCCGATCCAGCGCAGCGAGAACCCGAGTCGGCGTCCGGGCCGTCGTGAGGTGCGGGGTTTGGACCCATGAATGGTTTTCGGATGAATAACCAGCATGTCGCCCGCTTGGGCCTCCCAGACGCGGATGTCGGCATCCGGCGCGCCAACCCGTTCGAGCAACTCCGACCACGGGTGAAAGTTGGGCGGCGGTTCCACGCCTTCGATCGCCCAAGAGCTCACATACCGGTGCGGGTCCTTGTTGGAGCCGGCGAGCGTCAGCAGCGGAGCGTTGTCGGCCCGCATATCGGTCAGCGCGACCCACATCGAGGGACTATGCTCGCCGGAGAACGGGAACAGGCACTCGTCGTTGTGCCAGGGCGTGGCCGTTTCCTCTCTGCTGCCTTCCTTGAGAAAGATGCCGTCCACCCAGGCCCGCATTTCGTCGGAACCGATCACGTCCGCCACGACCTCTGCGCAGTCGCAACTCTCCACCAGCGCTTGCATTTCCGGCACACGCCAGTAGGCGTTGACCAGCCGCGTATAACCGCCGTGGTCCTCGAATTCCACGTCGCGCATGGTTTCGTGTGGACCGAAAACCACCGAGCCGTCGCGCAACCCGCCAATGACCGAATCAATGATCCGTGTCATGCGGGCTACCCAGTCCTTCGTGAACACCCTCGGCACGTGGGCCACGCCCACCTCCCGGTAGCTTTCGACAATCTCCCGCGTCACCCTGGGGTGCATGGCGCAGGCCCTCTACATCGCGTAGCTGACGCGCAATCCCACCGTGCGCGGTATCGGTCGGTAGCCGAAGCCGGACGGTGCAAAGCCATTGAAGAAATCCACGTAGAGGTTGCCGTCGGTAACGGTATCGTCGTCGAGCAGGTTGTCCACATAAAGCGCGGCGCGAAGGTTTTCGCTGCGCACCCCGAGCTGACCATCCACTCGCCAGTAGTCGGGTTGTGTGGCCACATTTGCGGAAGAGACGAAGCGTTCGGAGGTAAAGCGCGCGCTCAAATCGGTGAACCAGTCCCAGCTTCCAGTCAGGCTGGCCGTGTAGTTGCCGTTGAGATTGAGTTGGTGCTCGGGCAGATCGGCCGGCCGGTTGCCGTCCTTGATCAGGTTACAGGCGGGGTCCGCCTCGCCGTCGAAGGTCAGCAGTTCGCCGCAGCCGCTTTCGCCGATCCGTGAGGCGCTCGTCGAGACGACCCGGAAGTTATTGAATTCACCGTTGATGTACGTGTAGGCGCCGGACAGCGTCAAGGCCTCCGAGGCCCGCCAGTTGGCCTCGAACTCAAGCCCCCAGATGGTGGACTTGCCGGCGTTTTCGATTACCGGCTGCAGTTGCTGCGATTCCTGGTTGAAGATTTGCGACGATACTTGCTGGTCGGTGTAGTCTTGGTAGAAGGCCGCCGTGTTGAGGGCCAGCGTGCCGCCCAGCAGCAGGGACTTGGCGCCGACTTCATACGACCAGAGCGTTTCCCGATCGAAGGGCCGGTCCAGCGAGAACACCGCGCCGTCTTGGAAGCCGGAAGGTTTGACGCCCTTTCCGATCGCCGCATACAGGTTCAGGTTTTCGTCGGGACGGTAGCTGAGCGCCACCCGCGGTATGGCGTATTTCTCCATGATCGTCTCGGAGTGATAGCCGGTCACGGCGCCAAACGAAATCAGTATCGGGGGCGCCGCGCCACCCAGCGAGCGTACGCCGTAGAAGAAATTGAACGGCGGCTCGAAGTCCAGGATGTGCTGTATTTCCTCGTCGGTGTAGCGCATTTCAGCGGAAAGGAAGAGGTTTTCGGACAATGCATACTCCGACCAGGCGAAAATCGAGGTGTGGTCGGTGTAGCGTGCGATGTTGCGGCCCTCGCCGTCGCGCGTGTCGTAGAAGGCCGCCACGTCGGAATCGAAGATGGGCCCGCCAAACGCCAAGCCGGTATCGTTGCTGCCGAATTGGTCCACATCCTCGCGCCAGTACAAGGCGCCTAGCAGCCACTGCCAACGGCTTTCGCTCTGCGAAAAGATCCGAATCTCCTGGCTGAGCTGCACCGTGTCGTTGATCCGTTCGGTTTCCTGGAACGCGCCGGTCACGACGCCGTTCACCGAACCGCTCACGAAGTCGTTGTCCTGGAAGATATCGTCGTTGGCGTCCACCCAACTGCTGAGCGACTTGAGCCCGAAGTCGCCTCCGTCCCAGTCGATGATGACCGTGGCCCGGAAGTACTCGGCGTCCATGCCCTTGTAGTCCTCGCCGGTACGGTGGTTGATGTCGAAACCGATGGGGCTGTCGATGAGCGGTCCGGTAAAGATCCGGGCTGTGGGTTCGCCGAGCACGAGTTGCGCGCCCGGATCGAGATTCACGTCGGTATTGCCGTTGATGACAAACGCGGCCTGCGGCGCGTAGCTTTCGTCGGAGTACTCCAGACGTCCATATGCGGACAGGCGATCGTTCGCGCGCAGCAGGAACGCGGCGGCAATGCCCATGCCGTCTCCGCCGCCCACATAGGCGTCCGAGACCGTGTTCTTGTAGGAACCCCGTTCGTCGAAGTAATAGGCGTTGATGCGCACGCCGAACGCATCCTCGACCACCGGGGCGCCGCCAGAGATCGTAATCTCGTGGCCGGACTCGCTATGCACCTCGAACCCGGCCTTCAGGTCGGAGTCGCTCAAGCTCGGGCGCTTGGTGATGTAGTTCACCGCGCCGCCGAATGCGGAGCGGCCGTAGAGGGCGGCCTGCGGCCCCTTCACCACCTCGATACGCTCTATGTCCACCAGCCGCAAGCGGGCCAGGCTGCCGCCGCCGGCCACCTGCACGTTTTGCGACGAAATGTCGATGTCGTCGATCAGCAGGCCAACGCTGTTGCGGCCCTGTTCGGCCTGCAGGCCGCGAATGGCCGGGGCGAAATCATTTTGCGTAACGGAGCGGTCGAAGGTCAGGCCGGGCACGATCTTCGCCACGTCCTGCAAGTCGTTGAGTCCGAAATTCTCCACCTGCTCCCCGCTGATCGCAGTGATGGCGACCGGGATATCGAACAGGCTCTCTTCGCGCTTGCGCGCGGTAACGATGATTTCTTCGACAAGCGCATCCTGAGCCAGGGCAGGGGCGTGCATGACCCCAATCGGCAACAAGGCAACGCAGATGGCTGCCGTGATGAATCGTGATCCAGATGATCTCATGGGTTTCTCCCGTCGGGACATTAGGCCGCCAACCGAGCGGCCGCCATGCATGAAATTCGCTTGCGTCTCCCTATGACCAGCCCCCGTCCCGCAATGCCAAGGCCGAAAAAGCGCCGAACGCCGATATTACCAGACGTATCGGGAGTGCTTTGTGTGCGCCGTTGGGTCTATAGGCACAACTGTTCTGATACGACCGATTAGCGCTATGCGGCGCTGCTGGCACGGGCTGCCTTGAGCTTTTCTTCCGTTAGATCGTATTTGAACAGGAAAACCAGGCTCAGCGCGTAGAGCGCGGCCGGCGCCAGGCCGGCCCCCAGGTAAATTGCCGTGATCGCGCTATCGGGTTGTTCGACCTGCATGCCCCCGGTACCCGCCTCGTAGCCAAAGGCGCCCAGAATTGCGAGCGCCAAGGCCGGCCCGACTGCAAACGAGAATTTCTCGACCGTGGTGTAGAAGGCCGAAATAGTGCCCTCCCTCCGCAACCCGGTCTTCAGGTAGTCGTACTCCACGGCGTCCGGCAGCAGCGAGGGGCCCATGACCAGCACGCCGCTGCCGAATATGCCCAGGAAGACAGCCCGCACGAAAATGTAGTAGAGGGGGTCCTGAGCTGTGGCGAGAAGCCAGGAAGCCGTCACCAGGGCGTATCCCGCCGTGCATACCATGTAGATAAGACGCTTGCCGTATTTTCGCGACGCACGGCTCCAGAGCGGCAGCAGCACGATTATCACCAGCGTGATTGTGACCAGGTAGGCGGTGGTGAGCGTGTAGCTCATGCCCAGGATCACGACTTTGAAATACACGCCGGTCACACCCGCTGTTGCGAGACCGAGCAGTTGACAAAGCTTGGCTCCGAGCAGGAGCAGGAGCGGACGGTTGTCGAAGGCGGTGCGGAACTGCACGCTGACGGGAACGGTCTTTTTTTCGCTCTTGGTCTGCCGCGCCGAAGCCGTGCCGAAGAAGCAATAGACAGAAGCCAGCACGATGAGTATTGCGTAGAGCCAGCCCACGGTTCCGTGCGCGGCCCGGTCGTTGCCCAGCCATTCCACGAGGGCGAAGGAGAAGACCGAGATCAGACCACCCACATTCACGAAGGCCATGCGGTGCGACATCAGCGATGTGCGCGTGTGGTAATTGTTGGTCATCTCCGTGGGCATGGCGAGGTAGGGGATGTTGAACACGGTGTAGCCCGTGTAGGTCACCAGCAGAGCCGCCAGCATGTATGCGGTGAGTTGCGCCTGACTGTCGAATTCAGGTGGATTGAAGGCCAGGAAGAAGCCGGCGGCGCTAATGAACCCGCCCAGGAACAGGTAGGGCCGCCGCCGGCCCCAGCGGCTTCGGGTGCGATCGCTGATGATTCCCATCAGCGGATCGGTTATCACGTCGTAGAGTTTGGAGGCCAATAGCAGCGTGGCCACGGCGCCGGCGCCGATGCCCAGAAAATTGGTCATGAACGGCGCGAGAATGCCTGCCGGCGTATTCAGGACGATGGCCATGCCTAGCGCGCCGGCGCCGAAGTTGATACGCAGGCTGCGCGCGACCTCGTTATCTTTCGCCGCCGGGGCGGGCGTCGGCGAATTCTTGGTTTCCATGCTCTTGTTCATGAGCTCCCCTCTATGCTGGCGTCAGTTTAGCGGGTTACAGCCTGGGGCTGCTCGCTGTGCATCGCTGCAGAACGCTGCTCGCGGCGCTCCGGCGCATAAAATCGGCGCAGGTGACAGATACCAGGATCGTGGCGAAACTCGAAGATTCCATTCTCGCGGTGGCGGCGCCGTTCGGTGATCTTAGCCTTGCAGAGGCAGGTGTCCGGGTGCGCGTTGCGGACGGCGGAGAGAGCGCGGAACTGATCGTGGGCTTTCCTTGCGAGGGATTCAAGCAAAGTATTGTGCAGCGGGTGATCGAGTCCTCGGGGCTGAAGGAAATCACCGTCCGCACCGAGATCGCCGCGCACGCCGTGCCGCCCCAGGTGCAACGGCTTGAGCAGGTCAGGAACATCATCGCCGTGGCCTCGGCCAAGGGCGGCGTGGGCAAGTCCACGGTGGCGGCAAACCTGGCCGCCGCGCTGGCCCTGGATGGAGCGCGTACCGGCATTCTGGACGCCGACATCTACGGTCCCAGCGTGCCGCGCATGCTCGGTCTCGAAGGCGAACGGCCGCGCAGCACCGACGGCAAGAGTTTCGAGCCGCTGCGCGCGCACGGACTGCAGGCCAGTTCGATCGGTTTTCTGGTTGACACGCGCAGTCCGGTGGTGTGGCGCGGCCCAATGGTTACACAGGCCCTCATGCAATTGCTGGGCCAGACCCGCTGGAAGGACCTTGATTACCTGGTTGTGGACATGCCCCCAGGCACCGGCGATATTCAGTTGACGCTGTCCCAGCGCGTACCGCTGGCGGGCGCCGTGGTCGTTACAACGCCGCAGGAACTTGCCGTGGCCGACGCCCGCAAGGGGATCGCCATGTTCGGCAAGGTCAATGTGCCGGTGCTGGGCGTGGTCGAGAACATGAGCGCTTATGTCTGTCCGCATTGCGGCCACGAGGACCTGCTGTTCGGTGAAGGCGGCGGCGCGCGGTTGGCGGAAGAATTCGACGTGCCGCTGCTGGCCCGTTTGCCGTTGTCGTCAGGTGTGCGCGCCGCCACCGACGACGGGCGGCTGGTGGCTCCCGGGGAACCGGACGCGGGCGGCGATTACCGGGCGCTTTCGCGGGCCATGGCAATCCGTCTGGCCGGCCGCGCGCGCGGCGCAAGAACAGCTTTCCCTAAAATAGTGGTGGAGTAGGGTCGAATCACGATGGCGGATAGGAAAGACTTGTTCGATCACCGCGGTCGCGATGCGGAGATTGCCATCGTGTCCGGCGAGCCCTACGCGGAGGCGCCGGCCGACCTGTTCATTCCTCCAGAAGCCTTGCGGGTGTTCCTGCAATCCTTCGAGGGTCCGCTGGATCTGCTGCTCTACCTGATCCGCCGCCATGACGTGGACGTCATGTCCGTGCCGATCACCGAGATCTGCGAGCAATATGCGCAATACATCGAGTTGATGCAGGAAATGCAGCTTGAGTTGGCCGGGGAATACCTCGTGATGGCCGCGACTTTGGCGGAAATCAAGTCCCGAATGCTGGTGCCGCAGTTGCCGCTCGATGACGATGACGAGGCGGATCCGCGCGCGCAGCTCTTCCAGCAACTCCTGGAATACGAGCGCCTCAAGGCGCTGGCCGCTGGCCTGGACGAGTTGCCCCGCCTGCAGCGGGACGCGCTGCAGGCGCAGGCCGATTCGCTTGATGAGCGGCCGCCGCGCGAACTCCCACAAGCCACGCTCAACGAGCTGGCGCTGGCTTACGCGCGGATTGCCGAACGCGTCCGCTTCCGAGTGGGCTGGGCCGTGCAGACCGAACAGTTGTCCACGCGGGAACGCATGTCGGACATTCTCAAACAGGTTTCGAATCGGGAATTTACGGAGTTCACGGAGCTGTTCGCTGCCGGCGAAGGGCGCATGGGCGCCGCCGTCACTTTTTCGGCCTTGCTTGAACTGGTGCGCGACAAGGATGTGCAGGCCGTCCAGAACGGCTCCTACGCGCCGATCTACGTTACCGCCACCGGTCAGCGGGAAAAACGGCCGGAGGAAATCTTCAGGTGACCGCAGCCGCCACGCGCAACCTCGTGGAAGCGGCGCTGTTGGGGGCCGGGCGTCCATTGAGCATGCCGCAATTGCTGGCGTTGTTCGATCCCATGGAGGAAATTGGCGAGGACCAGGTTCGGCAGGCCTTGGGCGAACTGGAACGCGACTACGCCGGGAGAGAGATCCACCTCGCGGAAGTGGCCGGCGGCTGGCGCGTTCAAACCGGCAGCGCGGCGGCCGAGCGGCTGGCGCGTCTGGAGAAATTCCGGCCGCCCAAGTTTTCAAGGGCGCTGCTAGAGAGCCTGGCGGCCATCGCCTATCGGCAGCCGATCACTCGGGCGGAAATCGAGGAGCTGCGGGGTGTGCGCTTGAGTGGGCACATCATGCGCACGCTCATGGAGCGCAACTGGATTGAGGTTGTGGGCCACCGGGAAACGCCGGGCCGCCCCGCGCTGTATGGCACGACCCAGGACTTCATGGACTATTTCGGCCTCAAGAGGCTGGACGATTTGCCGTCCTTCGGAGAAGTCGAATCGCTTGATGACGCGCCCGGCGCCGGGCTGCAGGAGACCGACGCGGCCGCGGCCCGGATTGCCGCGGAGCAGGGCGCCGGCCTCTTCGACCACAGGCAGGATTCGGGGGAAATCGACCCCGCCTCCGATTGATCCGGATTCAGAAGTATCTTGCCGGCGCCGGCGTTGCGTCCCGCCGCAAGGTCGAAGGCTGGATCTCCGCGGGCCGTCTGCGTGTGAACGGCCGCCTGGCAGAGCTCGGGCAGCGCGTGGCTGGGGATGAGCGGTTTCAACTGGACGGCCGCCCACTGAAGTTTTCGAGGCCCGAAAGCGCGGATAGGCGCGTTATCGCCTACAACAAGCCGGAGGGCGAACTGGTTACCCGCGAGCGCCGCGCCGCGCATCCGAACGTGTTTTCGGCGCTGCCGCCCCTCAAGGGCCGTCGCTGGGTTGCTGTAGGCCGCCTGGACTTGAACTCCAGTGGTCTGCTGCTGCTGACCACCGACGGCGAATTGGCGCATCGCCTGATGCATCCGGCCTTCGGCCTGGAGCGGGAGTACCTGGTGCGCGTGCTCGGCCAGCCAAGCGAGCGTACGTTGCGCCGGCTGGCGGCTGGCGTAATGCTGGAGGACGGCGCAGCCCGCTTCGAATCAATTGTCCCGCAGGAAGGGAGCGGCGCAAACCGCTGGTTCAGGGTGACTCTCAGCGAGGGCCGCCACCGCATCGTTCGCCGTCTATGGAACTCCCAGGGTCACGCCGTCAGCCGCCTGATCCGCGTGCGCTACGGTCCGGTGCGCTTGCCTCGCGACCTGCCCCGCGGCCGCTGGCGCGAACTCGCCCCCGAAAGCCTCGATTGACGCCCCCTGGCGGGTGATTACTCAAGCCGAGTCAGAATTCTTGCCGTCGGCAGATTCAGGCTGTTTGAGGAGAGTCACTGGTGCGGTTGCAATTTCTTCGGGCGCTTTGATGTCCCCGGTGCTTTCCACGCCGGCGTTCTCCATTTTCTCCAGCGCTGGTTTCAGCCGGCTGAGGAATGAACCCGCCGCCCGGTTGTAGGTGCCGATCGCGGTATTGAGTTGTTTCCCGAGCGTCCCGACGAGGCCGCTGAAAGTGTATACGCGCTCGAGTAACGTGGCCGCAAGCTTGGATATTTCCTGGGCATTTTGGGTCAGGGCCAACTGCCGCCAGCCGTACGCGGTTACGCGCAGGAGCGCCATCATGGAAGTCGGCGTGGCCAGGATTACCCTCTTGCGCAGCGCTTTCTCCATCAGGTCGGGCTGCCTGTCGCCGGCGGCGGCCAAAAAGTGATCGCCTGGAACAAACATCACCACAAAGTCCGGGCTGGAATCGAGTTGATTCCAGTATTCCTTGGAAGCCAGCCGGCGGATCTGTTCCTCCACATTTCTCGCATGTTGTGCGAGCAATTCCGCTTGCGCATGCTCTTCCGTTTCCTCTACCGCCCGCAGGTAAGCATCCAGGGGCGTTTTGGCATCCACTACCAGCTGACCGCCTTCCGGCAGATTGACGATCATGTCCGGCCGCGTTTTTCCTTCGGCGCCTTGCGGTTGTTCATCGAAGTCGCAGTGCTCCAGAAGTCCAGCAATCTCAACCAGACGCCGCAATTGCATCTCGCCCCATTGGCCGCGCACCTCTGGGCGCCGCAGCGCCGTAACCAGGTTCTGCGTCGTGTCCCGCAGCCCCTTGTTGCTGCTGGCCATCAGCTCGATTTGCTTGCTTAGTTCGCCTTGTGCTTGTGCGTTTTCCTTTTGCATGTTGCTCAGAGCTTTGCGGGTCTGCTCCTGGCTTTCGCGTATTGGCTTGACCAGCGATTCGATTGCCTGGTGCCGCTGCTTCAGATCTGCACTCGATTCCGCCTGCGCTTTCCCGAACGCCTGGTTCGCCAAATTCAGAAAATCCTTCTGGCTCTGGCTCAAGGCATCCCCGGCCAGCGCCTTCAGTTGCGCCTGGAACTGTTTGTTGGCGTCTTCGAGGCTCTTTGCTCGGGCCCGTTCCGCCGCCTTGTGCTCACTCAGTTGCGCCTGCGCCTCAAGCAGTTCCTTTTCCTTTCCATGCAGCGCTGTTTGTGAATGTGATCGCTGCCAAAGCACTCCCAGCACACCGCCGATCAGCAGCGCCGCCAAAGCGGCCATGACGACCGCGGCGCTCATGCTGCGCGTGAGGCTGCTGGCTTCGGGGCTGAGGGAATGCTTCGTTGCGCGAGCCAGGGCAGGAAGTCTTCGGGCGTATTGAGCACGGCGGCGGCGCCCCAGGTTCGCGGGTCTTCGTCGGGCGGGAAATAGCCCCAAGCGGCAGCCAGGCCGATCATCCCGGCGGCAGCGGCCGCCTGCATGTCGCGCAGGTCGTCGCCCAGCATCACGCAGTTGGCTGGTTCCGTCGCCACCCGCTGCGCCGCGTAGAGCATGGGTTCGGGATGGGGCTTGGTGTGTTGCGTCGTGCCGCCGCCCACCGTTACCGCGCACTCCTCAGCCAGTTGCAGCGCGTCCAGAAGCGGGCGGGCGAGGGCCTCCGGCTTGTTGGTGACCACACCCCAGCTTATGTTCTCCCGTGCCAGATGGTCCAATACGCGGCGCATTCCGGGAAACAAGCGCGAACGTTCTGCCAGCCGCGTCGAGTAAAGCTCCAAACAGGCAGTTTGCACTTCGGGGTAATCGGTGCTGTCGATGAAACTGGCGCCGTAACCGGCCGACAGCAGTCCCCTTATGCCGCGTGAGACGTAGCCTCGCAGCACCTCAAATGCAGGTGGGCGCTGACCACGCGCGCGCATGACTTCCTGTACACAGCCAACCAGGTCGGGCGCCGTATCCACCAGCGTCCCGTCCAGATCGAAAAGCACAGCGCTGACTGGTTTTGCGGGCGCACTCATGCGCCGTCCGCCTTTGTAAAGTGTGCGATGTAGTTCACATCCAGTCCGCCGCTCAGACGGAAACTGTCGTGCAGCGGATTGCATTGAATCCCCGTGAAGTCTGCGGCGCTCAGACCGCTCGTTCGCGCCCAGGCTTCGAGTTCCGAAGGCCGAATGAACTTCTCGTAACGGTGCATACCCCGGGGCAGCAGGCCCAGCACAAATTCGGCTGCCACGATCGCAAACGCGAAGGCTTTGGCCGTGCGGTTGATCGTGGAGACCAGCAGGTGGCCGCCCGGCCGCGTCAGGCGCGCGCAGGCGGCAACCAGTTCGGCGGGGCGGGGCACGTGCTCCAGCACCTCCAGGCAGCAGACTACGTCGAACTGGCCGTCCAGTTCTTCGGCCGTGCCCTGCCGATACTCAAGGTTGGAGAGCTTGCCGGCCATCGCGTGCAAACGCGCCACTTCAAGCATTTCCTCGGAGGCATCCAGCCCCAGGACCGACTCAGCGTCTTTCGCGGCCAGCGATTCGCTGAGCAGTCCCCCGCCGCATCCGACATCGAGACAATTCTTGCCGGCGAGCCCGCCGACCCGTTCGGCTATGTAGCCGACACGCACCGGGTTCATCGCGATCAGCGTGCGGTTCGGCCCCTGCGGGTCCCACCATCGCGACGCCATCGCGGCAAAGCGCTCCAGTTCGGCTGCGTCGGCGTTGGTTTTGTTCACGGCGGGACTCAAGAGGAGCTTGGGGAATTGTACCGGTCGCCTGCCGGCTCATGTGCTTAGGCTTGGCGCTAGACTAGCGACAGAGGCGACAAGGGGAAAAGCCGATGTGGATTCGCAAGAGTGACAAGGATCGGCGGGAGGACCGGTTTACGCCGGTGCCGACGCAGGTGGTCTCCAACGAGGAGTATCTTCCCATGCCGCAAACCGCAGACCAGCGGCGGGTGGAGCGGCGAATACACGAGCTTGCGGAGAAACTGGCTCCGCAACGCGGCATCAGCCGCAGGCAGTATATGCGCAGCGCTGGTGGAATGGCTGCCGCGTTCCTGGCCATGAACGAGGTGTTCGGCAGGTATTTTCTTGTCGATTGGGCCGAGGCTGCGGAGCCGGACGCTAACTCGCATGCGGACTCCTGGCCTGGGTTCATCTTCGATGCGCAGTTGCACCACGTGAAGGAAGGGATTCCCGGCCCGCTGGGTTTTCGTCGGCTGGCAGGGATGTTCAATCTCAATCCCGACCTTGTAGATGTTCGCCCCAAGCGCGGCGACCTGAACCTCGAAAACTTCATCAAGGAAGTGTTTCTGGATAGCGACACGACCATGGGCATCATCAGCGGCGCGCCGATCGGCCGTGAGGACCAGAACATCCTTCCTGTGGATTTGATGGTGGAGACGCGGCGCGCCATCAACGAGCTTGCGGGCTCACAGCGTATGCTGAGCCATGGTCTGGCGGCGCCCAACATGCCCGGCAGCCTGGAAGAAATCGAACGCCAGGCCGTGGAACTTGCCGTGGACGGCTGGAAGTGCTACACCGGCGTTCCGATTGATCCTTGGCGCATGGATGACGAGGAGGTTGCCTATCCGTTTTATGAGCTCGCGCTCAAGCTGGGCATAACCAATATTTCGGTGCACAAGGGTCTGCCCATAGTCGGAACCGACCCCGAATACTGCCGGCCGTGGGACATCAGAAAGGCCGCACTGGATTGGCCGGACCTGAACTTCATCGTCTATCACTCGGGATTCAGGAACCTCGTCAACGAACTCGCGGCCGGCGCCACCGGCATCGACGACAGCGGTTACCTGATATGGACCTCCGATATCGTGAAGGACCGCCTGGAAACGCCCGAGATGACCAACGTCTATATGGAGCTCGGCAGCGTTTTCGGGCATACGGCGATTACCCATCCTGAAATCTGCAGCCACCTGATGGGCCAGATCCTCCAAGCCTTCGGAAGCGATCACGTGATCTGGGGTACCGATTCGATCTGGTGGGGATCGCCGCAGTGGCAGATCCAGGCCTTCCGCCGCTTCGAGATACCCGAAGAACTGCAGGAAAAGCACGGCTATCCACCGCTCACCAGGCGCGACAAGGAGTTGATTTTCGGCTTGAATTCGGCGCGCCTGTACGGGATCGACGTGTCTGCCGTTCTGGAGGCGATACCGGGTGATCGACTCAGCCGGATGCGGGCGGCTTACCTGGAAAGCGAACCAGCGCCCAGCAACACGCAATACGGCTGGGTGCATGAAGGGCCGCTGGCGGAAGATCCGGAAGTGCCCTGGAGCACCCCGATATGAGCTACGAACATATTGCGGTGCGGCCCGCTACCGGCACCTTCGGCGCCACGGTGGGCGGCGTGGACATCTCGCAGCCCCTGGACGAAGCGATCCTGCGCGAAATTCGTTCCGCCTGGCTCGAGTACCAGGTGCTGTTCTTCCGCGACCAGGAAATGACTCCTCAGCAGCACGAGGCCTTTGCCGCGAACTTCGGCGAACTCACCAAGGCTGGTTTCATGCCCACGCTTGAGGGGACAACGGGCGTCTTCGTGCAGGAATATCCGGGTCTGTACAGCCGCGACGTGACCGACATCACCTGGCATTGCGACGCCGCCTTCCTGCCGATTCCGTCCCGCGGTTCCGTTCTCTATGCGCTGGACGTGCCCGAAGGCGCCGGCGATACGGTCTGGGCGAATATGTATGCGGCCTACGAGGATCTTTCCGACAGCATGCAATCGTTTCTGTCGGGCCTGACCGCCGTCAACGACAACGCCTACCGCAATCTCGAAACTCTGCTTGAACGGTTGGGGCCGGAGACGTTCGCGCAAATGCGCAAGATGCTGCCGCCTTCCGAGCACCCGGTGGTCCGCACCCATCCGGAAACCGGGCGCAAGTCACTGTTCGTGAGCGAGCTGATGACCTCGCACATCAAGGACATGAAGCCCGAGGAGAGCCGGATGCTGCTGGATTTCCTGTTCCGGCACAGCACGCAACCCGAATTTCAATGCCGATTCGCCTGGCGCAGGAATTCCGTAGCCTTCTGGGACAACCGCTGCACCATTCACAAGGGTGTGTTCGACTTCGGGGACCGGCATCGATTGATGCACCGGGTTTCCATCGACGACGATCAGCCGCCCGCCTGAAAACGGGCTAAGTTAGCGAGGGGAGTGCTACGAAGGTGCCGCAATTGCGCTGACTCAGCACGCGCATCAGGTTGGCAAAGCGGTTGAATTGCCCGACAGCCCCACCGTAGAGCTGCACGGGGAAACCCACCGCGTGGATTCGTACCAGACAATTGCCGAAGCGGTCGGTCTCGTTGATTCGAGCTACGTAGCGGACCAAGGCTTCGGCCGAGCCCTGGGAAAAATCGTCTCCAAGCACGTAAATACTGACCTTGATCGATGGGTCGTAGAAGGCGCTGATGGCTTCAACGATACCTTCGGCCGGGTTGGAATCCGAATACGCCTGCCAATTGGCGATCGCGCGCACAATGGATTGGCGCCGCGTTGCCGTGTCTGGAATCCACCTGCGCGCGAACGACGAGAAAAGGTACTGTCCTTCGTCGTTTATTACCTGAATACCCTTGACCGTTGGGTACACCCTCAGCGTTTCCGACACCACCCTTTGGACTGCAGGCCAAGCGTTTTGCTGCATGCTGCCCGAGGTGTCGATAGCGAAGATGATGTATTCGCTGTCCACCGGTATTCCGCCCACCGTAGTATCGTTGGGGGGAGGGCGGTAGTCCGCCAGCAGGCGTTCCATTTCCTCCGTGAGCGATTGGCGCGCGGCCAGTAGATTGCCGGCCTCGTCGCTGCCTTCCTGCGCCGCGTCGCGGGCGGCGAAATAACGCTCTTCGGCTTCGTCCACCTCACGCCGGGTGAGTTCCACGCGGCGCACACTCTCTGACGTATCCGCCCGCAGCGGCTCAAGATCGCGCTTCAGAACTGCGGTTTCGCCGCGTATCTCGAACAATTCCCGCTCCAGCAGCAGGATCAGCCCTTCCAGCTCATCACGGCTGCGTTCGATGATGACGGGCTCCTGAATCTTGGTGATGACCAGCAGCAGGATTACGGCGCCGAAGCCGCAGCACACCACGTCAAGGAATGAAAGATTCAGCCCCTGTTCTTCGCGCTTGGCGCGCTTGCCGAGCACGGTCAGCCAGCTTTCTTCGGCGGCAGCGGAAAGAACATACTGGTGCGGCGCATGTAGTCCTCGTAGCCGGGACGGGTGGCGGCCAAGTGCCTCTCCAGGATCGGCACTCCGGAGAACTTGAGCAGCGCCCAAGTCATCAGCGCTGGGCTGAAAAAGGCCCACAGCGCTGCGTCAACTTCCGCTGCGCATAACCAGATACCCCACCACAGGCAGGCATTGCCGAAGTAGTTGGGATGACGGGTGTAGCGCCAAAGACCGGTGTCCAGGACCTTGCCGCGATTATTCGGATCGGCACGGAAACGCTTCAATTGCATGTCGCCCACGCTCTCGAAAAGCACGCCCGTAAGCCACAGAGCCAGACCAGCGACGACCGGCCAGCCGAGCGTGACCGGCTCCTGGTAGAGCTGTCCGAGCTGAACCGGCAGCGACACCAGCCACAAAATGAAACCCTGCAGCAGGAACACTACATAGAGGCTGCGGAAGTTCCAGGAGCGGCCGCTGTCTTCGGTTTTCTTGCGCATAGTGGCGTAGCGGTAGTCTTCGCCATGGCCGATGTTGCGCCGCCACAAGTGCCAGCTATAGCGCAGCGACCAGAGCGTGGTGAGCAGTGTCAGCAGGAAAGCGCGCGGCGCAACGCCGCCGGTGCGCCATAGCGTGGCGACCGCGACGACTGCAAATCCCAGCCCCCAGAACAGGTCCACGATGCTGCTGTCGCGCAGGCGCAGGCTCAGCAACCACAGCGCCAGCATGATGCCCAGCACCAGCGCCAGATTGCCAAAGAGTATTCCGGCTACGGAGTTGTTCATGCGCTTATTCTATACAGCGCAGCCGCAGCCGATCGCGCGTTTGCGGAACGGCGCCAAGCGAAACCGTCGCCTGGAATTCAGAGCATGCCGGCGGTTTCCAGCGCGTTGTTCTCGACCCACTTCGGGAAGTTCGGGTGGGCGGACAAGCCTTTTTCGTTGAAGGTGAACTCCAACCCGGCGAAATCCACAGGGATCTTGTGCTGGATGCCGCGCGTGGACAGCAGGTAGCCGACCATGAGCACATCCAGCCCGGCGGCGTTGGCTTCCTCTATCCAGCCGCGCATGGTCCGGACGTTGGCGGCGCGGATTTCCGGTGGCGAGTCGTCCTGGAAGTTGTATGCCTTCACTTCGGCAAAGCCACCCCCGGCTTTGACGCTCTCGGCGTGTTTCTGGACTATTTCCAGGTCAATTTCGTTGGCCTGCGGCTCGGCAGGCCCGTGACCGAGGATCAAAACGAATTCCTTGTCCGGGTTGGTGCTGATTTCCAGGGCGTGATCCAGCAGCATCTCCGCCGCCATGGGATGCATGGCCAGCGGCGGGGCAAGGCTCATCGGTACGTTCGAGGTAACCCGCGGGGCCGGCAGGTAAGCGGCTTCCTCGCGTTCGCCCAGGTAATAGGACCACTGCTCGTAAACCGTGCCGTTGGCCGACAGCGCGCCGGGAACTACAACGATTTGTTGCGCGCCCGCCTCTTCCAACTGATTGATCGCCGATTGGATGTGATTGCCGTTCATCATCGCCATTCCGTAGCCGACGGCCACCGGATGCTGTCTGGCCAGCCCGGTGAGCGAGTTCGCAAAGTAGGTATCGCCCGGCTCGAAGGCGCCATGCGTGAGAACGATGATGCCCAGTTCGCCCTTGAGGTCGGGAGCGCTGATGTAGCGCTCGTGGGTGGGCGGCATACCCATCATGTTTTCCATGATCTGCTCATTGGTGTAATAGCGGTAGGGAAGCACCTTGGCTCGCAGGATGTCGTACTCCTCCTGGGTGATGTTGTGATGCTTGGAATGACCCATCTGGCCGTGGTCCATGCCGTCGTGGTCCATGCCTTCGTGCTGCATCTCGCCATGGTCCATGCCGTCATGGTCCATCTCGCCATGCTCCATCTCCTGCGCGAAAGCCATGCCGGCGGCAATCGCCGCGCAGGCGCACAGTGCCGGGATTCCCAAATTCCAGCGGTTCATGCTCTATCTCCTCCACAAAGCCGAAAATCGCGCTACAAGGCGCCCCAAAAGCATAGCACTTCCCTGTGCTTGATCAGGCCTGCATACGGGCAATCAGCAGGTCACCGAACTCGCTGCACTTGACCTTTGTGGCCCCGTCCATCAGCCGGTGGAAGTCGTAGGTGACGGTGCGTTCAGCGATCACCGTGTTCATGGCCTCGATAATCTTGTCCGCCGCCTCGTTCCAGCCCAGGTGGCGCAGCATCATCTCGCCGGACAGAATCAGCGACCCGGGATTGACTACGTCCTTGTCCGCATACTTGGGCGCGGTGCCATGCGTGGCCTCGAACACGGCATGGCCCGTATCGCTATTGATGTTGCCTCCGGGCGCGATGCCAATGCCGCCCACTTGCGCGGCCAGCGCGTCGGAAAGGTAGTCGCCGTTTAGGTTGGTGGTTGCGATAACGTCAAATTCGCCTGCCCGCGTCAGCACCTGCTGCAGGCAAATGTCGGCGATCACGTCCTTCACCAGCAACGCTCCGCCGTCGAGGGCGGCTTTCTGCTCGGCATTGGCAGCCGGTTCGCCCTGGTCGTCGCGGGTGCGTTCCCACTGCTGCCACGTGTAGCAGCGGTCGCCGTATTCGCTTTCGGCCAGGTCGTAGGCCCAACTGCGGAAAGCGCCTTCGGTGAATTTCATGATGTTGCCCTTGTGAACCAGCGTCACGCTGCGCCGGTTTTGCGCCAGGGCGTACTCCAGTGCGGCCCGGAACAGGCGTTCGGAGCCTTCGCGTGACACGGGCTTGAGGCCGATGCCGGAGGTGTCCGGGAACCGAATCTTCTTATAGCGCTCGGGAAAGTTCGCCCGCATCAGATCCAGGAAGCGCTGCGTGTCCTCCTGCCCCTCTTCGAATTCGGCGCCAGCGTAGATGTCCTCGGTGTTTTCGCGAAAAATCACCATGTTCACCGCCCAGGGATCACGCACCGGCGACGGCACCCCCTTGAACCATCGCACCGGGCGCTGGCACACGTAGAGATCGAGAATCTGCCGTATGGCCACGTTCAGGGAACGAATGCCGCCGCCTACCGGCGTGGTAAGCGGGCCCTTGATGGCCACCCGGTATTCGCGGATGGCGTCGATGGTTTCGTCGGGCAACCACGAGTTGAATTTCCGGAACGCCGCTTCGCCCGCATGGACTTCCAGCCACATAAGCTGCCGCTGTCCGCCGTAGGCCGCCGCGACCGCCGCATCCAGCACGCGCACCGTGGCGCGCCAGATGTCCGGTCCTGTGCCGTCGCCGCGTATGAATGGGATGATGGGGTGGTTTGGCACGTTGATGCCCGTGCCGTTCTGGGTGATTTTTTCGCCTTTTTCAGGAATCTGCATTCTTCGTGTCCTGTTTTTTGATAGTTGCGCGGCATTATCCGCACCGAAACGCGGCGCGGCAACCTTCCTTGTCGCCGCCGGACCGCAAGCAAGAGCGATTGACAGTAAACTATGTGGCCAATGTCCCAAGTCTGCTGGTGACACATGCGGGCCGCACATTCCAAACAAGCCGCAACGCGCCCTGGGCCGCGGGTTCAGACAGCGCTCATGGCGCCTCTGGTCAAGCTGGCGGGCGCGCTGGCGTTATTCGCTGCTTGCTTTGCTTCGTCAGGGCAAGCTATGGACATCGGCGAAGCGGTTGCCGGTGGCACGACTTCGCTCGGATTTCGGTATCGCCTGGAGTCGGTTTCTCAAGACGGCATAAACGAGGACGCGCTCGCATCGACGGCACGCGCGCGCCTGACCTGGAATTCGGCGGAATCGGATGGCATGAGCTTCGGTGTTGAGACCGATTATGCGCTGATCCTGGGGATCGAAGACTTCAACTCGACCACCAACGGCAAGACCGCGTATCCGGTGGTGGCCGATCCCGAAGGCTTCGATCTGAACCAGGCCTTCGTCAAATTCAAACAGGACGGTTTTGCATTAACGCTGGGCCGGCAGCGTATCAATCACGGCACGCAGCGTTTCCAGGGGGGCGTGGCCTTCCGCCAGAACGAGCAGACCTACGACGGCCTGCGGGTGCAGACTTCGGCCGGCCGGCTGAACCTCGACTATGCCTACATTCACAACATAAACCGGTTATTCGGTCCTGGCGACGGGGCGCAACCGGGCGACTGGTACGGCAATTCGCATGCTTTCCGGGCATCTTTCGATGCCGCTGCCGGCCATAAGCTGGCAGGCTACGCCTATCTTTGGGATCTGGAGAACGCCAACGGACCCGCCAATGCGAACGTGACCTACGGCCTCGAATACGTGGGTTCCTTCAATCCGCTCACCCTCACGGCCATGCTGTCCGGCCAGAGCGACCACGGCGACAACCCGGTGTCCTACGACGCCATGCATTACCTGCTGCAGGGCGACTTCAAGCTTGGGGGGATCGGCGTGACTGCCGCTTATGAGGTGATCGGAAGCGATGATGGGATCGCCCAGTTCCGTTTTCCTACCGCCACGCTGCACAAGTTCCAGGGTTGGACCGACAAGTTTCTCATTGCGCCGGTCACCGGTGTTCGGGACACGTGGATCAGCGTGTCAGGCAATCTGGCCGGGGCCACCGTGACCGGCGTGTTTCACGACTTCCAGGCCGATTCGGGGGGAGCCGACTATGGACAGGAACTGGGTCTGGCAGTCAGCTACAAGCCGCGCGACAACCTTTCGCTGCTGTTCAAGATAGCTCGCTATTCGGCCGATGCGTATGCCACCGACACCACCAAGGCGTGGCTGATGTTCGACTGGAAGTGGTAGCCGCCGCGATCCCGGACCAACAGGCCGACTAACCGCTGCCCGAAGGCACTCGGATACGGCGCACCAGCGCCCGCGCAGATTCCGGCGGCGCCGGAGTGAGCGCGCTGACGGCCAGCGTAACGCAGAGGTTGATTACGGCGCCCAGCGCGCCGATACCCTCGGGCGATATGCCGAACAGCCAGTTCTCCGGTGCATTGGCGGCGAACGGCTCCACGAACACACCCTTGAAGTAGATGATGTAGCCCATGGTGAAGGCCAGACCCGAGAGCATTCCGGCAATCGCGCCTTGCTTGTTGACGCGCAGCGACAGTATGCCCAGCAGGATGGCGGGGAACAGCGAGGCCGCGGCCAGCCCGAAGGCCAGGGCCACGACTTCGGCCACGAAGCCCGGCGGATTGAATCCCAGGTAGCCGGCCAGCAGCACCGCCACGCCTGCGCTTATTCGCCCGGCGCGCAGTTCGGCGCGGTCCGAGATGTTGCGCGCCAGGACGCTCTTGATAAGGTCTCGTGAGACAGCGGCTGAAATCACCAGCAGAAGTCCCGCCGCCGTGGACAGCGCCGCGGCGATTCCTCCGGCTGCCACCAGGGCGATCACCCAATTGGGCAACCGCGCAATCTCCGGGTTGGCGAGCACGATGATGTCGCGGTCCACCGCCAGTTCATTGCCGCGCCAGCCCTCGGCCTCGGCGCGCGCGGCGAACTCGGGGTTGGCGTCGTTGTAATACTGAATGCGGCCGTCGCCGTTCTTGTCGTCGAAACGCAACAGCCCGGTTTCTTCCCAGGTGCGGAACCAGCCGGGGCGGTCCGCGTAGCGTAGATTTGCGTCCGGCTCGAATACCGGACCGGTCTGAATCGTTGCCGTGAGGTTCAGCCGCGCCAATGCGCCCACTGCCGGCGCCGTGGTGTAGAGAATGGCGATGAACAGCAGCGCATAGCCAGCCGAAGCACGCGCATGGCGCACCTTGGGCACGGTGAAGAATCGCACCAGCACGTGCGGCAGCCCGGCGGTACCGATCATCAGCGCCAGCGTGATGAAAAAGATGTCCACCGTGCTTTTCGAGCCGTCGGTGAAGGCGGTAAATCCGAGATCGGTCACGATCCGGTCCAGCGTTTCCAGCAAACGTCCGCTGCCGTCGAGCAATTCTCCGCCGAAAGCCGCCTGGGGCAGGGCAATGCCCGTCGCCTGCAGCGAAATGAAAGCGGCCGGAACCGTGTAGGCGAAGATCAGCACGCAGTATTGCGCCACCTGCGTGTAGGTGATGCCCTTCATTCCGCCCAGAACCGCATACAGGAACACCACGCCCATGCCAACGGCCAGCCCCACGCTAATATCCACGTTCAAGAAACGCGAGAACACGATGCCTACGCCGCGCATCTGCCCCGCTACGTAGGTAAACGAGATGACGATCAGGCAGATCACCGCCACCACGCGCGCGGCGTCGGAGAAGTAGCGCTCGCCGATGAACTCCGGCACCGTGTACTTTCCGAAGCGCCGCAGATACGGCGCCAGCAACAGCGCCAGCAGCACATAGCCGCCGGTCCAGCCCATCAGGTAAACGGAGCTGTCGTAGCCCATGAAGGCGATCAGCCCGGCCATCGAAATGAACGAAGCCGCCGACATCCAGTCGGCCGCCGTGGCCATGCCGTTGGCCACCGGATGCACATGCTTGCCGGCCACGTAGAAGTCGCCCGTTGTGCGCGCCTTGGACCAGAAAGCGATGCCGATGTAGAGCGCGAAGGAAAGCCCTACCACGAGGTAGGTGAGCGTCTTGAGGCTCATCATTCTTCCCTGACGCCGTGCTTGCGGTCGATACGGTTCATCATCAGCACGTAAACGAAGATGAGCACCAGGAAGCCGTACATGCTGCCCTGTTGCGCGAACCAGAAGCCGAGTTTGAAGCCGCCCAGCGTGAACTGATTGAGAAAATCCGCCAGCAATACGCCGCAGCCGAAGGAAATAGAGAACCAAACCGCAAGCAGGACCGCCACCAGTCTCAGGTTCTCCCCCCAATACGACAGCTTTCTCATTCCTCGCCACGCTTGCCCCGATCCTCGAAGTGTACCGGCAACCCCGCCGAGCCGGTGCGGGAGTGGTTGCGCTGCGTTTTCCCGAATCGCCCTGAAAGCTGCGGCCGATCTCAAATATATGGCATAAAGTTGCGTAAGATGATATTCTGCGCGCATGAAATATGAGGAGTTGCTGAGAATTGTCGAAGACGAGCCGGTATTCGAGACCGGCTGGTTGATGTCGGGACGGCCAGCAGATTCGGGCTTGCCGGCGCAACTCAGCCGGTGGACGCAGGCAGGGCGTCTGCATCAACTCCGGCGCGGCCTGTACGCCCTGGCGCCCCCCTATCGCAAGGTTATTCCCGATCCGTTCGTGATCGCCAACCGCCTGGCGCCGGGTTCATATGTATCGACACACTCGGCCCTGGCATTTGCCGGCGTCATTCCTGAGCATGTGGCGGCTACCACGAGTTGCGGACCAGGGCGCCCACATAAGCGCGCCACGCCTCTTGGGCGTTATATTTTTCAGCACCTTCGCCCCGAGATGCTCAGTCTTTCCACGCCAACCATTTCAGGCTACCGTCAGGTCGCACTGGCTCGCCATCAACGCGCGCTGCTGGCAACCCCGGAAAAAGCGCTGCTGGACCTGGCCTACCTCACGGTCACTGCCGATGATCCTCGCTGGGTTGAAGAAATGCGGCTGAACTACGAAATGCTTGATGCGCAGTGTCTGCTTGCGCTGGCGAAAGCTTCGCGCAAGCCCAAACTGTTGCGGTTTGCGCGAATCGTTGCGGATGCGGCGCAAGAGTTCAGTGACGCGGCGTGAAAGGGTATCTCCACCATCTCGTCCGTAACACCGTTCCTCAGCACGGCCGCAATGCCGTGCGCGAATACCTGCAGGCCCGCATCCTTGAGGAACTGATGCGTGCCGGCGCCATGTCCTCGCTGGCCTTCGTGGGGGGAACGGCCCTGCGGTTTCTCTACTACATGCGGCGCTATTCCGAAGATCTCGACTTTTCGCTGGAGGGGCCACGTGTGCATTTCGACCCGGACCGCTGGGTCATGGCGGTTGCGCGGCAGTTCGAACGTGAAACGTATGCCATTGAGCACGTTATCCGGCGGCGGACCGCGGTTCACAGTGTGCGGCTGAAGTTTCCCGGCCTTTTGCATGAGCTTGAGGTCTCGCCACATCCGAGCGAGACCCTGATGATCCGGGTGGAAATCGACGTCAACCCGCCGGTGGGCGCCGTCACTCAAACGAGCCGTGTGAACCGGCACGTTAGCTTGCGGCTGCACCATCACGACAGGGGCTCGCTGTTGGCGGGCAAGTTGCTGGCCGTGCTGAATCGCCAATGGGCCAAGGGCCGGGATTTCTACGATCTTGCCTGGTACCTGGGGCGCCGCGACTGGCCTGAACCGAACCTCGACATGCTGAACAACGGACTTGAGCAGGCCGGCGCCGGTGGATCGCCTCTGACCCGCGATACCTGGCGCGCGCATGTGGCGTCCCGCATCGCGGAAGTCCGTTGGAAGGAAGTATCTTCAGATATCGAGCGATTCGTCGAAGATGACCACGACACCCTAAGCCGAGAAGAACTTCTGGCCCTCCTCAATCCCTGATGCGCCGGGAGGGCAATCCAAGCATGGACACGCCTCCCATAATCCAAGCGGTCAAGTTGATTCCTTGCAAGTCTCTTAGTAAGGAAATAGCATATCCTTACTATTACCTAGTTCTCTGGAGCTCGCAATGCTTGCAAAACTGACTTCCAAGAATCAGCTTACTCTGCCGAAGGCGGTTACCGCTGCCGTGGAAACCACGGAATATTTCGATGTGACCACGGAGAACGGCCGCATCGTGTTGACGCCTGTGCGGCTCAACCGCGCAGATGGTGTACGAGCAAAGCTTGCCGAGCTTGGAATATCGGAACGCGACGTGGCCGACGCGGTTGCGTGGGCCCGGTCGAGCGAGTGACGCCTATCCGGGCGGTCCTGGACACAAGTGTCCTGGTCTCGGCGCTTGTGTTCCCTACCGGCGCGTTGTCCTGGATGCGCGATGCCTGGCGCTCGGGCCGCATCCTGCCGCTTGTGAGCCGCGCGACTACGGCGGAATTGATCCGCGTCCTCGCTTATCCCAAATTTGCGCTGACTGTCGGCGAGCAGCGCGATTTGCTTGACGATTACTTGCCGTTCTGCGAAACCGTCGCCATACCAAACCCACCTCCCGAAGCGCCTCCATGCCGGGACCCATTCGATCGCCCGTTCCTGGAGCTGGCGCTTGCGGGCCGCTCCGATGTGCTCGTGACAAGCGACGCCGACTTGCTGGCACTCGCACCGGAATTCCCCGTGCCCATCCGCTCGCCATCAGCATTTGAACAACTCCTGATCCAAAGCGGCGGGCGTCCGCAGGGATTTCGAGCGTGAAATCTGGTGGCGGTCGGGTTCAGGCGCTCGGTTGAGGGCGGCGGGAGGGCTGGCCGGCGGCTAGGGGGAGCAATTCGCGGTGGATGGCGGTGTGCAGGGGGGTGGGCACGCCGGTTTGTTTGCCCATGCGGTGGATGGCGCCGGACAGCCATTCGAGTTCCAGGGGGTTGCCGCGTTCCAGATCGGTAAGTAGCGAGGCCTTGCCGCCGGAGGCGAACACGTTCTTCAAGGTGGTGCGTGTTTGCGCTTCGATGTCGTCCGGTAACCGAATAGCGTGTGCGCGCGCCACGGCCAGCGCTTCCTGCAATGCAATCTCCAGCAGCCACGGCATGGCCGGGTTGCTCGCCATCGCGTCGAAACCACTGCGCAGCGCCACGTTTATGGAACTGGAGCAAGCGACCATAAGGAATTTCAGCCACAGCATGGTTTCCAGGTGGCGGTGGACTTCGGCCGTGATGTCCGAAGCAGCCAATGCCTCGTGCAGCCGTGTCAACCTCGGAGTAATTTCGCCGGCGGGTTCGGCCAGGTTTACGTGCAGCGTGTCGCCTTCGCGCAAGATCACTCCGGGTTCGAGCAGCTTGGCGACCACCTGCACGGTTGCGCCCACCACTTTTCCGGCGGGAAGCAGGCGGGCTGCGGCTTGCGGTGCGTCGAGACCGTTCTGCAGCGTAACCACGCTGCCGCAGGAGGCCAGCCATGCGGAGTGTGTCTCGATGGCGTCAACGAGGTCGTAGCGCTTCACGCATAGCAGTGCCGCTTCGGCGGGAGGTTGGCCCGCCGACTCCGAAACTACGTTGATTTCGCGCTGAAATAAGCAATCACTGTTGGACGCCGCAGGTCGGGATGCGGAGTCGGGCGATGCAGGATCGCCTTGTCGGCCGGCGGTCGGCAGCGCGGGCGCGTGTCGGACGGCAAGTCCCCGCTGCTTCAGCACTCTTGCGGTTGCGTCCCGGGCCACGAACAAAACATCGTGGCCCGCTCGCAACAGAGCCGATCCAAGGCTGCCGCCCACGCCGCCCACGCCGATGATTGCAAATCGCATGGCGGATATACTGCCTTCTTTTCGCAAATTCGACACCTCTTTACTTGCCGATTGAGATGGGTGAAACAAACACACCGCGCCCCGACTTGCCTTCCGAGTGGACGACTGTCGCGGAAAAAGAGCTGCGGGGCGCAAGCGCTGCCAGCCTGATCTGGGATACGCCGGAGGGCATTCCGGTGAAGCCGCTCTACACCGCGGCGGACCTTGAGGCGCTCAAACACGTTCATGCGCTGCCCGGAGCGCCGCCATATGTGCGCGGTCCGCGCGCCACGATGTATGCGGGCAGGCCCTGGACCGTGCGTCAGTACGCGGGTTTTTCGACCGCCGAAGAGTCCAATGCGTTCTACAAACGCAACATCGCCGCCGGCCAGACCGGCTTGAGCGTGGCCTTCGATCTGCCCACCCACCGCGGCTACGACTCCGATCACCAGCGCGCGCTGGGCGATGTGGGGAAGGCCGGCGTGGCGATCGACACCGTGGAGGATATGCGCCGGCTGTTCGACGGCATCTCGCTTGAACGCATGTCGGTGTCGATGACCATGAACGGCGCGGTGCTGCCGGTCATGGCCATGTACCTGGTGGCGGCCGAGGAACAGGGCGCCAAGGTCGAGCAGCTCTCCGGGACCATGCAGAACGACATTCTCAAGGAGTTCATGGTCCGCAACACCTACATCTATCCCCCGGCTGCGTCGATGCGGATCGTGGGCGACATCATCGCCTTCAGCTCCCGCAACATGCCGCGCTTCAATCCCATTTCCATATCCGGCTATCACATGCTCGAAGCGGGCGCCACCGCGGTGCAGGAATTGGGCTACACCTTGGCCGACGGCATCGAATACGCGCGCGCGGCCATCGCCGCCGGCCTGGATGTGGACGATTTCGCCCCGCGCCTGAGTTTCTTCTTCGGCATCGGCATGAATTTCTTCATGGAAGCCGCCAAGCTGCGCGCTGCCCGCCTGTTGTGGTCGGAATTGCTCACGGAGCAGTTTGCACCGCGCAATCCGCGCTCGCTGATGCTGCGCGCGCATTGCCAGACTTCCGGGGTCAGCCTCACCAGCCAGGACCCCCACAACAACATCATTCGCACCACGGTCGAGGCGCTGGCGGCGGTTCTTGGCGGTACGCAGTCGTTACACACCAACAGCTTCGACGAGGCGCTGGCCCTGCCCACCGATCATTCGGCGCATATCGCGCGCAATACGCAACTGGTTCTTCGCGAGGAGACCGGCGTGACCCGTGTTGCCGATCCCCTGGGAGGTTCGTACTATGTGGAAAGCCTGACTGCCTCGCTGGCGGCAGGCGCCCGCGAACTGATCCGTGAAGTGGAGGACCTCGGCGGCATGACGCGCGCTATAGAAGCGGGCGTTCCCAAGCTGCGCATTGAGGAAGCCGCGGCCCGGCGGCAGGCGCGGGTCGAACGCGGCGAGGATGTGGTGGTGGGGGTCAACCGCTACCAGGTTGCCCAAGAGGCCGAGGTGGAGTTGCTTGATATCGATAATCGCAAAGTGCGCGAGAGCCAGTTGCGGCGTATCGCCGAAGTGCGCGCGCAGCGCGACGAAGCAGCCTGCCGCGCGTCGCTGGAGGCACTCGGCAACGCCGCCGCGCAGGATGGCGTCAACCTGGTCGAGCCGGCGCTGCAGGCGGCACGCAGCCGGGCCACGGTGGGCGAAATATCGCTGGCGCTGGAACAGGTATTCGGGCGCCACCGGGCGGTGTCGCAGATGGTGAGCGGTGTCTATGCGGGCGCCTACGAGGGCGACCCCGAATTCGCTGCCTTGCAGCAGCGGGTGCGCGAGTTCGGCCAGCGGGAAGGGCGCCGTCCACGCATCCTGGTCGCCAAGCTCGGCCAGGATGGGCACGATCGTGGCGCGCGCGTGGTGGCTACGGCGCTTGCGGACCTGGGCTTCGATGTGGACATCGGGCCGCTGTTTCAGACGCCCGAAGAAGTGGCCCGCCAAGCGGTGGAGAACGATGTGCACCTGGTGGGAATATCCTCGCTTGCCGCGGGTCACCGCGAGCTGGCGCCGCGGATGATCGAAGCGCTGAGAGCCGAGGGCGCCGGCGATGTGCGCGTGGTGCTTGGCGGCATCATCCCCAAGCAGGACCGCGAGGCTTTACTTGAGGCCGGCGTGGCGCTGATTTTCGAGCCGGGTTCCAACATTGCTGCCGCTGCAGGCGACATGTTGTCCTTGCTGGAAGGAGACCAGGAATGAGCGAACGCGCCAAGATGCTCGAACGCCTTGAGGAATTGCGCGCCGCCTCGCGCGCCGGCGGTGGCGAAGCGCGCGTAAAGCGGCAGCACGACAGGGGCAAACTCACGGCGCGGGAACGCCTGGAAGTATTGCTGGACGCCGACAGTTTCGAGGAATGGGACGCTTTCGTCGAGCATCGCTGCAGCGACTTCGGCATGGATGGCCAGCGCATTCCGGGCGATGGCGTCATTTCGGGGCACGGGCGGATCAACGGACGGCTGGTGTTCGTATTCAGCCAGGATTTCACGGTGTTTGGCGGATCGCTCTCGGAGACCAATGCCCGCAAGATCTGCAAGGTCATGGATCAGGCCATGAAAGTGGGCGCGCCGGTGATCGGCCTGAACGATTCTGGTGGCGCGCGCATCCAGGAAGGGGTGTCTTCGCTGGGCGGCTATGCCGAAGTGTTTCAGCGCAACGTGCTGGCTTCCGGCGTGGTGCCGCAGCTCTCGCTGGTGATGGGGCCTTGCGCGGGCGGTGCTGTCTATTCGCCGGCCATCACCGATTTCATCTTCATGGTGCGTGGCACTTCGTACATGTTCGTGACCGGCCCCGACGTGGTGAAGACCGTAACGGCCGAGGAAATCAGCGCCGAAGCGCTGGGCGGCGCCGACACCCACAGCACTCGTTCGGGGGTAGCCGACCGGGCGTTTGACGACGATGTGGAAGCGTTGCGCATGGCGCGCTTACTCATGGGCTACTTACCGTCCAGCAATCGTGAGCGCGTCCCGCCGCGGCCCACCGACGATCCCGAAGACCGGGAAGAGCCTTCGCTTAACAGTCTGGTTCCCGCCGACCCGGCCAAGCCGTACGACATCAAGGAGCTGATCTACAAGACCGCCGACGAAGGCGAGTTCTTCGAGATGCAGCCGGATTACGCGCGCAACATCGTGACCGGGTTTGCGCGGCTTGGCGGCGAAACGGTGGGCGTGGTGGCGAACCAGCCTGCGGTGCTGGCAGGCTGCCTCGATATCGAGGCTTCGGTAAAAGGCGCGCGATTCGCGCGGTTTTGCGATGCTTTTTCGATTCCGCTGCTTACGCTGGTGGATGTGCCGGGATTCATGCCGGGTTCCCAGCAGGAATACGGCGGCATTATCCGGCATGGCGCCAAGCTGCTCTACGCCTACGCGGAAGCCACCGTCCCCAAGGTTACGGTCATCACCCGCAAGGCTTACGGCGGGGCTTACGACGTGATGTCGTCCAAGCACCTTCGTGGCGACGTGAATCTGGCTTGGCCCAGCGCCGAAATCGCGGTAATGGGGCCGCAGGGCGCGGTCGAAATCATTTTCCGCCAGGACCTCGGCGATGCAGACAAGATTGCCGCGCGCACCGAGGAATACCGGCGCAAGTTCGCGCATCCTTATGTGGCGGCGGGGCGGGGCTATATCGACGACGTGATCGAACCGCGTGTCACGCGGGCGCGACTGTGCCGCGCGTTCGCCATGCTGCGCAACAAGCGCATCCGTGATCCTTGGCGCAAGCATGGCAACATCCCGCTTTAGGGCTTGTTTATTCCCTGAAAGGAGCTTTGTTTGTTGTGCTCGGTGTGCTTCCTTGCCTCGCTTGTCCCCTTCCTGACGGGGGACGCATGAACTCATCCATGAGGCTTGGCTTCGCCATCCATGGCTCGCATACCCCCGTCAGGAAGGGGACAAGCGAGGCTTGGGTGTCGGGGTGAGGCTCGGCTTTGCCATCGCGGCTCGCATATCCCCTGCAGGAAGGGGACAAGCGAGGCTTGGGTGTCGGGGTGAGGCTCGGCTTTGCCATCGCGGCTCGCATACCCCTTGCAGGAAGGGGACAAGCGAGGCTTGGGTGTCAAGGTGAGGCTCGGCTTTGCCATCGCGGCTCGCATACCCTCTGCAGGAAGGGGACAAGTAAGGCTTGGGCATCAGGTTGTGATCTTGGGTTCGGGGTGAAATGAAGAAGCTGCTGATCGCTAATCGGGGGGAGATCGCCTGCCGCATCATGAATGGGGCGCGCGCGCTCGGTATTCGCAGCGTGGCTGTGTATTCGGATGCGGATGCGGAAGCCTTGCATGTGCGCACTGCCGATGAGGCAGTCTGCATCGGTGGCCTTACCGCTGTCGAGAGCTACCTTGACCAGGAAAAGATCATTGCTGCATGTCGGGAGAGCGGCGCCGATGCGGTGCATCCCGGATACGGTTTTTTGTCGGAGAATGCTGCTTTTGCTGCCGCCGTGGAGAAGGCAGGCATCGCCTTTGTGGGGCCTCCGTCCGAAGCCATCAGGCTCATGGGCGACAAGCTGGAGGCCAAGCGGATCGCCACCGCCGCCGGCGTTCCGACGATTCCGGGCCGCCCCGAGGCTCTCGATAGCGCCGAGGCCGCTGCCGAGGCCGCTGCATCGATCGGTTACCCGGTGCTGCTCAAGGCGCAGGCCGGAGGCGGGGGGCGGGGTATGCGGATCGCTCGCAGCGAGGCCGAATGCCGCGAAGGCTTTGAGCAGGCGGTGCGTGAGGCGCAAGCGGCATTCGGCGACGGGCGTGTTTTCGTGGAGAAATACGTGGAACGCCCGCGCCATATCGAAGTGCAGATACTGGCCGATGGGCACGGCAATGCCGTCTATCTCGGCGAGCGCGAATGCTCGATTCAGCGGCGCCACCAGAAAGTTATCGAAGAGGCTCCTTCGCCGTTCGTGACGCCCGAATTGCGCGCGGCCATGGGCGAAGCTTCGGTGTCGCTCGCCAAGGCCATCCAATATCGCTCCGCCGGAACGGTGGAATTTGTGGTGGACGCCGAGCGGAACTTTCATCTCCTGGAAATGAACACCCGGCTGCAGGTGGAACATCCGGTGACCGAGTGGGTTGCCGGCGTGGACCTGGTGCAATGGATGCTGCGCATAGCTGCCGGGGAGGCGCTGGATTTCGGGCAGGACGATGTGCGTCTGAACGGCTGGTCGATGGAAGCGCGTATCTGCGCGGAGGATCCGCAGCGGGGCTTTCTGCCATCCGCGGGACGGCTCGGCGTTTGGCGTCCTCCCGCCGCCGAGACGCATTCCATGCCGGCCGTCATGGACCCGAATGCGGAATGTTCGGGCGCCGCCGCCGTGCGTCTGGATGCGGGCGTGGAAGAGGGCGACGAGGCTTCGGTCTATTACGATTCGCTGATCGCCAAGCTGATTGTGTTCGGCGGTACACGTGATGAGGCGGCAGCGCGGCTGGCGCGCGCTCTCGACGAATTTGCGGTGTCCGGCCCCGCTACCAACCTCCTGTTCCTGGCGTCCTTGGCCAGGCGGCCCCGTTTCATTGCCGGTGATCTATCTACCGCCTTCATCACCGAGGAATATCCGGACGGCTTCGACCCCGAAGCGGATTGTCCGCGTGAAACGGCCGAGTTGCTGGCTACCGTTGCTGTTCTGGCTGAGGATCGCTGTGCGCGGAGCTTTCCGCGGGAATGGACCAAGGCGGTGGCTATTTCCAGCGGCAAGGAACAAGAACTGGCGCGCAAGTGGAGCGCTGACGGCCTGCTGCGCGTGCGTTTTGGCCGCAAAATCTACGCGCTGAGCAGCGGCTGGCGGCCGTTCGAGCCCGTGGCGCGCTGCGAAGTGCGACGTCCAGGCGAAAAGCCCAAGGATCACGAAGCAATGAGTTTCCGGTTGCAGCGTGACGGCCTCGACTTGATCGTGAGTCATGCCGGCTGGCAGCGGCGCTTTACTCTTTTGCCGCCGCGAGCTGCCCGGCTGAAACGGCGCATGGCCGCGCGGCCCAGAAAGTCCGGCGTTGGTGCGTTGCTTGCGCCGATGCCGGGGGTGCTCGTAAGGCTGCGCGTCGAGGAGGGCCAGACCGTCAAGGCAGGCGAGGAATTAGCCGTGATCGAAGCCATGAAGATGGAAAATAGCCTTCGCTCGCCGCAGGACGGCAAGGTCATGCGTATCGAGGTGAAGCAGGGCGACAATCTGCAGGCCAACCAGGTCATTCTTCACTACGAATGAACCAGGACCTGCAAGGCTTGGCGCAAGGCGTTGCTGCCGGCAACCGCCGCAGCTTGGCGCGGGCGCTGACCTTGGTGGAATCGGCGCGCGAAGCGGATCGTGCTGCTGCCGAAGAATTGCTTGCGCAATTGGGTTCGCAAGGGCGGCGCGCCGCGTGCATCGGCATCACCGGTTCTCCGGGGGTGGGTAAGTCCACGCTGATTGAACAACTGGGCCTGCGTTTGGTTGACTCGGGCCGGCGCGTTGGGGTTCTGGCGATTGATCCCACTTCGTCGCGCACCGGCGGTTCGATACTCGGCGACAAGACGCGCATGGCGGAGCTGTCTCGAAAGGCGGGTGTTTTTATCCGGCCGTCGCCGACGGGCTCCGGCTCGGGAGCGCTGAGCGCAAGCACTCGGCAGACCATTGCGGTACTGGCCTGCGGCCCATTCGATTTCCTGCTGCTGGAAACCGCCGGTGCCGGACAGGCCGATACCGATGTTGCCGATCTTGTGGATCTGCTGGTGCTGGTGCTTGCGCCCGGTGGCGGCGATGAGCTGCAGGGCATGAAGCGGGGGGTGCGCGAACTGGCGGATCTGATTGTGGTCAACAAGGCCGACGGCGAGCTGAGCAAACTGGCCAACTCCACGGCTGCCGACTATGCCCGCTCGATTCCCGACGCGCAGCGCGGCGAAATGGTTGTCTGTTGCTCGGCTCTGGAAGGAACAGGAGTGAGTGAGCTGGCGGAGAAAATTGTCGGGCTGGCGGAATCCCGTGTCCAAGGCGCGGCTGCCGGAAGCGCGAATGCGGCCGAGGCGGGCGCCAAGACCGGCGCAAAGGAGTCTTCGCCCACCAGCGCGGCAGACGCCAAGCCGCCAGCGCGAGCCGAGGTTGGCGAGACGGCGCCGGCGCAGCGGCGAACGGCGTCCGGCGATCTCGGGCGTCTGAACCACGTAGCTCTGGCCACGCCGGACCTGGAAAAAGCCACCGCCTTCTACCGCGATGTGCTGGGCGCCAAGGTGTCCGCCCCCAAGGCACTGCCGGAACACGGTGTAACCACCGTGTTTGTCCGCCTTCCCAACAGCGCTCTGGAACTACTCGAACCGCTGGGCGAGGATTCGCCGGTGGCGGCCTTTCTGCGCCGCAAGCCCGAAGGCGGAATGCACCACATCTGTTGCGAGGTGGACGACATTCTGGCCGCCCGCGACCGCTTACGCGAACGCGGCGTGCGAATTCTTGGCGACGGCGAACCGCGCATCGGGGCGCATGGCTTGCCGGTATTATTCCTGCATCCTAAGGATTGCTTCGGGGTGCTGGTTGAACTGGAGCAAAGCTCCGCATAGAGGGAGGTCGCTATGCATTTGATATTCGCGGTTTTGGGTACGCTGCTGCTGGCGGCATCGGTTTTCCTGGGAGCTTACGGAGAACACGGTCTCTATGAGGCGGGCGCTGCGCTGGACGAGGTGCGCGCCTGGGACTGGGCCAACCGGCTGCACGGCGCCCACGCGCTTGGTTTGCTGGTCGTAGCGGGGCTTTTGCGCCAGCAGCCGGAGAGCTTGTTTTACAAACTGACCGGCTGGCTGCTGATCGCCGGCATCGTGCTGTTCTCCGCTTCGATCTATCTCAAGATACTCGGCGGTCCCGACTTGGCGGCCTGGACTCCCTTCGGAGGAATGTCGCTTGCCGCGGCCTGGCTGTGCGCGACCGTGGCCGTATGGCGCGACTTCAGCGGCCGGTAGGATTTCTCCGGCGCCTCTTTTTTTCAGGGCGCCTTCTTTTGCGCGGCAAGTCAGGGAAAAGCGCGCCTACGCGGTCGCGGCGAAGGCTTCGGCGCTGGCGGTGTTGATCACCGCGTTGATGTCCACTTCGTGGCTGGCTCCACGGAAGTACTTCTTGAGAATTCCCTGCAGGTTGGGACGTTTCTCGGCGGGCGTTTCTCCGCGGCCGATGCCTCCGCCCAGTTCCAGGAATGAACGCGCGTGACTCTTCGCCGCCCAGTGCATGCATCCAATCCAGTTGACGGGATTGATGAGTTGGAAGAACAGCCGGGTGCGGATGGCTTCCGGCTCGGGCTCGTGAGGTCGTGCGGTGTAGTTGGACAGCACCGGATAGCGTGGTGGCGCAAATTCCGTGGCGTCGAGAATCTCTCGAAACTCTCTTGCCGCGGTTACCATCAGGTAAGTATGGAAGGCGCCTTCCGTGGCCAGCGGGGTGCCGCGTTTGCGCGGGTGGTTTTCAGACAGATCGGCCGCCAGGCGCTCAAGGTCCGCGTGTGTACCGCCGATGACGGTCTGGCTCGGCAGGTTCAGGCCGGCAATCTGGCAGCAATGACGGTCGGCAAGTGGCCGCGCTTCCTCGGCGTCCATGGCAAGCGCCAGCATTCCGCCTTCGCCATGCTCTCCCATGAGCCGTCCACGCTCGCTAACCAGACGCAGGGCATCCTCGAAGCGCAGAGCGTTGGCTGCCACCAGCGCGCTGTATTCCCCGAGGCTGTGCCCGGCGGCTGCCATTGGCTTGAGCGGGCCGCCGGCCTGGGATTCAGCCACTCGCAAGCAGGCAATGGAGTGTGTAAGCAGAGCCGGCTGGGTATATCGGGTCAGGCCGATACGCTGCTGAGGGTCCGAGAAGCTCAACTCGCGCATGTCGTAGCCGAGTGTTTCACCAGCCTGGTCATAGACATCGCGGGCCGCCGAGAATGCGGCGTAGATGTCGCTGCCCATCCCGGCGTATTGGGCACCCTGGCCCGGGAAAATCAGCATCAGGTCTTGCATGGGATATTCCTTCAGGCAGCTCGCGCCTGCAGGCGCACGGCTTCTTCGCCGATAATCTTCAAGCCCTCGAAAACGCTTTCGGCCTTACCGCACACGTTGACTCTTATGCATTCGCGCGTATGCGCCCAGGGCCCGCGCAGTCCCGGGAAGAAATCGTTGCCGGACAGGATCATTACGCCGCGCGCCTTGAGTTTGTTGTAGAGGACCCGATTATCGTTGAGGCCAGGAAACCAGAGCCAGAGAAACATCGACCCTTCCGGTTTGTGGATGCGGTAATCGCACGCGGAGAGGGTTTCGTGGCAAAAGCCCACGGCCTCGGTAACCTTGCGCTGGTAGAACGGCTTGATCATCTCGCGCGCAATGCGTAGCAGCTCCCGGTTCTCCAGCAAAGGCGCTACCAACGCCGCCCCCGCCGCGCCCACCGCGAGTTGCGTCAGCGCATTAATGCGGCCGAGCATTTCCGTTACCTCCTCGTTGGCGATCACGATCCCGGTGCGCAAGGCGGGCAGTCCGATTTTCGAGAGGCTCATGGAGAGAATGGTGTTCTCGTTCCATTGCGGAGTGGCATCCACGTAAATCATGCTCGGGAAGGGCAAGCCGTAGGCGTTGTCCACGATCAGCGGCGCCTTGCGTGCTCTCGCTACCCTGTCCAGTTGCGCAAGCTCGCTTTCGCGGATCACGTTGCCGGTGGGATTGGTGGGACGCGACACGACGATGGCGCCCATGTCCTCCACGTCTTCGAGTCCGTCCATGCGCAAGCCGTACTTGAACTGCCGATTGGGCAATTCGTGAATGATCGAGCGCCGCGAGGCCATGAACTGGGGGTTGGCGATCAGCCCGGTGTAGCCGATGTATTCCGGACACAGCGGAATGATGATGCGCCGGCGCCTGCCTTTCGGGCCGATGCCGCCGAACAGGTTGAAAAGGAAATAGAACCCGAGTTGGCTGCCCGGAGTGAGGGCTACGTTGTTTGCTGTGAGCGGCCAGCCATACTCGTCGCGCAACAGGTCCGCCAAGGCTTCGCGGAACCGCAGATCGCCTAACGGTTCCGAGTAGATCGAAGCCATATGGTCGAAGCGCTTCGGATCCGCGGCGATCTTCGCCAGCTCCGCCCGGAACGCGTCGGCCACTTCCGGAATAATTGCCGGATTGCCGCCACCCAGCCGATAGACGGTATCGACGCCGGGCGGAATGCGCGACATGTCTTCCATCAATTCCTTGGCGCCACTTTGGGCGTTGAATATGCGGGCGAAATTGGAGAACTGCATCAGAGCAACCTCGGCAATTTGTATGTTGTGTGTTCGGCTGGTCGGAAATCTAGCTATTACCTGGTTCAATCAACCTTTTGCGAAAGGCGTCAATATCTTGTATTCGGAACGCGCAGAATAGCATAGCGCCTGCGCGCGGCGCCGGCATTGGTCCTTCGGTGAATCAGGAGCTCGGTAGGCAGGGTTCGATTGAGGACTGCAGCCATTCCTGTGGCCACTCGGAAGGCGAAGGCGGGCCTAAGGAGCGCCCGTCGTGGGCTGCGTTTCCAGCCGCCTGCAAGGGTTCTGCTTCAGTTGGCTCGGAGGGCAGGGGGAGTTGCAGGACGGGGCGATGCTGCTGTTCGGATACCTCAATCCACTCGCTGTTGCCGGAGGCGTACTTCGCCGGCTCGGAAGAGGAGGAACCTGCATTGGGAAGCGCGGCGTCTAACACTCTCTTGCCCAAATTTGCCGCCAATTGGGTCTTTTCCACGTCGGGGTTGTTGCTCAAGGCATGGTCGGCCAGACTTCCGGCGCCGCTTAAAACCGCTGCGCGAGCGTCATCCGAAAGCGCAAGGTCTGGGCGCGCGTTGCCGGATTCAACTCCGCCCGCATTCAAACTGTTGGCAGCTAGTTTCTCGTCCTCCAGGGTAATCCATTCACCTGCGGCGGGTTTCTCATGCAGCGCATTGCTCACCAACTCGGAAGCGCTCAATGTTTGAGGTGTCTTTGCTGCCGCCGCGAGATTGTGTTTCGCGCCGGATCTCAAAGCCACGGTGTCCACCGGGAGCACCGAAGCGCCGCTGTTGTTGGAATCCAGGTCCTTGGCGGTTTGCTCTTCGCTGCTGGATGTTTCACTTGCAGCGAGCGGGGGCACGGATTCCATCAATACAATCTGGAAATGCTGCGCCACTGCGGGCGTTTCCACATCGGTATCCTCAAGGAGCGCTTGCCCGTCGAGTCCTATGGCGTCGTTGTAAAACTCCACGTTGGCGTTCTTGTCCACGCGCAGCACACCGCCTTCCAGTGCGACGCCCGCGAAAAGGCCCTTGGAACGCGCCACTGCCACGACCTGGTTTTCGAGTTTGTTATCGGTTCCGGCGCCGGCGCTGCCTCCAAGCTCGCCCGCCGCATACCCGGCATCGGCGCCAATTGCGAACTGGCCACCAGAAATCGCTTCAACGGCCTTGGGATCCTTGAACACAAGGAGCAGTTGCGACATCGATATGCCGAACTGCAATCCGAAGCTCCCGCTGGTGAGGCGCACGAAAGCCGGTTTGCTCCAATCTCCGGATTCCATACGCTGAGCCAGAACGCCGCGTCCATGCTTCACGCCGCCCACCAGGCCCACGTTGACGAACTCGGGAAATACAGCCACGGCATAAGCGTTTTCCAGTACGCCGGGCGGTTCCTCGTCGAGCGAACCCCGTATCTCCTGAAGAATGGATGCGGCATGCATCATCCGGTCGTCGAGCGTCTTGTCGGCAAGCCCCGGAGCTGCTAACAGGAAAAGACTCCATCCAAGCACCGATTTGCGAATCATCATTGCCCCCAAGACTGGCATTTCAGATTAGGCAAATATACGTTATTTCATGCATTTGTCAATGTTTCTTTTAGAACCATACAAATGCCAGCCATGGCTCCCCAATCCCTCTTGCGGCGAAGCCTTCCGAAATGCGCACACCTCAGCGGCGGACGGCAAACCGGATTTATGGTCGGGGTGACTGGATTTGAACCAGCGACTCCTGCCACCCGAAGACAGTGCTCTACCAGGCTGAGCTACACCCCGACCGAAAGGTGGCGAAACCGGAGGCTAATATGCGCGCTGTGCCGCGAAACGAGCCAGCGACTCCAGTACGTCGCGAAATTTCGAATCGGGCAGGGGCGCCAAGGCCTCCACGGCGCGCCCGGCGGCTTCTCCGGCGCGCTTGGCGGCGTATTGTAGCGCCCCCGTCGATTCGATCGCTTCCATTACTTCGGGCAGTTTTTCCAGGCCACCGGTGCGCACGGCCGTGTGCAGCGCTGCCTGCTGCGCTGGCGAACCGGCATGCATCGCATGGATGAGCGGCAGCGTTGTTTTTCCTTCCTTGAGGTCGGTGCCCACGTTCTTGCCGAAAGCCGCTTCGCCGCCGGAGTAGTCGAGCACGTCGTCGGCGATCTGGTACGCCATGCCCAGTTCAACCCCGTAGGCGGCTGCGGATCGCTCCAGATCGGAGCCCGCTCCGGCCAGAATGGCGCCGATCTGTGCGCATGCCTCGAACAGCGACGCGGTCTTGCGGCGGATCACTTCCAGGTACTGCTCCTCGGTAACCGCGACTTGCTTGAGGTTCATCAGTTGCAGAACCTCGCCTTCGGCGATCCTGTTGGTAGTGGTCGCCAGCACTTCCACGGCTCGGTCGGTCTTGAGGGTTGCCACAATCAGTTCGAAAGCACGGGAATAGAGAAAGTCGCCCACCAGTACGCTGGCCGCCGGCCCGTGGAGGACGTTGGACGCAGCGCGCCCGCGGCGCAATTCCGCGTCATCGACCACATCATCGTGCAGCAGGGTCGCCGAGTGGATGTACTCCACGATCACGCCCGCGCGCACCTGCGGGCCGCCAGGCGGACAACCCAGGGCGCGCGCCACGAGCATCAGCAGCATGGGCCGTATGCGTTTTCCGCCGGCGTTCAGGAGGTATTGCGCTACGCGCCCAACCAGCGGCACATCGCTGCGCAAGTGTTCGTAGATGAGCCGGTTCAGCAGGTTCCAGTCCTTGCCGACGAGGCGCAGCGCCTGCCTGAATACCTCGGCTTGGGTCACCGCACCAATCATATCAACATGCCTGCTCGCCTGCCGTGGGTTTCAGAGGGCTGCAGGTTAGAATCTTGCCGCTCACCGCCCATACAACACGAGTTACTATCCATGCGCACAACCGTTATTTCCCTTGCCGCCGTGCTCCTTGCCGGAGCTTGTGGTCCCGCAGAGCAAGCGGGGCCGGACTATCCCCGTTCGAAGCTGTCCGATCAGCGCGACGATTATTTCGGCGTCGAAGTGACCGATCCGTACCGCTGGATGGAGGCGTTGGATTCCGAGGAAACCGACGCCTGGGTGGCTTCGCAGAATGCTTTGTCCGATCCGTATCTGGAAGGTTTGCCGCTCCGCGAGACCTTGCGGGAGCGGCTCACCGAGGTGTGGAACTATCCCCGCCGCTCTGCTCCGTGGCGTCACGGGCCCTGGTATTTCGAGCTCCGCAACGACGGTCTGCAGAACCACAGTGTGCTCTATGTGCGCGCGGGGCTCGACGGGGAAGCGCGCATTCTGATCGATCCCAATACTTGGACGGAGGACGGCACGGCAAGTCTGGCCGGTCGCTCAGTGAGTCCCGAAGGGCGCTATATCGCCTATGCCAGGTCCGAGGGCGGTTCGGATTGGCGCGACTGGCAGGTGCGCGAAGTCGCTACTGGCCAGGATTTGCCCGACCGCATTACCTATACCAAGTTCACCGGAATTTCCTGGGCTTTGGACGAGGGCGGCTTCTACTACAGCCGCTATCCGGTGGACGACGAGGGGCGCGCCGACGACCAGAAGGCTGTGTCCGTCTATTTCCACACCCTCGGGACGGAGCAGTCCGAAGACCGTCTGGTTCTGCGCATGCCGCCGGATGAGGAGCGCAATGCCTATGCGTCCGTGACCGAGGATGGCGCATTCCTGATCGTAAGGCTTCAGGAGGGCTATCTGGCCAACGCCATCCACTACCGGCGCCTGGATGAGCCGGACTCGGACATTCTGCCCCTGCTGGATCAGTGGGACGCCCTTTATGGCTACCTGGCCAATGACGGCGATACGTTCTACTTTTCCACCAACAAGGACGCGCCGCGCCGCAAGGTCATCGCACTGGATGTAAACCGCCCCGAGGAATGGACGGAGATCATCCCGCAGGGCGAGAACGTGCTGGCAGGCATCAGCGCCGTGGGCGGACGCTTTATCGCTTCATACTTGCAGGACGTGCAGCCGCTGGTGCGGGTCCACGAGAGCGGCGGTGAGCTGGTGGAGACTGTCCAACTGCCTGGCGTCGGCTCGGTACGGGGATTCGGCGGCCGCTGGGACGATCCGGAGACCTTCTACACGTTTTCCGGCTTTACCGATCCCGGCGCCATCTACCGCTACGATGTCGGCACGGGCGAAAGCAGCCTCCATCATCGCACCGAAACAGCTATCGACGGCTCTGATTATCTTGCCAGGCAGGTGTTTTATTCCAGCAAGGACGGCACCCGCATTCCCATGTTCCTGGTGAGCCGCAGGGACCTGGAGGCGACCGGCGACCAGCCTACGTTGCTTTACGGGTATGGCGGATTCAATATTTCGCTGTTGCCGAGCTACAGCAGCGAGAGGCTGGCATGGCTGGAAATGGGCGGTCTGCTGGCCATCCCGAATCTGCGCGGGGGCGGCGAATACGGACGTGAGTGGCACTTGGCGGGAACTCGCGAGCGCAAGCAGAACGTATTCGACGACTTCATCGCTGCGGCTGAGTGGCTGATCGAACAGGGCTATACCATGCCCGGGCGCCTGGTAATCCAAGGGCGCAGCAACGGCGGTCTCTTGGTGGGTGCGGTCATGACGCAGCGTCCGGATCTATTCGGAGCGGCGCTGCCGGGCGTGGGCGTTCTCGACATGCTGCGCTATCACACCGCCAGCGCCAACGCGCGGGCCTGGGCCGACGATTACGGCCTGTCGGAAAACGAGGCGGATTTTCGCGCCCAGTATGCCTATTCGCCCGTGCATCGCGTGGCCGATGGCGTCTGTTATCCGCCCACGCTGGTAACCACCGGAGATCACGACGACCGCGTGGCGCCCTGGCACAGCTACAAGTTCGCGGCGGCGTTGCAAAAGGCGCAAGGTTGCGCCAATCCGGTGCTGATCCGCATCGAGACGCGGGCCGGTCATGGCGCCGGAACGCCTACCTGGATGCGTATCGAAGACATCGCCAACCAGTTCGCTTTTGCGGCCGAAGCCATCGGATGGGCTGGGCAGGCAACCGCAGAGTAGCAGGCAGGAAGCATTGGTCTCACAGCTTTGGTCTAACAGATTTGAACTAACAGGAGCTACAAAAAGGGTTGGACTGATCCCAAGCATTTGGTATATTCCCCTTTCGCAATATGGCTTGGGGAGGCAACATGCGGACAAACACGACACACACGCCTTGCAGGCGGCGCATACGGGCTGCGGTTTGCGTTGGTTTTGGGGCCGCGCTGATTGCGATGCCGGGCTTGGCTCAGGATGTGCCGAACGACGACGAGATCGCGGCTGACTCGCCTGTCGAAGAGATCGTAGTGACCGGCACCCGGGGTGTCATTCGTACCTCGATAGAGGAGAAACGGCTGTCCGATACGGTTGTCGAGGCCTTGTCCACGGAGGACATCGGCGACATACCGGCGCTGTCCATCGGCGAAGCGCTGGAAACGCTCACCAGTGCGGCCTCGCACCGCGAGCAGGGCGGCGCCACGGAAATATCGATTCGCGGTATGGGGCCGTTTCTGGGCTCCACCGTGGTCAACGGGCGCGAAGCCACCAACGGCAGCGGCGATCGTTCCGTGAACTTCAGCCAGTTTCCCTCGGAGCTGTTCAACAAACTGCTGATCTACAAGACCCAGGAAGCCAGCCTCATCGAGGGCGGGGTGTCCGGGCAGATATGGCTGGAGACGCTCAAGCCCCTGGAGTACGGCAAACGCAGAATTCAGGCCGAGATCAAAGGCAGCAACCATCCCGACAACTCGGACATCATCGACAACGAGCGGGAGTGGGGCAGCCGCACGACCTTGAGCTATATCGACCAGTTCGACTTGCCGGACGGCGGCAATTTCGGCATTTCCCTCGGCTTTCAAAAGCGGCTGGGAACCAACCCGGAGCAGGAGTTCCGCACCACCAGCGGTTGGCGCGACTGCCGCAACGACATTGGCGTTAATGGCGGCGTGGGCCGAACCTCCAGCGGCAACTGCGACAGCGGCGCCGGGAACCTGAACAGTACCGTCAATCCGGACACCGGGATGGCGCCGGACGCGGGGGCGCCCTTCATTTTTGTGCCCAGTTCGCGGTCATTCCGCCAGAACATTACCGATGACGACCGCGAGAGCGTGTTCGGCGCCTTCCAGTGGCAGCCCAGCGACCGGCTCGATATCAACTTCGACATGCAGGTTTCCGACCGCACCTTCACCGAAGTGCGCAACGATCTTTATTTCTCCGAGCAGCGCCGGATCATTCCCGGCCTCACCCCTGAAACGCTGATCGCCGCACCCACCGGGGAGGTTTCGCTGTTCGAGACCATCGGCCGGATCGAAACCCTAAGCACCTACCAGGAGCGGATCGAGGACTATTCAGGCGCTGGATTGAACCTGGGATTCCAGGCCAGCGATCGGTTGTATCTGTCCTTCGACGTGTCCTACTCTGATACCTCGCGGCGCGAGAACATCATCCATACGCGGCTGCAGTCGGAGCCCCGCGACATCTTCGGCAACGACACGCCGGCGGGTTCGGACCGCGTGTTCACGTCCATCCAGATACCGGGTGGTGGTTCCGTCGTGCCGCTGGTTACGGTGCAGAATTTCGATGTGACCAATCACGACCTGTATGCGGACTCGGCCCGCACTCGTGTTGACCTCAACCAGTCGCGCGACAACACCATCAAGGCGGCCCGCGGCGATCTCGAGTTCGAGGTGGATTGGGGCAGAATCAACAGCATCGAGAGCGGTGTCCGCTATTCCGAGCTGGAGTACGTCAGCTTCCCCAGAGCGCGTGACACTTACAATCATCCCGATAGCGCCATACAGGGCGCCAGCCTGGCATGCCGCAACGAGCGGTTTCCCGAGCCCGGGTTCCTGTCCGAGCCCAGCAACGGCCAGAACCTGATCACCAACGTCGACGCGGATGGCAATGTCATACCCGACGGCACCGGCAGCGCTTACGCTACTTTCGATCCGCTTTGCCTGGTACGGGAGTTTCTCGGAGAAGTGCCCGCCATTCCGTCTCCGGGTCAGTCGGTGAGCAACATTGATGTGGAGGAGAAGACCTTGGCCGCCTATGTGCAGTTCAATTACGAGGACCAGTGGAGCGGCAAGCCGGTGCGGGGCAATTTCGGGCTGCGCGTGGTTTCGACCGACGTGAATTCGACAGGGTTGCGGACGGTATTCACGACCGTCGCCGAGCCCGATGGAACTATCAGCGTTGTGGAGGATTCCAGCACCTTCCAGTCCGTGGTCGGCGGCGAGCGCTACACGGAACTGCTGCCAAGCGTGAACCTGGTCGTGAACTGGCAGGATGATTTGCTGCTGCGCGGCGGCGTGTATCGCGGATTATCCCGCCCGGACCCGGCCGATCTCGGTTTTGGACGTGCGCTGAGCGTGGATGACGACGATGATCCCACGTCGATCGCCGACCTGGTGGGCCGGGCGAGCGCTTCCGGCAACCCGGACCTGGAGCCGTTGACGTCCTGGAACGCCGATGTCGCTCTGGAGTGGTATCCGAACGATGACTCCATTCTGGCCCTGGGCGTCTATTACAAGCGCTTCCTCGGCGGTTTCGAGAATACCCAGCGGGTGGAGCAATTCACGATTGACGGGCAGCCGTTCAACGCCGACGTCACCACCATGCGCACCGACGAGGATTCAAGCACGCTCACCGGCTTTGAATTGACCGCGGCGCACTCGTTCAGCTATCTGCCCGGATTGCTGAGTGGACTGGGCGCGAAGCTGAGCGTGAACGTGGCGGATTCCGATTTCGAGTTCGAGGACGCCAACTTCGGATCGGCTCTGGTGCTCGATGAGGCAGGTAATGTCGTCTCGGAACGTGTCGGTTTCGTGGAGCCGGCCAATTTGTTCGGTTTTTCCGACTCGGTGATTTCCGCGCAGCTCTACTACCAGCTCGCGGCTCTCGACGTGCAACTCATCTACAAGTCGCGCAGCGATTACTTCCAGCAATTCATCAGTACTCCGGGAAACATTCGCTACATTGCGGACAACGAGGTGCTCGAGGCGCGCGTAACCTACGAAATTACCGACAACGTTACGCTGCGGGTGGAAGGCATCAACCTGCTGGACGAGCCTCGGATTCAATACAATCCCACGCCGAACAACCTCGCCGAGGTGAACAGTTACGGTCCGCGCTTGTTCGTGGGTCTGCGGGCCAAGTTCTATTGAAACAGCGGAACCATGAAGGAACAGCGGCTTTATGAGACCGTCGCGCAAAGGATTGCGCAGCGAATAGCAGAGGGCGTATACCCGCCCGGCACCCGCTTGCCGGGCGAACGCGAGCTCGCCGAGCAATTCGATGTAAGTCGGGTCACGGTCCGACAGGCTCTCATTTCGCTGCAGGCGCTAGGGAAGCTGGAGGTTCGGCCCGGCTCGGGAGCGCACGTGCTGGACGCGGCAGGTTCTCAGGTGGACATGCTGCCCAGCGTGAGCGCGCTGGAGTTGACGGAGGCAAGGTCACTGTTCGAATCGGAGGTGGCCGCCCTCGCGGCGCCCGATATCAGCGATGAAACGCTGGCGCAGCTCGAGCAGCTCATCGAGGATATGAGTGACGGCGGCGATGGCGACTCGGATGCGGGGGAGCTCCCGGACCGAAATTTTCATTTGACCATTGCAGCCGCAGCAGGCAATTCGGTGCTCTATTACATCGTCGAGAAGCTGTGGAGAATGCGCATGGAATTGCCGCAGGTCAAGAAGGTGTACGACGCCGTTTGCTCGGAAGATCCGACGGAGCGCGGCAGGGAACACCGGGAAATTCTCGATGCGCTCTACAGCCGCGACCCTGCGCAGGCGCGGCTGGCGATGAGAAAGCACTTTACGCGGCTGCTGGAATCGATGCTCGACGTTACCGAGCGCAGAGCCATCAGGGACGTGCGTCAGAAGGCCAGCGAAAGCCGCGCCCGCTTCCTGAAGAGCGCCCGCATTTAGGGCCTGTAGGCCCAATCCGAAGCCTCCCGGCTCGTGAAGTGCATTCCAGGGTTTCGGGCGGCTCTGACCGCGTTCGTTGCGCTCGCCGCGGCCGGCGACGCAATCGCCGCCGAGACCCTGGTGCGCACCCGAGAGGAATATCGCGAGGCCTTGCAGGGCGCGCAGCCTGGCGATGCGATTGTTCTTGCCAACGGCGTATGGGAGGACTTCGAGATACTGTTCACCGGCAAGGGCCGGCCGCAACAACCGATTACCCTGAAAGCGGAAACCAAGGGGCAGGTCGTGCTCAGCGGCCAGTCCAATCTGCGCCTCGCCGGCCGGCACCTGGTCGTGTCGGGTCTGGTATTCAAGGACGGCTATTCGCCCACCCAGGCCGTAATATCCTTTCGGCGCACCAAGGGCGAGCCGGCCTATCACTCGCGAGTCACCGAAACGGTCATTGATCACTTCAGTAACCCGGAGCGCCATGAAACCGACTTCTGGGTGCTCATGTTCGGGCGCAACAACCGCTTCGATCACAACCACCTGGTAGGCAAGGGCAACGCTGGAGTCACCATGGCGGTGCGGCTGGATGGCGAGGAGAACCAGCGTAACCACCATCGGATCGACCATAACTACTTCGGCCCCCGGCCGATCCTGGGATCCAACGGCGGCGAGACGCTCAGAATCGGCACCAGCCATTACTCGCTCAGCGATTCGCTGACCGTTGTGGAGAACAACGTGTTCGACCGCTGCAACGGGGAAGTGGAGATCATCTCCAACAAGTCGGGCGGCAATATCTTCCGTGGCAACCTGTTTCTGGAATCGCAGGGCACGCTGACGCTGCGTCACGGCAACAACGCCGTGGTCGAAGACAACGTGTTTTTGGGCAACGGCGTTCCCAATACTGGGGGAATACGGATCATCAACAAGGGCCACCAGATCCGCAACAACTACCTTCAGGGCCTTACCGGCCGCCGCTTCGGGGCCGCATTCGTGATTATGAACGGGGTCCCGAATTCGCCGATCAACCGCTATCACCAAGTCGAGGATGTACGGATCGAGAACAACTCGATCGTCGAGTGCGGACATATTGAGCTGGGCGCGGGCAGCGATGAAGAGCGGTCGGCCGTGCCGCTTGATAGCGTGTTTCGTTCCAACCTGGTATTCAATCGGAGCCGGGAAAACGTCATTCGCGTGCATGACGACGTAAGCGGAATCGCCTTTGCCGCCAACGCCGCCAACGCTGTGGAGGAATTACCCCTGCAAGACGGCTTTACGAACGCCGCATTCGAGATGCAAGCGGCGCACAACGGGCTCAAGTATCCGGTCGGTGACCAACTTGCCTCCGTCGGCGTTCGGTCCGGCCTTCAAGTGCTGAACAGGGACGACACGGGTGTTGCCTGGTATCCGAAACCACCTCGAAATTCCGGCACGGAGGACGCTCCGGCCTCCAGTCAAGCGGAACGCCTTGCCTCCCAGGCGCCCAAGGCACCAATCGCCGTCAGTCCGGGCGAGGACGCATTGTTCGACGCCGTGCGTGGGGCCGAAGCGGGCGAGACTCTTGATCTGCTCCCTGGCCTCTACCGCGTCAGGAAGACTATTCTCATTGCGCGGCCGCTGCGCATAAGAGCGGCGCAGGGCCCTGGAACGGTGAGGCTGGAGTTCGAGCGCTCGGCGCTGTTCGAGCTTGATGATGGCGGGAGCCTCGCTTTGTCCGGCCTCGAGATTTCCGGCGCCGCCTCTCCCGATGTGGCCGGCAACGCGGTAATTCGCACCAGCCGTTACTCGATGGTGAGGAACTATGGCCTGGCTATTGAAGACTGCTCGGTAAGCGATCTTGATACCAATCATTCCTTCAATTTCCTGTTGGTGGCCAAGAACACCTTTGCGGATGCGATCCGCATCACGCGCTCCGAATTCATCGACATCACCGGCAGCGTAATTGCGCTTGGCAAGGAAGTTGACGACTTGGGCCGCTACAACGGCGAGGTTGTTTCGATTGTCGATAGCCGTTTCAGCAATATCGGCGGCGCTGTGGTGGACATCTACCGGGGCGGAACGGACGAGAGCACCTTCGGCCCCCGCCTCGAAATCCGTGCCAGCGTAATGGACTCGGTCGGGCATGGCGCGCGCAATAAAACCGGGGCGTCGGTACGCCTGCTGGGCGTACAGGTGGCCGACCTCCACGACAACGACTTCATCAACAGTCGGCCGATACACGTAACGCATACGGTCGGCGATCCGATAACGCGCATCGCAGGCAATCGATTTGCCGGTACGCCGGATCCGATTGTGAGCGAGGCCGCCAGGCCATGATGCGTCGCGTGCTAATCGTTCCGGCCCTGGCGGCGCTGGCATTCGGCGGCTGGTGCCAAGAAGGCGGGGCGTCTCACCCCCGCTTACTGCTGACTGCCCAAGATGTCGAGCGCATTACCGGCGCGATCCACGAATCGCCGAGCTTCATGCGCTCGCTGAACCTGACAAGGGCGCGCATCGACCGCTACTTCGCATCCCAACCCGACGTGCCGGAGCCTACCGATGCGGGCGGTGGCTATTCGCATGAGCAGCACAAGAGAAACGGGGTTGCGATCCGCGAGGCCGGAACCGTTTATCAGCTTACTGGCGCGGAGGGCTACGCGGGCCACGCGAAGTCCTTGCTTCTGGCGTATGCGGACATGTATCCGCGATTGGGCGAGCATCCGATGAGGAAGGAGCAGGCCCCCGGCAGGCTGTTCTGGCAGAACCTCAACGAGTCCGTATGGCTGGTTCATGCGATCCAGGGCTACGACGCGATCGTGGATACGCTTTCCAGTGACGAGAAAAACGCTATTGAACAACGCTTGCTGCGGCCCATGGCCGAATTTCTCTCGGTGGAATCGCCGCACACCTTCGACCGCATCCACAACCACGGAACCTGGGCGGTCGCCGCGGTAGGGATGACGGGATACGTGCTCAACGATCGCGCGTATGTGGAGAAGTCGCTATACGGGCTCGAACGCGACGGCAGTGCCGGGTTCCTGAGGCAGCTTGATCTGCTGCTCTCGCCCGATGGCTACTACGCCGAGGGTCCTTACTACCAGCGTTACGCATTGATGCCGCTGGTGGTTTTTGCCCGCAGCATCGAGAACAACAATCCGGAACTGAAGATATTCGAGTATCGCGACGGCCTGCTGCTGAAGGCGATCTATGCTTGCATCGAGCTTTCCTATGGGGGGCTGTTCTTTCCGATCAACGACGCGATCAGGGAAAAGGGGCTGGATACCGTCGAACTGCGCCATGGGGTGGCAATCGCTCACGCGCTTACCGGCGACCCAAGGCTAATTTCGGTGGCCGCCCGGCAGGGCAGCTTCGTCCTTACGGGCGACGGCCTTGCACTGGCGCAGGCGGCGGACCGCGGCGAGGGGCAGCCGTACGAACATCGATCCGTGCTGCTCAGAGACGGTCCGTCCGGCGAGCAGGGCGCCTTGGCCATTCTTCGCAACGGCGCGGGAAATGGTCACCAGGCGCTGGTGCTGAAGGCCACCGCGCAAGGAATGGGACATGGCCATTTCGACAAACTGCACTGGATCTTCTACGACAACGGCAACGAAATCGTGGCCGACTACGGCGCTGCAAGGTTTCTCAACATCGAAGCCAAGAACGGCGGCCGTTACCTGCCGGAAAACACGACCTGGGCCAAGCAGACGGTTGCCCACAATACGCTGGTCGTGGACGAACAGAGTCACTTCGGCGCCCGGCTCGACGTGGGCGAGCGCTTCCATCCGGAAATGTTGTTCTTCGGCAGCGAAGGCGGCATTCACGTCGCCGCTGCGTCCATGGACGGCGCGTACGCGGACATTTCCTTCAGTCGTACTCTCGCACTGCTGGACGGGGTGCTTGCCGACGGGCCTGTCGTAGTCGATGCTCTCAAGATTTCCGGCAGCGGGCCGCGGCAATACGATCTGCCTCTTCACTTCAAGGGTCACGTCATCGCTACTAACCCGCCGCTTCGCGCGATGCACGACAAGCTGCTACCCATGGGTAGCGCCAACGGCTATCAGCACCTCTGGCTGCGCGCGCAAACACAGGTGGCGGCCGACGAACTGTTTTCCATGACCTGGCTTGCCGGCGATCGCTTCTACACCTATTCGATTCAGGCGGAGGCGCCGCTGGAAATCCTGTTTGCAGAGCTTGGCGCGAACGACCCCCAACTCAGCCTGCGGCGCGAGCAGGCGCTGATACTGAGGCTTAATGACGCCGCCGACAGCGCCTTCGTTTCGACACTGGAAGTGCATGGGCAGTACGACGCGGCAGAGGAATCCACAGTCGCTAGCGAAGGGTCGATCACGGCCATCAAGCGCTTCAGCCACGATCGCCGCGACGTGGTGAAAATTGTCGGCAATCGGGTCGGCGAGCGGTTCCTGGGGTTGTCGTACAACTCCGCCGATTCGCTGGAGCATGCGGTGCGCATTGCGGGCCGGGAGTTCCGGTGGCGCGGCTATTTCGGTCTGTTCGATGAAAGCGGGCCCATTCGAAATTGATTCAGGAGGTTTGATTGACGGCATGAAGATACCCAACCTGCGGTGGATCATTGTGATACTCGTGGCGGTTGCGACCGTGATCAACTACGTGGATCGCAATGCGCTTGCCCTTATGTGGCCGGAGATTTCGAAGGACCTGGGCATGGACAAGGACGACTATGCACTGATAGTGAATTGCTTCATGGTCGGCTATGCCATCGGCCAGTCGCTGTTCGGCAAGATTTTCGACAGGATAGGAACCCGGCTCGCCTTTGTGCTGGCGATTGTGGTGTGGTCCGTTTCGATCATGCTGCATGCGCTTGCGCGCGGTGTGGTGAGTTTCGGGCTGGTGCGCTTCAGCCTGGGAGTGAGCGAGGCGGGCAATTGGCCCGGGGCCACCAAGTGCAATGCCGAGTGGTTTCCGATCAAGGAACGTGCTCTGGCTCAGGGCATATTCAATTCCGGAGCGTCTATCGGCTCGATCATCTCCCCGTTTGTCATCCTGGTCTTGTTCCTCCAGTTCGGCTGGGTAGGCACTTTCGTGGCCGTGGGCGCTTTGGGACTGCTGTGGGTGATTCCCTGGCTGCTCCTCTACAAGGCGCCGCCCGAACGCCATCCCTGGCTTTCCGAAGAAGAGCGCCAATACATTCTTTCGGGCCAGAAGATGCAGGGGGCTGGGCAGGCAGACGATAAGGAGCAGGCGGCTCCCGGCTGGCTGGAAATGTTGCGCTACAGGCAGAGCTGGTCCGTCATCGCGTCACGGTTCTTTCTTGATCCGATCTGGTGGCTGTTCGTGACTTGGCTGCCCATTTATCTGGCGGAAGTCTTCGGTTTCGATATCAAGCAGATCGCCCTGTTCGCCTGGTTGCCATACGTAGGCGCAGCGGCAGGCGCACTGTTCGGCGGCTGGCTGGCGAGCGCCATGATCCGCAAGGGCTGGACAGTGAACCGCACCCGCAAGTTCACCATCACCTTCGGCGGCGCCTTGATGTTGCCGGCTCTGATCGCCACGGCCTTCGCGGCCACGCCGCTGTCAGCCGTGCTGTTGATTTCGGTCATCCTGTTCGGTTTCCAGATCGCGATCGGCAACATACAGACCTTGCCCAGCGATTTCTTTTCCGACCAGTCGGTGGGCTCGCTTGCCGGCGTCGGGGGCACCGCGGCAGTCGTGGGGGTAGTGGTCATGAACTGGCTTGTCCCGGCCCTGAGCGCGACCTCGTATGTGCCGGTGTTCATACTGGGCGCGCTGCTGGTGCCGCTTGCCGTGCTCTCCGTGTGGGTGTTCGGCGGGCGGATCGGCCCGCTCGCCTCCAAGCATTCGAATTAGCGCTGGGAGAAAACGTGTAATGGACTTGAAAGGAAAAGTTGCCATCGTGGCTGGAGGTTCCCGAGATATCGGGCGGGCGATTTCCGAAACGCTTGCCGCGCGCGGCGCGCAAGTGGCGGTGAACTACCGCGGCAGCCGCAAAGCTGGCGAGGCCACGGCAAGGCGGATCACCGAAGCGGGCGGCGCCGCGGTCGCGTTGCCCGGCGACATGACCCGGCGGAAGGATGTGGAAAGCCTCGTAAGCCGCACCTGTGAAGCTTTCGGCGATTCCATTGATGTGCTGGTGAATGTAGTGGGGGGTCTGGTTGCCCGCAAGCCGCTGGCGGACATGACCGAGGACTTTCTGGAGGGCGTGCTGAGGCTCAACGTGACCAGCGCCTTTTTGACCACTCAAGCTGTGGTTCCGCACATGAACTCCGGCGCATCGGTCATCAATCTGGCCTCCCAGGCTGGTCGCGACGGAGGCGGCGCCGGTGCGTCCGCCTACGCGACTGCCAAGGGCGCGGTCATGTCGCTTACGCGCGCCTTCGCCAAGGAACTGGGGCCGCGCAACATCCGCGTAAACTGTGTTTGCCCCGGAATGATTGCCACGTCGTTTCACGACACCTTCACCACCGACGCCGTGCGCGCGAATGTTGCGGGGAACACGCCCCTGGGGCGCGAAGGGACATCCGAGGAAGTGGCGGAACTGGTAGCGTTTCTGGCGTCCTCGAAGGCCAGCTTCATGACCGGCGCAAGCGTGGACATCAACGGCGGTCTGGTGTTTTCATAACGCCTTGGCCGGAACACCAACCGTTCGCCTCTCCGCGCCGGGCGCCGGGCGCAAACGCCTCGCACAGCAAGCGTATTTGGCCCATTACGGATATAATCGCGCCCCGGCCGGTCAAGGCCATGGAGAATGCAGATGTTTGCGGTGATCAGCACCGGTGGCAAGCAGTATCGGGTTAGCGAAGGTCAGCGGCTTCGGGTGGAGCGGCTGAGCGCCGATGTGGGCGCCGAACTGCGCTTTGACGCCATGCTTGTTGGCGGCGAGGAGGGCAAGGAAACCCGGATCGGCACTGCCGGCAATCCGGTCGGTCAGGTGCGCGCGACGGTTTGCGAGCATGGAAGGGGACGCAAGATCGAAGTGATCAAGTTCAAGCGGCGCAAGGATTATCGTCGTACGCTGGGGCACCGCCAGCATTTCACGATGCTTGAGATAGGCGGGATAGAACCGGTTGTGAAGCCCGACGCCAAGTCGGCGGCGGTTGAGAAGGCTACGGGCAAGGGAGCGCCGGCCAAGAAGGCGGCGGCTGAGAAGGCTGCTGACCAGGAAGCTGCGGCGAAAGCCCCAGCCAAGAAGGCGGCAGCCAAAGCCCCTGCCAATAAGGCGGTCAAGAAGACGCCGGCCAAGAAAGAGGCGGCGAAGGCTCCGGCCAAGAAGACGACAGCGAAGGCTCCGGCAAGGAAAGCTGCAGCGAAAGCCCCGGCCAAGAAGAAGACGGCAGCCAAGGCACCCGCGAAAAAGGCGGCAGCAAGCAAGACAAGCAAGGAGAGTTGACGAATGGCGCATAAAAAAGCTGCAGGCAGCTCCCGCAACGGGCGCGATTCCGAATCCAAACGGCTGGGAATCAAGAAGTATGGTGGCCAGCAGGTGCTGGCGGGCAACATCCTCGTGCGCCAGCGCGGGACTGCCTTCCACGCCGGCGACAATGTCGGCCTGGGGCGCGATCACACGCTGTTCGCGACCGCCTCCGGCGTCGTAAAGTACGAGCGTAAAGGGCCGGCAAACCGCCGCTTCGTGTCGGTCGTTCCTTCCGGCACAGCGCACTAGCAGCCTTTGGCGAAACCCCGCGTCGCGCCGCAGCGGTTCAGGCGCGCGGCGGGCAGGACGCAGGGAGTGCGCATATCGAGGCTATGCAAGCGACGGACAACGCAGTCCAGCCGTCGTGGTAATTTCACTCGTCACTGCCCAGGGTAGCCAGGCATGCGGTTCTCCGACGAAGCAATGATTCGCGTTCGTGCCGGCGACGGCGGCGACGGCTGTGTGAGTTTCCGCAGAGAAAAATACGTGCCCCGCGGCGGTCCCGATGGCGGTGACGGCGGCGACGGTGGCGACGTGACGCTGGTCGTGGCGCCCGGAGTCAATACGCTGGCCGACTTTCGCGCCCGCAAGGAGTTTCGGGCCGGACACGGCAAGGGCGGGGCGGGGCGGGAGCGAAGCGGCGCGGCCGGCGCCGATCTTGAGATTCCGGTGCCTGCCGGCACCCGAGTTACCGAGGCGGACACTCGCGAAGTGCTAGGCGAACTGAGCACCGCACAACCTGAATTGTTGGTCGCGCGTGGTGGTCGAGGAGGACGAGGAAATGTCCGATTCAAGTCGAGCGTCAATCGCGCGCCGCGCCAGTACACGCCGGGTACGCGGGGAGAAGCCCGCCGACTAGCACTGGAATTGACGCTGCTTGCAGATGTGGGACTTCTGGGACTGCCGAATGCAGGCAAATCCACACTGCTGAGGGCGGTTTCCGAAGCGCGTCCCAAGGTCGCCGACTACCCCTTTACCACGCTGCATCCGCAACTGGGCGTGGTGGCCGTGGGCCCCATGCAGAGCTTCGTGATGGCCGACATTCCAGGTCTGCTGCCCGGCGCGGCGGCCGGTGTCGGCCTTGGCTCTCGTTTTCTCAGGCACTTGCGCCGCACCCGGTTGCTGCTGCACCTGGTTGATCTATCGGACCCCGAAGGCGGCGCGGCAAACGTGGAAACGCTGGCAGAGTCGGTCGCCGAGATCGGCAATGAGTTGCAGGCTTTCGACGCCGCGTTGGCGCGCCTCGAACGTTGGCTGGTATTGAACAAGGCGGACCTCGTGTCGGTTGAGGAAGCGGCCGAACTCGGCGAGCGGCTGTCTCGCCATCTGGATTGGCAGGCGCCGGCGTTCACGATTTCGGCCCTCACCGGGCGCGGGACGGCGGCGCTGGCAACCGCCGTCATGCAGAGACTAGAAAGAAAGGAGATGCAAAAATGATTATCACCACCACGCCAACTGTTGAAGGCAAGACAATCCGCGAGTATCGGGGCGTCGTGACCGGCGAAGCGATAGCGGGCGCCAACATCGTCAAGGACATATTGGCAGGAGTCCGCGACATTGTGGGTGGGCGCTCGGCCGCATACGAAAAGGAGTTGCGGCGCACTCGCGAGACCGCGCTGGCCGAAATGTCGGAGGAGGCGTGCAGCAAAGGCGCCGACGCCGTGGTCGGCGTCGATCTCGATTATGAGGTGATGGGCAGGGGCAACAGCATGCTCATGGTAGCCGTCAGCGGCACTGCCGTGAGGCTGCGTTAGACAGTACATTGGGCGGCCGGGCGCGGCCGGCCCAGACGCTGTGCCGCGCCTAGTCGGGGGAGAGGGCTTTGAGGCGCTTGTTGAGGCGGCTCTTGTGGCGGGCGGCCTTGTTGGCGTGAATAACGCCTTTGCCGACCATCGCGTCGATGATGGGAGTGGCCTTGCGATAGGCCGCTGCCGCCTTCTCCGCGTCTCCTGCATCCAGAGCGCGCACGGTTCCGGCGATAGCCGAGCGCAGCTTAGAGCGCATCGGCATGTTGCGGGAGCGGCGCTTTACGGCTTGACGCGCGCGCTTGGCGGCTTGTGCTGAATTGGCCATGGGCGCGCATTGTGGCGGAGCCTCATGGGGCTGTCAATACGACGTGCCGCCCCGCTGCACGATTGCGCCCGGTCGTTGCCGCCTGTTATCGTGCCGCAGTCCGAGATTTCGCCGAGGCCGGCTATTCGTTCCGAACTTCTGAATCGCAACCTGGCGATCCTGGTGCTGGCGCAGGCAGCCGCGGTTACAGGCACGGTTGCCGTGGTGACCATAGGTGGCATTGTCGGCCGCGAACTGGCTCACAACCCGGCGCTGGCCACCTTGCCGATTTCGTTGTTGATCGTCGGCACGGCGCTATGCACCGTGCTGGCTTCCTGGACCATGGCCCGCATCGGTCGCGCCCGCGGTTTGGCGCTCGGCGCGGGTGTCGGAGCGCTCGGCACACTGCTCGCCATCGCGGCCATCTCTACCCATAGCTTCGCGCTCTACTGCACCGCCACCGTGATGGTTGGCTGTGCGGCGGCCTTCTCGCTGCAGTACCGGTTTGCCGCAATGGAAAGCGTGAGTTTGGCCTCGGCTCCAAAGGCCGTGTCGGTGGTGCTGGCAGGGGCCATGATCGGGGCTATTCTTGGCCCCGGTCTTGTATCGCAAGGCGAATCCTGGATTCCTGGCCTGCCGTTTGGCGGCGCGTTTGCCGCCATCGCCGGCTGTTATGTCATCGCCGGCGCCGCTCTCCTGGGCTTGCGCTCAACATCGGTGTCAATTGAGAACAATGCAGACGAGCGTGTTCGCCCGCTGCGCGCGATTGCGGGCGGGCGCCTGTTCATCGCGGCAGTGATTGGGGCTGCGATCGGGCAGGGCGTGATGTCGTTCGTCATGACCGCCGCCCCGCTGGCGATGCATGTGGTGGATGAGTATTCGCTGCAGGTAACTGCAAACATCGTCCAGAGTCACGTCCTTGCCATGTATCTTCCGTCGCTGGTGTCCGGCTACCTTATCGCGCGCTACGGCGTGGGTCGGATCATGCAGGTGGGCGCGGTGCTGCTGGGCGCTACCCTCGTCGCCGGGCTGGCGGGCAGGCACATTCTCCACTACGGGGCGGCAATGGTGCTACTCGGGGTCGGCTGGAACTTCCTTTACGTGGGCGGCACGGCGTTGCTGGTGCGCACATACCGTCCCGGCGAGCGCTTCCAAGTCCAGGCGCTAAACGATTTCGCCGTTTTCGGCACCGCAGCCGTGGGTTCGCTGAGCGCCGGGGTGGTGATGCAGGCGCTAGGCTGGAACGCGGTGCTTTATGCTTCCCTGCTGCCCATCCTGCTGGCCTCGGCCGCTATCGTATGGGCCAAACCAGACCGAAGCGCCGCGTCGGCGGCACACGGAGGAACACGCGGAGACCTTGGCCGCCGCGCCTGATTCCTGCACCTCCAACAGCCTTGACCGGCGCCGCAAAACAAACTAATTCTCCATTGCCACAGCCCACGGAAAACCGACCGGGCACGAATGGTCGTCTATGACAGCCCTTACGGCGAGGTGCGTGTCGATGTGCGCCTTGAGCAGGTGACGGTCTGGCTTTCGCAGCGCGATATGGAAACCGTATTCGGAACGAGGCCTCAGAACATCGTGATGCATTTGCGCCACGTGTTCTCCAGCGGAGAACTGGAGGCGGAGGCAACTAGTAAAGATTTCTTACTAGTTCAAACCGAGGGAAACGGGCGGGTGCGCCGCCGGATGAAGCACTACAATCTCGACGCCATCATATCGGTTGGCTACCGCGTCAATTCCAAACGCGGCGTGCGATTTCGCCAATGGGCCACGCGCACCCTTCGCGAGCATCTGGTGCGCGGCTTCACGGCAAACGAGCGAAGACTGGCCGAGCGCGGCGCTTGCCGAGAGCGCACCGCAGCCTGCCACGGCATTCGGCAACTGGTTTTCTCTCAGCCGGTGGCGTGCAGACCCGTACTCGCATCCAAGGTCGGAAGTCGGGCTATTTCGGCGCCACTCTTGCGCTCCGCGAGTCGCAGTTCGTAGAGTTTCTGAAGGTTAAGCCAGAACTCCCCCGAGGTCCCGAAAAAGCGCCCCAGGCGCAACGCCGTGTCGCCGGTCACCGCCCGGCGGCCGTTCAGAATCTGCGTGACGCGATTCACCGGCACCTCAATCCGCCGCGCAAGCTCCGCTGCGCTCATGCCGAGTGCGTCGAGATCGTCGCGCAGAGTCTCGCCAGGATGGATGGGTTCGCGCATGTTATGCCTCCTCATCAATGGTAGTCCACTATCTGCACCTCGGTCGGCCCCGGGCTGCCTTCGGGCCACTTGAAGCAGATCCGCCATTGGTCGTTGATGCGGATGCTCCACTGTCCCTTGCGCTGGCCCTTAAGTGCTTCCAGGCGGTTGCCCGGCCGAGCGAGGTCGCCAAGTCGGGTGGCCGCGTCCAATTGGTCCAGCTTGCGCGAGGCAGTCCGGGCAAAGCCGGAGAAAGCTGCCACTCGGCGCCCCCGGTAGAACGCTTCAGTCTTCCTGTCGTAGAAGCCGAAGATCACGAAAGGTTCCTGTAGTGCACCGATCTCGCAAACGCCATCCTAGACGATTCTTCCGCTTTACGTCAAGCGTAATGCCCGGCGCAGCCGCCGACTATCATCATCGGTGCATAGGTCATTTAAGTTCGCTGCGTCCCCAGTGGCGCACGGGATCGGTTTCCTTCCTTCGGATCGGGTCCAACTTCTCGCGCATCCGATCCAGATCGAAAAACTCCCGGTACATTCCGTCGACCTCGACGAGTATTTTGGTCAAACCCCTCTGGAACAGCCAGATCTTGCGCTCCAATTCTTTGTAGAACTTCTTTAGCGCCTCGTTCGGTGGAAGCTCGACCTCGACGCGCCTTCGAAGCTCGTAGCTCGCCTGCATCCGCGCCCAGTGGCCGGCGATATCCCAGCCGATGTGTTGAAGCGCCAACGCCAATTTCGCTGACAAGCCTGCCTTGCTGTTCAGCAGACGCGAAAACCTGGCGCGCCCGCAGCGCAGACACTTCGCTGTTTCAGTCACGTTCCAGTCCCAATGATCCTTGCTCTGACAGATGAATTCGCCCAGATGCGGTGGGTTCCACATCGGCCATACTCTTTCGTTCGCCATACTGTTCCTGATCATAGTTCCTATCCGCGTTGGCCGAGCAGGTTCGCTGGCGCCGGGATAGAATTTGGATATGACACATGCGATTCAGGTGGATCGGGCCGGCGGGCCGGAAGTTATGGAGTGGCGCGCCGTGCAGGTGGGCGCTCCGGGGCCGGGGCAGGTGTTGCTGCGCAATCGGGCCATCGGCTTCAATTTCATCGACATCTACTTCCGCACCGGCGTCTACCCGCTGGAGTATCCCAGTGGTTTGGGTTCGGAAGGCGCCGGCGATGTGTTGGCGGTAGGGGAGGGGGTCGAAGGCATAGCCGCGGGAGATCGTGTGGCTTACTGCACCCCTCCGGTCGGCTCGTATGCCGAGGAAAGAATCTATCCGGTTGATCGCATCGTTCGGTTGCCGGACAGCATCAGCTACGAGCAGGCGGCTTCGATGATGCTCAAGGGGCTGACCAGTTGGTATTTACTGCATCACAGCTATCCGGTGCAGCCTGGCGACCCGGTGCTCTTGTATGCGGCAGCCGGGGGCGTGGGGCAGATTGCGGCACAGTGGGCGGCGGCATTGGGGGCGCGTGTTATCGGCGTGGTGGGCAGCAGTGCCAAGGTCGATATTGCGCGCAAGGCCGGCTGCGCCGAGGTCGTGCTGGGCGACGATCCCGATTTTGTGGCCCGGGTGCGGGAACTAAGCGGCGGTGGCGTTGCTGCGGTTTACGACTCGCTGGGCAAGGATTCCTTCTACCAGTCGCTGGATTGTTTGCGCCGCCGCGGCACCATGGTGACCTTTGGCAACGCAACGGGCGTGGTGGAGCCGTTCGCGCCGATGGAGCTTGCGCGCCGCGGCTCGCTCAAGCTGACGCGGCCCGTGCTGTTCGATTTCGTGGTGACTGCGGAGCAACTGAGAAACGCCGCGGCTGTGCTCTTCGATCAGGTCGGCTCGGGAGTGCTGTCAATCGCCATTGGTCAGCGCTATCCCTTGCGGGAAGCAGCCCAGGCGCATACTGACGCGGCGGCGCGGCGCACTACCGGTTCCACCATACTGCTTCCCTGACCTGAGAGCCGCGGTCTGGAAGACCAGCGGAATCCCGAATCCTGGCGCGGGCAAGCTAAAGCCGCGCCCCAAGTATGAACAGTGGCCCTCAGGCTTCGACTTCGGGCGCCTTGAGCGGCAGAGCTTCGATTACCGCCGTGTCCCGCGTTTCGGTCTGGTCGTCCGCTTCCATATCGGAGGCTTGTTCCCGCTGGCGCTGCTGCAGATCCCATAGCAGCGTGTTGACCGACGTGATCACTTCCGCATGCCGCTTTTGGGCGTAGCGGATTACGCCGGTTTCGTCGAGGATGTAGATGGAGGGCCAACCCGTGACGTTCCATTCCTTGGCAATGGGGCCTTCGGTGCCCACTTCCCCGTGGCCGTCCCACCATACGCGGTAATCCAGCCCCTCGTCTTCCTTGGCTTCGAGAATGGTCTCGATTTCCTCATCGCTGTTGACGCCCAGAATCACTACGGGATCGTCCTTGTACAGCTCCAGCATGAAGCGCTTGTAGGGATACTCGGTTCGGCACGGCCCGCACCATTGGCCGCTGAAATAGATGACCACGATGTTGTCGCGGTAGTCGTTCAGGGCGAATTGCACCCCGTCGAGATCGTTGCCGATGATGTTCGGGGCGGTTCGCCCGGGCAGCAGATTTTGCACCTGGAAGCGGTTGCGTTCGATCATTTCCGCAGCGTCAGGATGCTGGGCGGCGACATCCTCGAAATAGTCCGCAACCCGCGCTGTTTGTTCGTCCGTGAGGCGGCCCATCTGCAGGCGGTTGCCGAATCGCCACAAGTGAATCCCTGCTTCCGACTCAAAGTCCGCGAGTGTGGCGGGCATGGTCAGCAACAGATCCAGAGACCGCAGCAAAACGTCGAGGTCCGCATCGGAGAAAGTCTCGCCGCCGGGGTCGATATCGCTTACCTGAGAAAACCATCTGTATGCCGCCAGGTTGAACGGCATTCCCCGCTCATTGGCCTTTGCGTAAAACCCTTCGAGCAGTTCACGGCGCTGTTGAATGATCTGCCGATGGTCCGGGTGCTTGTCGGCAAGCTCGTCCAGGTAGGCGTAGACTTTCTCGCTCTGCTCCGGCGTGAGCTCCGGCATGGCCAGACGCCTAACCAGGCTATGCATATACACAGGCGCCTCGCGCTCGAAATCCGCCAGCGTTTCTTCGGCCTCCATGCGTTCCCGGAGGGTTGTCAGCAGCGCGTCAAGGTCGGCGTCGGCCAGCGTTTCGCCGCTGTATGGCGCCATGTCGCCGAACCAGAGTTGCCGAGCAGCTACCGGCAGCTCCATCGCATCTGCATCCGCCTGGGGCCGCTCAGCCGCCGGTATCGCGGTCTCTTGCCCGGCGTTCCAGGGCCCCCACTGGGCTACTGCAAAACCAGCAGCGAAAGTCACAATGGCTACAATCGCGGTCCAGCGAAACTTCTGCATATCGGCCCCCTTGCGCCGGCCCTCAAACACCCATCAGGTTTGGCGCGTCTCCAATAGTTCCAGCATCCTGCGCGTGTTGTCCTGTAATTCCTGAATGGCCGCTCGGATATCCGGGGAATCGGCGGGCCCACGCTCCAGCCACAGCTCCTCGCGCCGCTGGTGCCGGGCGCGGATCATCTCTGCCGCGGTGTCGCCGTCGCCGTTTCGTTGTTCCGGGTTCATTCCGTAATTGAGCAGCGTTTCCACCAGGGGGTAGTAGCCATACATGGCAGCGAGGTGCAGTGCATTCATCCCCTGCCCGTCGGTCTGCGCCGGGTCCATTCCGCTGTCGAGGAACTGGCCTAGCAGCAGAGGGTCTTCGAAAAACAGCACTGCCCGCGGCAAGTAGTATTTCGAGTCGCTTGCCTGCGCCGGATTGGCGCCGGACTCCAGCAAGGCTAGGGCGCATTGCGCATCGCTTTTTCTCACGCCGGCCATCAATGCCAGCCACAGGGGGCTGGCGCCGTCCGCATCGGGCCGGTTGGCCAGCTCGGGATCGGTTTCCACCGCCGCCAGAAAATCCTCGCAGCGTCCGATCCCCATGAGATCGTGCAGGCCGATGTCCGGACCGCGCGAAAGGATCAGCGCGATCAGCGCCTCCTGGCGCACGCTCGGACGCTTGATCGCCGCCGACAACGGCGTGCGGCCGTCGGCAAAGGGTTGGGTCAGCAGATCGGCGCGGTGCGGAAGCATGGCCTCGATATCGTCCAGTTCGCGCGAGAGTATGAAGTGCTCGCGGTATTCGTCCTGGCTCAGCAATTCCAGGCGCGTATCCAGCATATCGCTGCCTTCCACCATTGCGGCGAGATACTTGACATAGATTTCGCGCCGTTGCGCCCCGGAGATCCGGTCTTCCTCGCGGCCTTCGTTGAAGAAGATCACGGTGGGGACGCCATTAACATTGAGCTGGCGGTAGATGTTGGGCGACTCGTCGATGTCGAGTTTCACCACCTTGGCCTTGCCGTCCATTTGCGCGGCCAGTTCGTCCACGATCGGGTCCACCTCCTTGCAGGGCGCACACCAGGTGGCGGTGAAGTCCACCAGCACCGGTAAGGCCGATTCGAACACTTCCTCGAGGAAGGTGTCATCGTTCACGTATGCGGCGCTGCCCGACTCGGCTTCGGTCGCTACGGAGCCGCCGGTGCTCTCGGTGTCAGCAACCTCGCAGCCGGACACGGCAAGCAGCGCCAGGCCGAGCGCCAATCCGGATAGCGCATCGGCTCGGACAGTCGCTCCAGCCCGCACCGGCCCACGGACAGGCTTACGCAAAGTTCTGTGTACAAGCATCATGCAGCGGACAAACGGCTCATGCTGGCCTACCACGTAAACTCCTTGGCCACGTCCAACACCACCACCCGCCGGCGGAAATCAACGCGCGAGGAATCCACGCCCTGGAAGTTGTCCACAAACGGAAAGTCCTTGTCGAAAACGTTGTCCACGCCCAGCGTAAACCGCCACCCGGCGTCGTACAAGTGGTATGTGGCCTGAACGTCCACGGTCGTGTAACTGCTCACATCGCGGCGCAAGGCTAGCTCGTCGGTGTTCTCGTAGTTGGAAGAGTGCGTGATCGTTACGCCCGCCTGCCAGTTCCGCCAATCCCAGTCCAGATACATGTTGCCGCGCAGTTTCGGCGGCCCCAGGTGGGTGCCCTGCCGCTCCAGCGTTTCCACGCCCGGAGCCGCTGTTTCCTCCTGCGTGAAGTTGCGGGTCAGCAGCATCCCGGCAACGAAGTCGCCGTAGCGCGTCCCGAAGCTCATGCTGGCCTTCACATCCAAGGACTCGTTCAGCACTCCTGACAGGTTGCCGTCCTGGTTCGAAAGCAGAGTGAGTATCCCTTCCTCGTTGCGTTCCACCAATCCCGGGAACAAGCTCGCGTTCTCCAGCGCAAAGGTTCCGGGATAGCCCAGGGCGCTCCAGAGGCTGCCGATTTTGTTGGTGAAGTCGGTTCGGTTGAAGGTGGCGGACAAGGTAAGCCCCGGTATGCCCGGCGGCGACACGTCGAAGCCGAAGCTCAGGTTGTCCGACACCTGCGGTTCCAGGTTCGGATTTCCGCCCAGCCCAACGGTCGGATACACCGGCACGAAGGGGCCGCCGTTGGAATCCGGATTGAGCGGATCGAAAATCGCGAAGAACGGTGGTGTAAACGGCGGGTTGAGAAAATCGGGAGGGTTGAACAGCGACTGCAGGGTGGGAGCCTGAAACGACTCGTTCCATGTCCCACGAATTTTCAGGTAGTCCACGGGATACCAGACAATGCCGACCAGCGGCACGAAATCGCTGAACGTGCGCTCGCGGTTCGGGCTCAAGGGGCCGTCGAACGGACCTTCAATCTTGTACCTGTCGTAGCGGCCATTCAGGTTTAGATTGAGTTGCTGCAGGCCGGGCCGGTCGCGCGCAATCGGGATGGAAATTTCCGCATACCAGGCGGTATTGTCGGATTCGGGCACGATGTCGGGTGCGTCCGGGAAGAAAAATGTAAACGGGTTGAGTCCGAAGTCCTCGAAATCGAGCGTGTCGGTGCGCATCTCGCCGCCTAGGGCGACCCGCAGCTCGCCGGCCGGAAGTTCGAGTATTGCGCCGTCGAAGTTCAGCGAAGAAATACGTTGTGTCTCGGAACGGTTGCCGCGGTCGTCGTCCTCCTGAAACTGTTGCAGGTCATCCAGTTGCAAGGTGCCGTCGCCGAAGGGGTTGAAAGCTGTGGCGGGGTCCGGACTGGCGAGCGCTGCCTGGAATTCGTCCGAGCGCGATAGAAGTGTATTGAAGTAGGTGTTGTATATCGCGTTCTTGCCGCGGCTGTGGCTCAAGCGTGCCTGCCAGTCCCGAATCGGCAGATCCCAGGTCAGGCTGGTCGTCACGTCGTATCGGTCCGATTCCGTGAAGCGGATAAAGGGACGCAGTTTCCCGTCGGCGATTTCGCGCTCCAGGCTGTAGGCGACGTAAACCGGTACGCCCAAGGTGTTGTAGTAATTGCTGGTGGGCACAACGCCGCTTATGGACTGTCCAAAGGATTCCTGCGAGTCATCCTGTTCGCTGTAGAGGGCGCTGATGCCGATCGTCAGGCCGCTTGCAAGTTCCTGGGAAAAGTTCATGTAGCCCGCCAGGTGATCGCCCGAGGGCGTCGCCTCGCTGTTGCTCAGCAGCGATGTCCCGCTCGGCACCAGGTTGAAGTTGCCGGATTGGGTTTGCCATTCCTCATTGGAGACATAGAGAATTTCGTCCAAATTGATGTTGGAGCCGTCGCCAGGTGGCAGCAGGGCGACCCGGGTTCCGGCAGGTGCGTTGGCCGGGAAGCTGCCAAACCGCAACAGCAGCGGAGGCTGCGCGTAATTTACGGGGAAACGCCTACCTCCCTGCTCGCGGTAATCGCCGTCGGTGTCGATGCCGGCGTCGGCTGCCAGAACCGCGTCTTCACCGCGAAATTCCCCCGTCAGCATGAACGACCCGGTGTCCCAAGTCAGTCCCAAAGTCTGCTCCACTATCCTGCGGTGTCCCTCGGAGCTGCTGCTTTCGTAACGCACTGAGGTCTCCGCGCCCTGGTAGTCCTTCATCAGGATGAAGTTGATTACGCCGCCTACGGCGTCCGAGCCATACACGGCACTGGCCCCGTCCGTGAGCACTTCAACGCGATCAATGGCGCCGAAGGGTATCGTCGAGATGTCGGTGAACGTGCCGGATTCTGCGGGAGACGCCGCGATTCGGAAGCCATTGACCAAGACTAGTGTCGAGCCCTCTCCCAAGCCTCGGAGATTGGCCGTAACCAGGCCTTGCGCGAAGCGGGGCGACTGGGCGTCAAAGCTGCCGCCGGCGGTTATTGTGGAGTAGTTCTGCGGGATATAGCGAACGATGTCCTCGATGTCCCGCAAGCCGCGCCGGTCGATTTCCTCGCGCGTGAGCACGAGTACGGGCGAAGCGCTGACGCCGCCACGCAGCCGGCTGCCGGTAACGACCTGCGGCGCAAGTTCAACCGGTTCTTCCGCGTCGGCTCCGTCCGCATCCTGCGCCTGAACCGGCGGCATAACCGTGAATAATAGAAAGCTGGCGGCAAAGCCAACCGAACGAGTTGTGTGTTTGCGCATGGCAGTGCTCCCGGGAGCGGCCTTGTGCAGTTTTGCGCTCCCCCTACGCATTATGATACTCCGTGTCCAAGCTCGCGAAGGTACTCTGCGGTTTTGCGGCGGCTCCAGCGCGCAGTTGCTCGCTCAGCCGTTGGGGCGAACTATGATCTTGCCATCGCGCGCGGTGCCGGTGCGGGCGGCGTGGGCGAAGGCTTCGCGCCATTCGTCGAGGGTGTAGCGGGCAGCGATCTTCGCTTCCAGGCGGCCATCGGTGGCCATCCGGGCGATCTCCTCCTGGAGTTCTTCGATTTGCGCCGGGGTGCGATTGGCGAAACAGCGCGTTGTGGACATGCCGCACAACCGGATGTCATGCAGGAACATCTGCCAGAAGTCGATCTGGCAGGGCGTGTCGGTGAGGGTTCCGTAATTGACGATTTGCCCGCCGTCGGCCAGGCAGTCCGCCATGCGCATGACCGCCTCGCCGGCAATCGCGTCGATACCGAGGCGAATCTCGGCGCCGCCGGTGGCCTCGCGGATGCGTTCTGGCAGGTCGGGGCCATCGAGGATTACGACGTCGGCGCCCAAGGCCACGAGTTCGGCGCGGACTTCCGGTCGGCGCACCACATTCACCGTTCGTATTCCGCGTTGCGCCGCCAGCACGATGAGGTAGCGCCCGACGTTGGAATTGGCGGCGTCCTGCAGCACCCAGTCGCCCTTGGCGAGTTCTGCGAAGTCCTCGAGCAGGGTCCAGGCCGTGGCGCCGTTGATGTTCGAAAGCACCAGTTGTTCGGGGTCTCCGGCGGGCGCGCGCCGCATACCCAGACCGTCGATGGGCACGCGCACATATTCGGAAAAGGTCCCGCAGCCCAGCGGAAGAAAAACGCGCTCGCCGGGTTCGTAATCGGTGTTCGCGCCAGTTGCCACGACCGTGCCCACGCCTTCGAAACCCGGGGTAACCGGCAGCGGGCGCCGCAGCGCGTCAATGCCTTGCACCAGCTTGATATCGGCAATATGCATCGCGCTGGCTTCGGTTTGCACGATTACCTCGCGCGGGCCGGGAGCGCCCAGTTCGACTTCTTCGAGCCGCACCACGTCGGCGGGCTCGCCGTTGCGGTCGAACCTAAGCCGGCGTGTCCGCATCGGTGCGATATCTTTGCAGCAGTTCCTCGCTCATCCCGAATTCGCGCGCCAGTCCCTCGAACAGCGGACCGGTCACCGTTTCTTCGCCGCGGTCGCGCAGCGCCGCTTCCACCTGACCGCTGACCATCTTGCGCAGCATTTTTGGCACTGACTCAAGCATTTTCGTCGCTTCCGCGTCCCATTCCATTGCGTCCGCCGGCTCGGTCTCTTCCGCTTCGTCCGTTTCCACCGCCGGCACATCGACTTCGGGCGGGTCGCCCAGCACGTGCATAACCACATCGTGGGTAGAGGTATGGAAATAGTCCTTGCGCTTCTCGTCGCCCAGCCCCACCGGCAAATTCATGGCCGGCAGGCGTTCGGCGCGGGGCAGGGCAGCCAGTCCCTTGTCCATCACTATGGCCTCGATCCTGCCGATCACGTGAAGCTGAGTGCGGTCGAGTTCGTAAATCTTATCGACCGTGCATTCGAGGATTTGCGGGCACTCGGCAATGCTCGGCGGCTTGACCTTGCGCGACGGAATCATGGTGTAGCCCGTGTAATCCAGTTCGTTGGCGCCCTCGGGATAGAAGCGGCCGGTCTCCATCATGTCTTCCAACGTGTCGTACTTGGGACAGTTGACGACGAATTCCCCCGTCTCCTTGATGTTATTGAAGGTGTGAGCGGTGTTGCGGCCGCCCAGCATGATGCGCGGATTCTTGTGCATCACGTCGTATTGCATGATGTGCGAATAGGCTCCGGCGTTCACGCGACCGTGCTTGTCGAGCGTGGTGACGATGGTGATGAGCTTGGGAAAGATGAAGTAATCCGAATACCAGAACGGCCGAATACGTACCTCTTCCTTCTCCGGAATATTGCTTGCTTGCACGTCCATGCGTCGGGAGTATAACTCTCCTCCCGCTGGGCAGTATTTCCGCGATAGCTCTTTCGGGCCGGGGGCGAGCGTCGTTAAACTGCCGGCTGGGATGGACGACATCAAGAAAAAGGGACTACTGGGGTCCTGGTCGCTGGTCGCGGGACTGACCACGGTATCGCGCGTTCTCGGCCTGGCGCGCGAGATTGCGTTCGCGCGGTTCGTGGGCGCCGGCGTGGTGATGGATGCGTTTATCGTCGCTTTCCGGATTCCAAGTCTGTTTCGGCATTTCTTCGCCGAGGGGGCGCTGTCGCAGAGCTTCGTGCCGGTTTATTCGGAGCGTATGGAGGCCGGAGACGACAAGGAAGAGTTGCGGGATCTGCTGAGCCGTGTCATGGGCACGCTGGGCGCGGTCGTAGCCCTGGTGTCGGTCATTGGCGTGATATTTGCGCCGCTCTTCGTCTGGCTGTGCGCCCCGGGTTTCGCGCTGCAAGGCGGAGAATCCTACGAACTGGCGGTAACGATGCTGCGCCGTACCTTTCCGTACCTGTTTTTCATTTCGATCACGGCGATGCTGGCCGCTGTGCTGAACGCGCACCGCAAGTTCGCGGCCGCGGCCTTCACACCGGTGCTGATGAATGTCAGCCTGATTGCGGCGGCCAGCCTTTATGCAATGCAGTCGAAACCGCAGGCCGCTGTGCTGGGTTGGGGCGTATTCGCCGCGGGTTTGGCGCAAATGGCGTTCCTGCTGTTCTTTGCCCGCTCCACTTGCGGCTCGTTTTGGCCGCAATGGGGTTGGCGCGACTCGAAAGTGCGGCGCATCCTTACCTTGATGGTGCCCGTCATCATCGGTTCGTCGGCGGCTCAGGTGGGCGTGGTGCTGGACACGATTCTTGCCAGTTTTCTCGGATCCGGGAGCATCAGTTGGCTCAATTTTTCCCAACGCCTGATGGAATTTCCACTCGGAGTGTTCGGGGTTGCCCTGGCTACGGTGGCGCTGCCCAAGCTGTCGCGCCTGCACGCGGCCGGCGAACGGGACGAGTACCTGGCGTCAACGGGGTGGGCGATTCGCTCGGGTCTGGCCATTTCGCTGCCCTGTGCCGCCGGGTTGTTCATCCTGGCGGAGCCGATCATGGCAACCCTGTTCCTGGGCGGAAAGTTCAACCTGCTGGACGTCGAAATGGCAGCCGTGAGCCTCAAGGCCTATGCAGTGGGATTGCCAGGACTGATCGGTATCAAGACCCTGGTGCCTTCTTTCTTTGCGCGCCAGGACATGAAAACGCCCGTGCGGGTGGCGATTCTGGCGCTGGCCTGCAAATTTGCGGTAACGCTGCCGGCGCTCTGGTACTGGCTGAGCCAGGGCATGCATGCGCCGCACGCGGTGCTGGCGGCAGGCACTGCCTTGGCGGCCAGCATCAACGCGGCTGCTCTCTGGCTGTTGTTCGTGAGGCAGGATCCTGAGGGCAAGCGGGGGGCAATGTTCAGGCCGCTGTTGCGCATTGGCGTTTCCGTGGCCACTATCTGCCTGCTGCTGGTCGAGTTCGCTCCGGACGCGGCGCGCTGGTCCGAAGTCTCGACGGCCGTTCGCGGTCTGTGGATGCTGGCCTGTGTGGGCGGCGCGGCGCTGGCTTATTTCACGTGCCTGTTTGTGACCGGCCACCGCTGGCGCGACACGGACGGTGGGCTTCAGCGCGGGTAGATGTTGTGGCGCTTTCGGGATTTCAGGGCCCAAGCCGCGGCTCATATAATCTCCATATCGGAGGATAATTCCTCCACCGACGGTTGGTTGCTTTCCCGGAGGAACCAATCCCGCGCCCACCCAGACCTCAGCCCAGCAAGCGATGCTCCTATTTCGCCGTATCTCCAGCTTGCCAAATTCGCTGAACCAGGGAAGTGTCGTGACGGTGGGCGGTTACGACGGCATGCACCTGGGGCATCTGGACATCCTGCGGCGCGTCTGCAAGGCCGCCGCCGAGCGCAAGCTGGCCGCCATCGTGTTCAGTTTCGAGCCTTCGCCCAAGGAGCACCTGGCGCAGGGTGAACCTCCGGCCCGCTTGATGACCCTGCGCGAGAAATTTGCGGCCTTGGAAATCGCCGGGATCGACGCCTTCTACTGCCCGCCGTTCGATGAGAGGATGCGGCGGTTGGCGCCTGACGTCTTCATGGCGGATGTGCTCGCGAAACGCCTGCATGCCAAGTATGTAGTGCAGGGTCCTAATTTCCGCTTCGGTTACATGCGCCGCGGAGATATCAGCACCCTGCGGGAGGGCGGGGCCAAGCACGGGTTCGGCGTGGAAGTGGCGCGTCCCTTCCGGTTGGACAGCCGCCGCGTATCCAGTTCGTGGGTGCGTGAGGCCCTGGCGAATGGCGACATGCGGCTCGCCGGCAGGCTATTGGGGCGGCCCTATTGCATGGGGGGGCGCGTGGTTCCGGGGTTGAATATCGGCGGCGCCCAACTGGGTTATCCGACGGCAAACATTCGGCTTGAGCGGCGCGTCAGCCCGTTGGACGGCATCTTTGCAGTGCGTGTGCATGGCCCGGCCGCGGAACCGTTGCCGGGAGTTGCGAGCATTGGCCGCCGGCCAACCGTGGGCGGTACGGAAAAGATACTCGAAGTCCATATCTTCGATTTCAGCGGCGATTTGTATGGCCGGTTTCTGGACGTGGAACCGGTGGCCAAGCTGCGCGATGAAGTGCGCTTCGAGAATCTGGACGCACTGCGCGCACAGATGGACCGCGATGCAAGCGCCGCGCGGGAACTCTTGCGCGCCGCCTAGCGTTTGCCCACACTGCCGCTCTATTGTCATGGCCAACTATCGCGACACCCTGAACCTGCCGCGCACTGCATTTCCGATGCGCGCCAATCTTGCGCGTCGCGAACCGGAAATGCTGGCGGAATGGGAGCGCGAGGGGCGTTACGCGAAGATTCGCGCACACACCGCGGGGCGCAGGAAGTTCGTGCTGCTCGATGGCCCGCCGTATGCCAACGGGTCGATTCACATCGGCCACGCCTACAACAAGGTGCTGAAGGACATCATCGTGAAGTCCAGGATCCTCGATGGTTACGATGCCCCCTACGTTCCCGGGTGGGATTGCCATGGACTGCCAATCGAAGTGCGCGTGGAAAAGGAGCTTGGCCAACCGGCCGCGGCGCTGGACGGCGCCCGGTTCCGGGAGGCGTGCCGCCGATATGCCGCGGGACAGATTGATGACCAGCGCAAGGACTTTCGCCGGCTCGGTGTGCTTGGCGACTGGGACCGTCCGTATCTCACCATGGCGGCGCGCTACGAAGCCAACCAGATTCGCGCCTTCGCCGAGATTTTCGCCCGCGGCCATGTGTATCGCGGCCAGAAGCCGGTGCACTGGTGCCTGGATTGCGGGTCGGCGCTGGCAGAAGCGGAGGTCGAGTACGAAACCAAGACCTCGATTGCCGTGGATGTGCGCTTTCGCGTCGAGGACTCCGCTGACTTTTATGCGCGAATAGAGGGCGTGCAGGACAGTGACGCACCCACCTGTGTGCCGATCTGGACCACCACGCCGTGGACTCTGCCCGCCAACCAGGCCGTCGCGCTCAGCGACAGCTTCGATTATGTCTTGCTGGAGGCGCGCATCGGCGAGCGCCCCGAACGCCTCGTGGTGGCGAAAGCCCTGGCTCCGGAGGTGCTCAAGCGCTATGGGGCGCAAGGCGAACCACGGGAACTGGCTGTGCTGAGGGGGGCTCATTTGGCCGGTGTGGCGCTGAGGCATCCCTTTATTGACCGCCTCGTACCGATACTGGCCGCTGGCCACGTCACGCTGGAGGCCGGCACCGGTGCGGTGCATACCGCGCCCGCGCATGGGCTGGACGATTTCGAGTTATGCCGCCGTGCCGGGCTTCCGCTGGACAATCCGCTGGCCGCCAATGGCCATTTTCTGGAAGGTACCGAGTTGGTGGGTGGTTTGCACGTGGAGGAGGCCGAGCGGCGTATTCCGGCTATTCTGGAGAGCCGGGGCATGCTTTTGTGCCAGGAAGACTACCCGCACAGCTATCCGCACTGCTGGCGGCACCATCGCCCGCTGCTGTTCAATTCCACGCCGCAGTGGTTCGTGGGCCTGGATCGCGCCGGCCTCCGGCAAGCGGCGCAGCATGCCATTCAGGACGTGGACTGGCACCCGGGCTGGGCCGAGCAACGGATCGCGGGAATGGTGGAAACGCGCCCGGACTGGTGCATTTCCCGCAGCCGCGCCTGGGGCGTTCCCCTGCCTTTGCTGGTGGATCGCGCAACTGGCGAGCCACATCCTGAATCGGCCTCCCTGATGCACAAGATCGCCGAGCGCATGGACGAAACGGGTATTGAAGCCTGGTTTGAGCTCGACCCCGCGGAGTTGTTGGGGGCCGAGGCGGAGCGGTACGAAAAGGTTACCGACGTGATGGATGTCTGGATGGATTCCGGGCTCGTGCATTCTTGCGTAGGCGGTGAGCACCCGGAACTCGACAGTCCGGCCGACTTGTACGTGGAAGGCTCGGATCAACATCGCGGCTGGTTTCAGTCTTCGCTGCTCACCGCGGTGGCAATCGGCGGCCAGGCTCCTTACCGCGCCGTTCTGACCCACGGTTTTGCCGTGGACGAGCAGGGACGCAAGCAGTCCAAGTCGCTGGGCAATGTGGTGGATCCGCGCGAGGTGGTGGACAAGCTCGGCGCCGATGTGCTGCGCTTGTGGGTGTTGACCACCGATTACCGCCGCGAGATGAGCATCTCAACCGATGTCCTGCGGCGCGTGTCCGATGCCTACCGGCGCCTGCGCAACACAGCGCGCTTCCTGCTTGGCAATTTGCATGACTTCGATGCCGAGCGGCATACCGTCGCGCCCGAGCAGGCCGTGGATCTCGACCTCTGGGCCCTGCGGCGGACCCGCGCGCTCGACCAGGCGGTCTGGAAGCACTACCGCAACTACGAGTTCCACTCGATTTTTCAGGTAGTGCACAACTTCTGCGTGGTCGATCTGGGCAATTTCTACCTGGATGTGATCAAGGATCGCCTCTACACGATGCCGGCGAATAGCCATGGCCGGCGGTCGGCCCAAACCACGCTCTGGCACTTGGCCGAATGCCTGGTGCGCTGGCTGGCGCCGGTGCTGAGCTTTACCGCCGAGGAATGCTGGCGCGCGATGCCGGGCGAACGCGCCGCGTCGGTGTTCATGTCGGAGCCGCACGAACTGCCGGAGTTGCCGGATTGCCGCGCCAATTGGGACATCTTGCGGGAGGTTCGTTCGCGCGTCCTGGGCGTTGTGGAGGATGCTCGGCAGGCCGGCCTGGTGGGTTCGTCGCTGGAAGCCGAGCTGCTGGTGACAGCGGACGCGGCTACGCTGAAGGCATTGCGGCAGCTTGGAGACGAGTTGCGCTTCGTGTTCATTTCGGCTGCCGTGGAGCTCAAGGAAGGCAACGCGGAACAGGCGCCGGAGTGCCGGCCCAGCCCGCATTCGAAGTGTGAGCGCTGCTGGCATCGCGTTACCGTCAGACCCGCAGACGATCCTCGTCACGGCTTATGTGATCGCTGCGTTACGAACCTTGATGGCGCGGGTGAGGTGCGCCTATGGGCTTGAGAACACCCCGCTTCGGCTGGCTGATGGCTATCGCCGCTGTGCTTGCATGCTTGGATCAGGGCGTGAAATGGCTGGTTGCCGCACGCCTGGTGGAACTCGAACGCATCCCCGTGCTGCCGTTCTTCGATCTCGTGCGCTGGCACAATACCGGCGCGGCTTTCGGCCTTTTCTCCAGTGCCTCAGGCTGGCAAAACGCCATGTTCCTGGTTTTGGGCCTGGTTATTCTGGCGCTGATCGTCCTTATGTTGCGCAACGCTTCGGCGCACGGCGACTGGTTTTGGGCAGTCGGTCTTGCGTTGATGGCGGGCGGCGCGGGCGGCAACCTCATTGACAGGGTAGCGCGCGGCTACGTGCTGGATTTCATGTCGCTGCACTACAACGACTGGCACTTTCCAGCCTTCAACGTGGCGGATTCCAGCATCACCGTCGGCGTGATCCTGGTGCTGGTAAGCGCATTGTTTTCCGGCCGCGGCAAATCGACCGCCTGACGACGGATTCCGCTTCGCAAGTCAAGGCCAGCAAGCCGCGCTGCTGTCTTCACCAGCGGCGGATTCGGCCGTGCGCAGACCGGTGGAATCAAGCGTGAAGATCCGGCATTGCGCGTCGTCTGCTTGGGCTCCGGGTCGCTGGGCGATGGCGTGCGCCTCGTAGCCTAGTGCGGGGTCGCCGTTTAGGGCGCGCAGCTCAAGTGTGTAATGGCCGCGTTCCGTTGCCGTGATTCCGAGACCCGCCGGGGACATTGCCGCCAGTTCGCCGGGCCCCGCATAGCGTCCATTCTCAAGGTAGTAACGCTCTTGGAGGACGGCAATTCGCATCAGCGCGTCGGTGGCGTCCAGCCGCCGGCTGCGCTCCGCCTGGCGGTTCCAGAGCGGCACGGCGGCAGTCATCAACACGGCCAGAATCGCCAGCACTAGCAGCAATTCGGTGAGACTGAATCCGCACAGACGCACGATTTCCCGCCGCTGGCAGCTCGCAGGGCCCTCCCGCAACGTCATTCCGCCCCCTCTCGCCAATAGCGCCGTATCGGCGGGCTGCTTGCGTCAGGCGGACAATTTTCGCTGCTGGCGCAGACCCGAACTTCATCGGGCAGCGGCTCGTTCGTCTGTCCCGGGGCGAGTACCAGGAAACCGAGGACTGCGGAAGCGCTTGCATGACGCCCGGCTTCGGCGGTCGATGCAACTTCGAAGTGCAGGGCGCGCTCCGGTCCCGCACCGCTGGCCAAAGCTTCGGGGACAGGCGTGGATTCCACGTAACGAACAGTCCAATCGACGCATCGCGATGGCGTTCGGCAGTAGCGGCCGGAATCTACGGCACGCAGGCTGAAACTTGCGGTCGACAGCGCCCTTGCGATGCCCGTATCGGCCAGCCGTACGGCCATGCCGTAATCGCGGGCGTTGCGCAGTTGCGCCCATTGCAGCGCCGTGTCTCCTTTTCCGGTCGCAACCAACAATGACAAGGTGGCCAGCGTCATCAGCACCGCCGCCATGACGACGCCGCTTTCGCGCGTTTTCGGGTTACTGCGCATTGGCAACCACCGTGCTGCCGGTCACCAGTAAGCGGCGTCTTCCGTCGTTGTAGCTCCGGGGCGAACGGCCGGCGTATGCGTATGTTCCTGGATCCCGGTAGCCCGTTTCCCGCTCTTCGCTTTGCAGCAGCAGCCAGAAATGCACGGCCACTACGCGCTCACCGGGCGCCGGAGGTTGGTTGGGATCGACCGAACGATCGGCAATTCCATCCGCATCCGCATCCAGGGCCAGGCGGATCTGCAGGTCCTCGACGCCGGCAAGAATTTCCTGGTCCCGGATCAGGCCGCCGCCACCGAGAGTCTTGCGCCGCAGTGAGGGAATCTCCGGGTTACGACTCGATTCCGCCGCCACATACCAGGCGTGTACGCGCAGGTCACGCAGCTCCGTAAGGCCGGTCAGCGTCGGCGCCGCACTTGCCGAAAAGATCACTGCATCGCGTCTTGACGAGACAATCTGCACCTTGCGCGCGTCCGAGTTCGAAACGGCGAGGCTGGCGCGGCGTATTTCCAGCACGTCCGTGCCGACCTGGCGCCGGTTTCGGAACGGAGGGCAGGGCATGATCCAGTCGTCGTTGACCGCCGCCACGTAGTTGCCAGGCCGCAGCGCCCAATCGGTAGCGCTGTTGGCGCCGCAGCGCGCTGCGGCACCCGCGCTGCGGCGCACGGCATTCGGATCGGCATGCAGCCCCCAGAACCCCGCCAGACGAATATCGGCGCGCAGCAAGTCCAGCGCGAAGCGCGCCCGTTCTTCGAGCTGGTGCAGGTTATCCGCGGCCCGGGCAGCCAGGCGCAGTTGCTGAGACGAAGCGAACATGCCCAGCAGAAGGATGCTCGAAACACCCAGCGCCACCAGTAGTTCCGCGAGGCTGCTGCCCTGTTCGCTGCGGTGCGCGCGTTTCATTGGCCGATCCATATCGTCAGCCGGGCCGATTCATCTGCGCCCAGAGGCCAGTCAAGCTGCAGGCGGTAGGCAGGCGGTGTGCCGCCCAGCGCCGTTATGGTGCATTGGAGTCCGGCAAGAAGTTGCGCTGCGCTTGCCCGCCACTCCTGGAAATGACCGCCGCCGGCCGCCTGCGGATCGGCCTGGATACGCGCGGCGAGGTCCTGCGCCAGCATCGCGGCCACGAAGTGCGTGTGCGCGGCGCGGGCTTCGCGCAAGCGTTCGACGCTCAGCGCCCCCGCGCCGAGCAGTCCGAAGCTGAACAGTGCCACTGCCAGGAGGCACTCGGCGAGACTGAAGCCCTGCGTGTGAAACGCCGGCATGTTGCGCCGGATTGCGGACTTATCCGGCGGGGCAGACAAGAGTCTCGCCGCCGGCGGTGGTTCGGGCGGCGCGCGGGCGCCCGATATTGTTGACGATCACTGCGCGTGCTTCCGCGCTCCCGCGCCGGTCGCAGACAATCAGTGTGCCGTTGGTGGAGCGCCCGCGGAACGGCCGGAACACGAACTGGGTGCGATTGGCGCTGATGGCAAGACCGGCTCCGACTCGTGAGCGGTAAAGGATCGAACCCGGTGTTGGCGCATAAGGCGCTGCCGGGTGCGCATCATCGTGCACGATCCATCCGGAATCCCAGTTTTCGGCGCTGCTGCACTGCCGTCCGTCGGAACTGGCGCACACGATGGTGGCCTTTCCACGTTCGGCAGCCGACCGGCGCGCGAGGTGCAGGCTGCGGATCAATCCGTTGATCGTGGTGCTCCGCTGCACATTGAGCATTCCGGTGGCGATAGTGGGCTGCGCCAATAGCGCCGCGACAGTGGCGACAGCCAGTGCTACCAGAATTTCCATCAGCGTAAAGCCGCGCATCGTGCGTTCCCTTGCATGCGCCGTTTCCGCGGGCGCGAAAGCAAAGATAACCACCCACGAGGCAGTCAGGAAGGGCGCAATTGCGCGTATTCGTCAACAAATCAGCGGGGCATCTATGCGATACAATCCAAGCGTTCAGGCGCGGCGGCGCGCGCCAGGTCGCACGGCGGTGCGCCTGTTTGCGAGCCGGGCGCCCCCCGCGGCCGGAATAGCTCAGCTGGTAGAGCAACGCATTCGTAATGCGTAGGTCGTCAGTTCGAATCTGACTTCCGGCACCACCTTCAATACTTGCATGCGGCTTATCATTGGAATCTCCGGCGCCAGCGGCGTGATTTACGGCATTCGGCTGCTGCAGGCGCTGCGTGACGCGCAGGGCGTGGAGACGCACTTGGTGATCAGCAACGGCGGCAAGGTCAACATTGCGCTGGAAACCGACTGGAAGGTTCGCCAAGTGGAGTCGCTGGCTGACGTCGTACATTCGGATAGCGACGTGGCGGCCACTATCGCCAGCGGTTCATTCCCGACCGGTGGCATGGTCGTGGCGCCGTGCTCGATGAAGACGCTTTCGGCGATCGTCAATTCCTATGCCTCGAACCTGCTGGCACGGGCCGCGGACGTCACGCTGAAGGAAGGACGCAGACTGGTGCTGGCGCCGCGCGAGACCCCGCTGCACGCGGGGCACCTGAGGCTCATGCGCCAAGCAGCGCTGATGGGCGCCATCGTGGCGCCACCGGTGCCGGGTTTCTATGCCAAGCCGACTAGCGTGGACGACATTGTCAATCACACCGTGGGCCGGCTGATGGACCTGTTCGGTCTGAAAACGGACCTTGTGCGCCGCTGGCCTGGCGGCAAGGAAGCTGCCAAGAGTTGATGTCGGGCCTCATTAGTGGCTTAGCGGGCGCCTTGAGGACGTGGCCCAGTGGCGGATTCGCCATTCGCCGTCGATACGTTCGGCCACTAGCGTACCCATGCCTTCCACACTGCGGTGATTTCCTCCGCGCGATCCGGCTGCCTTGTAGATGAAAACACCGTAGGCGAGATTTTCGGTTCCGTGTGCATGCACCAGTTCGGCCTTGTAGCTGACGTTCTCCAGCGTGGCCAGCTCCTGGCTGAGGTGGTTGTTGAAGTAATCCTCCCACCCGTAGTTCGGATAGCTCGATTCGATAACCACGAGCTGCTCGTCGGTCCGCATGCAGGCCTCCACCTCCGCCAGATCGCCAGCCTCAAGCGCCGTGGAATAGCGGTCCAGCAGCTCCTGCAGTTCGCGTTGCACACCGCTTAGCGAGTCCGCGGGCCCCAGTACGGGCATATCAGAGATGGGGCGCAATACCCATGCCGGCAGTTCGCGCGCTCTTGGACCAGCCATGAAGATGTCTCCTGCGGTTGATTGAATGAAATCCACTTTACCGCAGAAGCGGCGCAGCGGCCAGCGGCCCGTGGCGCCCCTCTTGGTGGCGGCGCACCTGGCCAGACGCGCGGCGCAATCGGGTCGCGATGCAGAGCTGTTCGACGCAGCATGGCGTTCGCTGCGGCCTGCTAGAATTGCGCCCCATGGACGAACGCAAGACTGCCATCGTGACCGGTTCGGCCACTGGTGTTGGCGCCGCAGCAGCCGAGTTGCTGGCGGCCCGGGGCTGCAACGTGGTGGTGAACTACACACGCAGCGAGAAGGAAGCTTTGGAAACTGCTGCTCGATGCGAAGCGGCGGGAGCGGAAACGCGCGTGGTGCGTGGCGACGTGTCCGAAGACGCCGATTGCCTGGCGCTGGCGGCGGCCGCCATGGACGCCTGGGGGCGTATCGACTACCTGGTCAACAACGCCGGCCGGACCAAGTTCAATCCTTATCCCGATCTTCACGGGCTCGACAAGCAGGATTTCCTGGATATCTACGCGGTCAACGTGGTGGGAGCCTACCAAATGATCCGCGCTGTTGAGCCGCACATGCGGGCGCAGGGCAGCGGAGCAGTGGTAAACAATTCGTCGATCGGCGGAGTTACCGGCGTTGCATCGTCGATTCCCTACGCCGCATCCAAGGCTGCGCTGAACTTGATGACCAAGTCTCTGGCGCATGTGCTCGGGCCGGAAATCCGCATCAACAGTGTCGCGCCCGGCATGATTCAGACCCGCTGGCTGCAGGGCGGAATGGGCGACAAGGCCTACCAGGGCATGCTGGACATGGCCAGTTCCATGCTGCCGCTGAAGCAAGTTGCGGAGCCGGAGCACGTCGCCGAAGTGATCGTCTGGTTTCTGGAAGGCGCGCCGCTGGTTACAGGCGAAACCCTTATTGCCGACAGCGGGGCGCATCTGGGGCAGTTGCCGCCGCTTTCCACCGGCGACTCGGACTAGCCCGCCACAAACCCGCGCACATGGCGGCGAACCGCCCCGATACCGACGTGCGCATTGCAGAACTCGCGGAGCGGCTGCGGCTGCCGGTGTTCGCTGCGCCCATGTTCCTGGTTTCCGGGCCGGACCTCGTGATAGAGGCCTGTCGAGAAGGTGTGATCGGCGCTTTCCCGTCGCTCAACGCCCGTCCTCTGAAGGCGCTGGAGGAATGGCTGGAGCGGATTTCGACGACGCTGGCCGAGGACGAAAGGCAGCGGCCGGGCAAGAGCGCGCCCTGGGCCGTGAACCTGATCGTGCACCGCAGCAACAAGCGGCTGGACGAGGACCTCGACCTTACCGTGCGTTACCAGGCGCCTATCGTGATCACGTCGCTGGGTACCCCAAGGCTGGTGCGCGACGAAGTGCATTCCTACGGCGGATTGCTGTTTTGCGATGTCAACAGCCTGTTCTACGCGCGCAAGGCGGCCGACGCCGGTGCAGATGGCCTGGTGCTGGTAGCGGCCGGCGCCGGCGGCCACACCGGCATGATCACGCCGTTTGCGTTTCTGGCCGAGGTGCGCAAGTTCTTCGCCGGCCCTCTGGTGCTGGCCGGCGGCATTTCTTCGGGAGCGGATGTCGCGGCGGCTATCGCCATGGGCGCCGATTTCGCCTACATAGGCACCCGTTTCATCGCTGCCCGTGAAAGCCTCGCGCCCGACGGTTACCGGCAGATGCTGGTGGACAGCGGCGTTGATGACCTGGTGCTCACGCCCTACTTCACCGGCGTACCGGCCAACTATCTGAAGACCAGCGTAGAGCGGGCGGGCATCGATCCCGCCGTGCTGCAAACTGCCAACCCGGACATCCAGTTCGACGACGAAGAGAAGCGCTCGCGCGCCTGGCGCGACATCTGGTCGGCCGGGCAAGGCGTGGGCTCGGTGCAGCGTGTGCAGTCCACAGCCGAACTGGTGGCGGAACTCGAATCGGGCTACCGCAACGCTGCGGCCCGCCTGGGCCGCCAGACAGCCGGGAAGCTCGCGCGGCCGGAACAGAACCGCATAACGGATATCAAGTCGAAAAAATAGACTGAAATCGTCCGCGTTTGCCCAATTTACGTTTTTTTGGGCTACTCAAATTGACTTGCGGACTATTTCGACCTATAACAAACGCTCAATAGAAATTTCGGGGGTGTGCAAATGCACAGACTTCTGACAATCGCGTTGTTTGCCTTGCTGATGCTGCCTTATGGGGCATTTGCCCAATCCTCCCAGGAGGAGGCGGACGAAACGCTTGATACGGCTTCGGAAGAAGCCGAGGGGAATGTGGAACCGGTAGCGGACGAGGCGCCCATGGAAGAGGTGGTCGTGACCGGTTCGAGAATACGCCGCGATGAGTTCACCAGCGCCGCGCCCGTGCAGATCATTGACGGCCAGGTATCCCGCGAACTGGGCCTGATCGACACCGCCGCATTGCTGCAGAGCGCCACGCAGGCGACAGGAACGCAGATCGACAGCACCTTTACGGCCTTCGTGGTCGATAACGGCCCGGGCGCTTCGCAGATCAATCTGCGCGGTTTGGGTCCCGAGCGGGTGCTGCTGCTGCTCAATAGCCGGCGGGTGGCTCCAGGCGGCGTGGGCGGCGCACCGACCTCGCCGGATATTTCGACCATACCCAGCGTGATGATCGATCGGATCGAGTTCCTGCTCGACGGCGCGTCGTCCGTGTATGGCTCGGACGCCGTGGCCGGAGTGGTAAACGTGATCATGCGGGAAGATTTCGAGGGTTTCGAGTTCGAATCCCAGCTCATCGAGACGGACGCCACGGGCGGCGCGGAGCAGACACTGGGGCTGGCCTGGGGCCAAACCGCCGACAATTGGACGCTCGGCATGGCGGCCGAGTACTACCGACGCCAGCGTGTCCGCTTGCGCGACCGCTCCTACACCGAGCGCTGCGACCGCTACTTCTATGAGGACGAAAACGGCAATCCGCTCAGCAACTACCTGGGCTTGGTGCCCGGCACCACCCTGAGTCCCTGCCGCCTATCCACCATCAACCGGGTTTACCTTGACATTGGGTTCGGCAACATGTGGTACACGTCTGGCGAAACCAACATCGGGATCCCCAACTTATCCGAGACCGAGGTACCGGTTGGATTTACCGGATTCAATCCGGCCGCCATCGTGCCGATAGACCAGGATGGAGACGGTATTCCGGACACAGGACTGATCGACCCGGACCGCGACGGCCTCTCGGACGTTGACCTGCAGACCGACGCCTACAACTTCAACGGGACCGACCGTGACCGGGCCAGCGACCTGCTGCCCGGAACGGAACGCATCAACTTCTACGCCTACGGCGAGTACGACCTGGGCAACGCCAGCAATACCCAGGCGTACTTCGAGGTGCTCTATGCCAACCGCAAGACGGTGGTGTTTTCGCCCGGTGCGACGATTTTCCCTGATGTGCCGGCCGGCAACCCGTACAACCCCTGCAACCAGTTTCAGCCCAACGGCGTGAACTGTCTCGGTTTCTTCGGCTTTAATTTCGGCAACTTCGAAGTCACTCCGATCGTGGCCGTGCGCGGTGACCGCGACAACAGAGACGTGGAAATTACCCAGTTGCGCTCCGTTGCGGGGCTGCGCGGCGATCTTCCGTCCTGGCGCAATGACTCGGGCTTCGGCAATTGGGCATACGACTTCTATTTCAGTTACTCCACGTCCGACGGCACGGACTTCCAGACCGGCATTCTGGAGCGCGAACTGACACTGTCGCTGGAAACCTCCGTGCTTGATCCGGCAACCGGCGACATCACCTGCGGCGCCGGTCAGCCCTGCGTGCCGGTGGATATGTTTGCGGGTTCGCTGTATCAGCCGGGCGGAGGAGACTTCGCCACGCCCGCGGAGCGCGACTACGTGTTCGGCGTACGCTCCTTTGATACCGAGATCTACCAGTCCATCTTAAGCGGCATCCTGCAGGGCGATCTGGCGCTGCTGCCCTGGAACAAGACGCCCGTGCCGCTGGTGCTCGGCTTCGAGTACCGCGAGGACGAGATCGATTCGGTGCCCAACGAAGTCGCGCGCGACGGGTTGCTGATCGCATACTTCAAGGACGGCGGCGCGGTGGGCAAGCGCGACATCACCGAGTTGTTTCTGGAAACCGAATTGCAACTCCTCGAAAGTGCCCCGCTGGCCGAGGAACTGTCGCTGAATGCGGCGCTACGCTGGACGGACGAGAGCACCTACGGCAGTGATACAACCTACAGCGGCAAGGCTATATATTCGCCGTTTGAGGGCATTTCCTTCCGCGGCACGTATGGCACCTCGTTCCGGGCGCCCAACACCCATGAGCAATTCCTGGCGGGCACGTCCGGCTTCGCAGCCATTTTCGATCCTTGCGTGGTGCCGCTGGGGGCGCGGATCGACTCCCTGAATCCCAATCAGCCGGCCACCTACAACCCGGACGACGACTTGCGCGAGCAGGATGTGCTCGACAATTGCCGGGCGCAGGGCGTGGATCCCACCACGCTTGGACTGGAGGGGTTCAATACCACCTACTCCGTGGAGCGCCTGCGCAAGGGAGGCCAGCAGGTTCAGCTCGATATCGATCCGGAAACCTCCACCTCCTATACCTACGGCGTGGTGCTGGATCAGCCTTTTTGGGATTCGTTCATCCTGCGCCTGAGCGTGACCCATTTCGACATCCTGGTGGAGGACACAATCAGCCTGCTCGGCACCGGGTTCATAGTCAACGACTGCTACGTGGAGAATCCGGGCAACACCAGCGCCTTCTGCCGCTTCATACGGCGCGGCGCCAACGGCCTGATCGAAGAGGTGGATGCCAGCTTCATCAACATCAACGCGATCACCTCGCGGGGCATCGACTACAACCTCTACTTCCAGCGCGATTTCGTCATGTTCGACCGCAACCTGAACCTGGAGCTGGACCTGCGGGTAACGCGGCTGCTGGAAAACAACTTCATTTTCCTGGAGGCCGAGGAGGACGACGCCGCCACGCCGGTTGCGCCGGAATGGGAAGGGTCCGCGCTGCTGTTCGCTACCTACGGAGCTTTCCGCCTCAATTGGGGTGCGAACTACATCCATGGTGAGCAGGACGACCCGGGCGATTTCTTTGAAGGCGTGCCCTGTGCCACACTCAACGTCATGTGCCGGCCTCTCGCGATGACCGAATCCTACTGGACACATAACGTTTCGCTGCGCTGGCAACCTCGGAACTGGTCGATCACCGTAGGGGTGGCCAACCTGTTCGACGAGGAACCTCCGCTGATGGACGCCGGCGCCCCGGAAGTTCAGTTGAACAATATTCCGCTGGGAGCGGGTTACGACCTGCTGGGCAGGCGTGCCTTCCTGTTGGTGGCGACCCAATTCTAGGCATCGTCCGGCGGTTGGCCCGAGGCAACGCGCTATTGCACGGAAACCGCTGCAGATGTTGACGCGGAATGGTTTGGGGCTGGGCTTGGGCCTGGCGTTGCCGCTTGTGGCCTTGGGCCAGGCGCAGCAGGGGCTGAGCGATTTTGAAGCGTTCGCGCAAGAGCCCGCGATGAGCGCGGCAGCGGTTTCGCCGGACGGCAAACACGTGTCCACGCTGCAACGCTTCGCCAAGGATGGCAAGCAGTTTCTGCTGATCTACGAACTGGCCGACATGGCGAAGCGGCCGGTTACGCTGGGCGGCGACAGGATGGAACTGGTGTCCGCCGCCTGGGCCAACAACGACAGGCTAGTCGTGCGATTTCGCCAGGATGTGGAAACACTGCAGCGGCTGGGCGCAGACACGCGCCAGGTCAGCAAGCTCGCCACGGTGGACAGGAAGGGCGGGCGCTGGCTCGAGATACCGAGGAGACGGGCTGACCGGCGCAGCGAGATAGCCAGGACCATGGAGCAGTTTGGCGGCGCGCAGGTGTTCGACATGCTGCCCAAAGACGAAGATCACATCCTGATTACCTACGACGACGACCAGAACAGGGTGCCGGATATTTTCCGGGTCAATGTGGAGACCGGTTCCGCTCAGCGGGTGGCCAGGAACAGCAACCGGATATCGATCACCTACCTGGACGAGGATGGCGATCCCAGGCTCGCCGCGCGCTTCGACGCGAGCGCTCAAGCCATTATCGAACTGGCGCGCCTCAAGGGAGAGACCGAGTGGATCGAAATCGGCAGAACCGAGGCCAATGTGGACAGCGCCAGCAGCATTGCCGAAGCTTTCCGCCTTGTGGGTCCGCCTTCCAGCAATGAGTTCTACGTGCGCTCCAATCACGAGACGGACACGGTCGGCATCTATACCTACGATCTTGAAACGCGCCAGTTCGGCGAACTGCAGTTCATGCATCCGCGATACGACGCCACCGGAATCCGCACCCGCCTGGACGAAGACAGGAACGAGGTCATTGTCGGTTTCACGTTTACCGGGAAGGCAGGCGACGTGTATTTGGTGGACCCGCAGGAAAAGGCGCTTTACGAGGCTATAAACGGAATCTTGCCGGACACGGATAACAGAATCGTATCGCGTTCTCGCGACGGCGCCACCATGATCATTCGCGCCGAGGGGCCAAAGATGCCCCCGTCGTGGTATCTGCTGAAGGACAATCGGCTGGACCTGCTGGGTCGTTCGCTGCCCTACTTGACCGCGGACATGCTGAGCGAAGTGGAGTGGGTGCGCTACAAGGCGCGCGATGGGCTGGAAATTCCGGCGTTGGTGACGGTGCCGCAAGGCGAAGGTCCTTTCCCGCTGGTGGTTCTGCCGCATGGCGGGCCGGTGGCCAGAGACTACTGGGGTTTTGACGTATGGGCGCAGTTGCTTGCCCATCACGGCTACGTGGTCATTCAGCCGCAATTCCGCATTTCCGAAGGGTTTGGGCGCGAGCATCTGGAGGCGGGCTATGCGCGCTGGGGCCACGAGATGCAGGATGACCTGGAAGACGCCATCGCCTACCTGTCAGGGCGAGGCTTGGGCGATCCCGCCCGCGCCGCCATTTTCGGCTGGAGCTACGGTGGCTACGCGGCTTTCGTCGGTGCGCTGCGGGATCCGAACCCGTTTCAGTGCGCCATCGCCGGAGCGGGCGTAGCGGATCTGCCGTATTTCCGGGCTTGGCTGGCCGACTCCGGGACGTTTGCCGAGAAAGTGTATCGGCCCACTGTGGACGGCCTTAATCCGCTCGACCACGTGGACAGCGTCGATATTCCCATACTCGTCATTCACGGTGACATCGACGAACGGGTGCCGGTGGCCGAAAGCCGCAAGTTTGTCGCCAAGCTCAAGGAGTATGGCAAGCGCCACAGATACATTGAGCTTGAGGGCGCCAATCACTTCTTCGGTACAATTTTCTATCGCCACTACATGCAAATGTATCCGGCGATGATCGACTGGCTGGACAACACCTGTAACCTGAAGGCAATCTCAACGGCCGCCCGCTAAGCTTGGTTTTCCCGCGCCGTTTGGCGCCGCGGTGTGCTCAGGCGCCGGGCCAGCGCGGGTGGTGCAGATCGATTACGTAGTCGTGCGCATGCTGCACGGGCCGGTGCCGATGCTTATGCATGTGGGGCTCCGGCCCCTCTTCGCCTGCGTGGGAATGCTGGTGGTGGCGGTCGTGGACGTGCATGTGGCTGTGCTCCATTGCCGCATGTTCGTGCATGGTCTCACCGCCATCTTCGCGGGGCCACAGCCGTGCGCCAAGCAGGGCCAGTGCGATGCAGGTCAATCCCAGCATCAGACCGGCCGCCGGCAAGCCGAATGAAGCGCCGAGCCATCCCGCCAGCGGGTAGCCGGCCAGCCAGGCGGTATGCGAAAGCGAAAAATGTGCGGAAAAGTAAGCCGGCAGATCGGCGGGGTTGGATGACTTGTTCACAACCCTCCCGGCGGGCGTATAGACCCAGGAGGCGCCGAGGCCCATCAGCGCCCACAGTGCCATCAGCGGCGCCAGGCCGGGCGCCAGCAGCAGGAACAGGCAGGCGGCGCCGGCCAGCAGTGCGCCGCAGGTCATCAGCACCCGGCTTCTCGCGCGGCGCAGCAGGAGCGGCGTGGTAAGCGCGGCCAGCATCGAGCCGCCGCCGTAGGCCGCCATTGTTACGGCCACCATCCAGTCCTCGCCGCCTAGCTCGGCGCGCACGTAATCGACGTTGTTCACCAATACGGCGCCGCTGGTCATGGCGACGGCGAAGTAGAGCGCCAGCAAGCTGCGCAGCCTGGGCGTGGCCAGATAGGAACGTACGCCGAAAGTGACTTCTTCCAGGATTCCGCCAGCCCGCGCCACCGGCTCGATGGGCGCCAGGCGGGTGAGAATGATGAGCAGGGCGGAAATCAGGAAGGCAGCGGAATTGAGTTCGAACAGCAATTCGAAGCCGCCACCCGCAGCCATCAGGACCATGGCCAGGAGCATGCTGCCGACCGTTTCCAGGTCGTAAGCCAGACGCGTGTACGAGAGCGCCCGCGTGTAGGTGGCGGTGTCCGGCAGTACCGTGGGAATGACGGCCTGGAAAATCGGTTTGAAGGCTGCCGAAAATGCCTGCACCAGAAAGATCAATGCATATATGTGCCATTCCTGGGTCACGAACGGCAGCAGCAGAACCAGCCCTGCGCGCAGCACGTCGCAACTGACCAGGATGGACTTGCGCGACGCGCGGTGGGCGAGTCCCCCGCAAACCGGCGCCAGGAACACGTAGGCGACCATCTTGATCGAGAGCGCCGTGGCCAGCACCGGGGCCGCCTCCCCGCCGGTCATTCGAAAGGCGAGCAGTTGCAGGCCCACGGTCGTGAATCCCGTACCCACCAGCGCGATGACCTGAGCCGCGAACAGGCGCCGAAAGGCCGGTGTGCGGAATGGGTTGTCCTGTGGTGGAAGCGCGTTCTTGTTCACACTTGCTTATCCATAGCGTCGCCGCAGTTCCGTCTTGACTATCTTGCCCTGCGGACTGATCGGCAGTTCGTTCACGATCTTCACGTGCTTGGGAATCTTGTAGCGCGCCAGGTTGGCGCGGCATTGTTCGAGCACGTCTTCGGCGGTTATCGTCATGCCTTTGCGGGGCTGCACCATCGCCATGCCCACCTCGCCCCACTTGGGGTCGGGCACCCCGATTACGCCCACCATCCTGACCGCGGGCATTTTCGCCAATACCTGCTCGATTTCCGCCGGGTAGATGTTCTCGCCCCCTGATATGAACATATCCTTTATGCGATCAACTATCGTCAGCGTGCCATCTTCGTCCATACGCCCGCCGTCGCCGGTGCGAAACCAGCCATTCACCCAGGACGCCGCCGTGAGCTCCGGATCGCGCCAATAGCCGGGCGTGACGCCCGGCCCGCGCAACTGCACTTCACCCACTTCGCCGAACGGAAGCTCCCACCCTTCGTCATCGCCGACCTGCAACTCCACGTGCATCATTGCGTGGCCCGCTGAGCCCAGCATTTCGCGGGCTCGGTGCGGTGGGGTAAGCGTAACGCTGAAACACTCCGTAAGCCCGTACGACTGCACCAGCGGCACGCCCTTGGCCTCCCAGGTGCGTAGCAACTGCATCGGCACCGGGGCGCTGCCCACGCCGAGACAAACCAGTGACGGAAAACGCGCTTTCTCGAATTTCGGCAGCTCGCTCATCATCAGGTAGTGTGTAGGAACGCCGATGCAGTGCGTAATGCCCATCTCGGGATCGGCCAGGTAGTCCAGGCACTGTTGCGCGTCCCAGCCGGGCATCACATTCACGCAGCCACCAAAATGAAACAGCGGCGTGCCCGCCGCGTTCAGGCCGGCGGTATGAAACAGCGGGGCGTAAGCAAGGCTCACCGAATCTCGCGTCATGCCTGCGTGCAGGGAGGCGCAGAGCACCGTGTTATGGATCATCCGGTAGTTGTACATCACGCCCTTGGGCCTGCCCGTGGTTCCCGAGGTATACAAGAGGCAGTTCAGATCATCGCCCGTGAGCTCCGGCATGACCGCCTCGGGCCCGTGATCGGAAATCAGATTCTCGTAGTCCGACCCGTTTCCTTGCCGGCGGATCAGCGTCGCCTCCTGCCGCCATCCTTCGGCCAGTGATGCGAAATCCTGGTCGCAGAACAGGACCTTGGGCTGGCCGTGCGCGAGCAGCGCGGCGATCTCCTTTGTGTGCAGCCGCCAGTTCAGCGGCATGAACAGCGCGCCCAGTTTCCAGCAGGCGAACATGAGTTCATAGAAGTCGGTGCTGTTGGCGGCAATGATGGCCACCCGGTCGCCCTTAGAAACACCGTGCGCCGCGGCCAAGCCCGTGGCCAGCCGTGTGCTGCGCTCGTTCATTGCGGCATAGGTGAATCGGCGTCCGCTGCCGAGGTCCACGCAGGCCAGGGAGTCCGCGTTGTAGCGCGCGTGGTACGCCAGCCAGTCGTAAATCTTGTCGCCTTTGCTGTTCAAATGAGGCGTTCCACCTTCCGGCCCGTGGCAAGACAGACTAAATTGCATTAGGCTGCGCCTGTACGCAAGCGCCAACAGGAGGAATGTATGGCCTTTGACGATTTTCGCGCCTACTTGAGTCTGCTGGAAGAACGGGACGAATTGCGCCGCATCACGCATCCTTTGAGCGTGGCGCTGAATGAATCCGACCTGCAGCCGCTCATGGCGCTGCTGCATTCCGGCCCCAACAAGGCGCTGATTCTGGAGAATCTGACCGGCTACAACACGCCGGAGGTACCGGTCGCGTTCAATCCGTACGGCAGCCGCTTGCGCACCTCGCTATGCATCGGCGAGGAAGATGTCCTCGAAGCCAAGCGCAAGCACGCGCGCATTCTTTCCGACCCGGCCAAGTGGCACCAGCCGGTCGTAATGGACGCCGCCGATGCGCCGTGCAAGGAAGTGAAGATTCCCGAACAGGACATATCGCTGGGCAAGCAGATACCGCATGTCTGGTTCGGCAAGGAGGGACCGGCCTACATCACCAACGGCATCGCGATTACCAAGGATCCGGAGACCGGCGCGCGCAACGTGGGCTGGTACCGCTACACGCAGTTGTGGAACGCGCAGCATCCGGCCGGCGGAGAATATTCGCAACACAATCAGGACCGCTGCCTGGCAGTGTTCGCCTACTGGAACCCGCCCATGAATCACATTGGCCTGCACCTGGCCAAGGCGCTGGCCGCGGGCAAGCAGCTTGAGGTCGCGATTGCCTGCAATTGCGATCCGGCCCTGCATCTGGCGTCGGCTACCGGTCTGCCTTACGGTCAGGACGAATACGATTTCGCCGGTGGGCTGCGCGGCGAATCACTGAAGCTGGTGAAGTGCGATACGGTGGATATAGAGGTTCCCGCAAGCGCCGAATACGTGCTCGAAGGTGTTTTCCTGCCCGGCGAGCAGGAGCAGATTGGCTGGCACTCCAACCCGCTGGGCTATTACGACAAGGTGCAGGTGTTTCCGTTGATGCAGGTCAACCACATAACCCACCGCAAGAACCCGATCTGGCATTCGACCATGGAGATGGTGCCGCCCTTCGACCACAACTACCTGGCGCTGCTGCCGGTGGAAGGCGAGGTGCTCAGCGATCTCTCGCGCAAGATTCCCGAGGTCAAGGACGTGGTGGTGACCCCCAACATGACCTACATCGTGCAGTTGAGCGTGGACGGCGCCACCAAGCCGCATTCGGAGTTCGGCAAGTATGTGCTGCACGCGGTATGGGGCGCCGCCGGGCGCTGGGGACGCACCGCCAAACTGGTGATCGTGGTGGGGCCGGACGTCAATCCCTACGACATGGACTCGGTGGAGTGGGCGATTTCGAGCCGCGTACAGCCGGTGTCCGACATCATCCTTAATCCCTCCGGGCAGGCTTTCGTGCTCGACCCCTCTGCGCCCAAGTCGGCGCAGGGCGTGCCTGTGCAGTCCGAGCAGATGGGCATCGACGCCACCATCAAGATTCCCGAACGTTTCACGGACTACCCCGAGGTGAGTCAGGCCGACCCCGCCGAAGTGGCGGCTCTGGCCGAGCGTTTGGGCAATGCGCTGGATTGATGACGCGCGCGGCGCTGGTGCGAAGTCCTTGCTTGCGGCATCTCCGCGGCGTGTCGGGCTGAGCCTTGACTGCGGGCATTGATGTCTCGAAGCTGCCGCGGCTCAGCAGCCGCGCGGCGCTGGGCGGCGAACTGCTGTCGGTGGACACGGAGCGCCGCGTGGCGGTTGGGCGCTTCCGCCCTCCGCCGGCGCTGGCCAACCCCAACGGCTGCCTGCAAGGCGGATTTGCGCTGGCGATGCTGGACGATGTGTGCGGTGCGCTTACCTTTCTAACTTGCGGGGAACGTCTTTTCGGCACCGCGCAGATCTCGGCCAACTTCCTCAAGGCCGTGCCTATGGACGAGCCGCTTCTGGGCGAGGGCAGGGTGATACACAGCGGCCGCCGCCAGGCCGTGGTCGAGGCGGAACTGACACGGGAGCGGGATGCAGCGCTGCTGGTCCGCGCCACGCTGCTGAACGTTTTCATCCAGGCTTGATACTGATATTGCGCCAGTCCGCGCCGTGTGGCGAGCGTGTTTGCGCGATTTGCGCGCGACGCCATGCCAGGTCGGCTCCTGCTTCTGAGCAATGACCAGGTGCAGCGCACCGGTGCCGCAGCCGCCTATGGACGCGGTGCGCGAGGACGCGCGGCGGGCGCTGCGCGAGGATCTGGGCGGCGGCGACGTTTCCGCTGAGCTGCTGTCGGAATCCTCGCAAGCTACTGCGGTTGTGGTGGCGCGCGAAGCCTGCGTATTGTGCGGGCGCGCATGGTTCGAAGAGGTTTTTTCGGCGCTTGATGAGCGTGTCGTCATCCACTGGCGGGTGGCGGAGGGCGCGTTCACTGAGCCCGGCGGTGTGGTATGCGAGTTGCGCGGCGCGGTGCGCGCCCTGCTGAGCGGCGAGCGCGCGGCGTTGAATTTCGTGCAGATGCTGTCGGCGGTTGCGACCCGTACCCGGCGCATGAGCAAGGCGATTGAAGGCTCGGGCGCGCTGCTGCTCGATACCCGCAAGACCCTGCCGGGATTGCGCCAGGCCCAGAAATATGCGGTGCGGGTGGGCGGCGGAACCAATCACCGCATGGGCCTTTACGACGCGGTGTTGTTAAAGGAAAACCACATCGCCGCAGCCGGAGGCGTTGGCGCCGCGCTTGAAGCCGCTTCGCGCACCCATGCCGAAATACCCATCACGGTAGAAGTGCGCAACCTGGATGAATTCACCCAGGCGCTGGACGCCGGCGCCCGCTGGGTGATGCTCGACAACTTCTCCCTGAATCAGATGGCCGCAGCCGTCCGCGAACGCGACCGCCGCAGCCGCGAAACGATACTCGAAGCGTCAGGCGGAATAGCCGAAGACAGCATCGCCGCCATTGCCGCCACCGGCGTGGACCGCATCTCCTGCGGCGCCCTCACCAAGCACATTCAGGCCTGCGACTTCTCCATGCGCCTGACCCCCTAAAGCCGCCTGCAAGCTAATCCGACGGCGGATTGCGGGTTATCCTGGACAACGAAAGCACCCGGTCGCGCTGGCCATCAAGTTGATCGAGCGCGGCGAGGTCGGCGCCCGATATCAGGTAGACCTCGCCGCCGTCAAGCGAGTCGTGGATGCCGAGCAATATGTCGGGATGCTCGTCGCCGTCCACATCGGCAGGCGCTTGCAGGCTGGGAGCCGTATCGCCCCATGACGGGCAATCGCGCAGCGCATAGGAGCGCGAATATTGGATAACGCCATCAAGCCGCATGGCGCTGGTTGTGTGCGACTCTGCAAACAGGTCGGCAGCGGCTAACAGATACGCGCAAACGCCATCGTCGTAGTATTCCGGGTGCAAGCCGATGAGCAGGTCGCTGCGTCCATCACCATCGAAATCTCCAGTGTTGGCTTGGGCGCGCTCGCCGGCGGGCAAGTCGAAGGTCCAGCGCCCGGGGCGGTTCTCGGTGCGGCGCAGCAGTGCCTGCCCGTCGGAAGTGCCGTCGCTCGCATCAAGCTCGGCCAGTCGATTTGCGTCTCCGGAAACGGCGAACAGAGTGGCGCCGGACTTTCCATCCGTGGTTCCGGCAAGTAGCACCAAGTCCGGCTGACCGTTGCCGTCGAGGTCGCCGAGCGACAGGTTCCGGCCCAGCCCAGCCGCCGCGGATTCGCCCAACAGCTTCCAGGAATGCGGCTCGGCGGCGGCTCTGCCAAGATTGATGTGGCCGTCCGCGGCCCCGTCCGCGGCGTCGACCGCTTGCCAGTCGCGGCTGCCGATCAGGTATGCCGCGCCTGTATCGGGTTCCGCGCCGTCGTGCCCGGGTGCGCCAACCGCTAAGTCGGGCAGACCATCGCCGTCGAAGTCGGCGGCCTGGTACGCCCTTCCGGCGAAATCCTCCGCCTGTTCACCGGAGAATTGCCAATCGTAACGAGCCTCTGCTCCCGGCTCGCCAAGGATCAGGCCAGCCAGGCCCGTTGCATCATTCGCTGCCGGTTCCGACAGCAGCACATCGGCGCGCCCATCTCCGTCGGCGTCGCCGATGGCAGCTAATGGCTCATCCGCTGCTCTGCGCAGCCCGCTCACACTGCGTCGGGCGCCAGTCTGCCGCATCAGCAGGTCCAGCTTGACCACGCCATCGGTCGCGCCGTCCGCGGCGTCAGCTCCGGCGATATTCGCGCCCGAGATCAGATACACCGACTGCAGGCCGCCGAATCCCGCAGCCACCCCGAATTCCAGCGTCCCATCGCCGTCCATATCACCGACCGGGAATACTGCTGCGCCAGCCTCCTGCCCATCCTCGCCCACGAGCTTCCAAGAGCTATGCTCAGCGGCGATGCCGGCCATCGGGATTACGCCATCGCCTGATTCATCCGCAAGGTCGCTCGCGCCGGTCTCGGCAAGCGAGAGCACATACACCGCACCCCCAGCCGAATGCCGGGGCGCTCCCAGCGCGATCTCGGATGTCCCGTCGCCGTCCAGGTCTCCGATAGCGGCCAGCGCATGCCCGAGCCGGTCGCCTGCGGTTTCCGCCTGGAATTGGAAGGAGCGCAGCGCGGAGCGGGCAGGGTCCAGCGGGAAAGCGTCCTGCTCATCCGCTACGCCGTCGCCGTCGTCGTCGGTGTCCGCGTTGTTGCCGATGCCGTCGCCGTCTGTGTCGGCGGATTCGTATGGGTCCAGCGGGAAAGCGTCAAGGTCGTCGCTAATGTAGTCGTTGTCGTCGTCGGTATCGCGATTGTTGCCGATGCAGTCGCGGTCCAGGTCGCTCCACTCTGCGGCGTCGAGCTGAAAGACGTCCTCAAGGTCCGGTATGCCGTCGCCGTCGTCGTCCGGGTCCAGCGCGTTCGGTAGTCCGTCCCCGTCGGTATCCCCCGCGAAGTTCGCCAAGTGCAACCTCCGGTCCGCCGATCCGTCCGCTCTGTCCAACGCCGCCAGATCCGCACCCATGAGCAGGTAGGCGCTAGGGGGGCGCCAGTGCTCGACTCCGTCGCGCCGTGCGAAGCGACTGGCAACGACCAAGACGTCGGCGACCCCGTCTCGGTCAAAGTGCGCGAGGCCTTGACTGTCCAAGCTGAAGCTGGAAAGGTGGTCGAAGTGTGCAGCTCCGCGTATCCGGTACGTGTCGCTATCATCCATCAGCACTTGCCGGTTCACGGTCCCGTCTGCGTTCAATGCGGCCCGCTGGACTGCCTTCATGGAGTATAAGTAGGCCTTGCCAGTATTGCAGACGTAGTCGCCGTGACGGCCACGCAGTTCGATCAGGAGTGCCGAGTCGATTTCGGCAGCGCCATGCGCAGGCCGCAGGTCCATTCCGTCGATATTCAGGCTGATGGAATCGGAGATACTGGCTATCTGCGCGTACTCGATGTGGCCATCAACGGCACCGTCCGCAGCGTCCATTGCGGGTAGCGCGCCGCCGGACACCAGCACCGATTTATTGATCCCATAGCCGATCATGAAGTCCGCGAGGCCGTCTGCGTTCATGTCCCCAACCGCTCTCAAGTAACTCCCAAAGGCATGGTTCGACGAGGCCGTGGACTCCGGCGCGAACCGGTAGGCGCCGCTGCCTGCCGCCAGCCTGAGGCGGATGGTCCCGTCGATGAATCCGTCCGCCGCATCCAGATCCCTGAGGCGGGCACCGGACAGAAGATAGACGACGCCTTCTGTATTCCTATTAACTCCCGGCGCGTTGGCACCGATCAGGATGTCCGCTATCCCGTCGCCCTCCGCATCGCCGATCACGGCGAGATCACTGCCCGCGCGGTCGCCTTTGCGCTCACGAAGGAATCGGTAGGAATTGGTCCCGTCGGCCACGTGGCGCAGTTCGATTCGGCCATCCGTTTCACCGTCGGCAGCATCCACCGCTTCGATATCGCCGCTCGCGAGCAGGTAGGCTGCGCTCTCGTAATGCACAAATTCGAGACGGTCATCCTTCAGACCTGGAGCGCCGACAAGTATCTCTGGTCGCCCGTCGCCGTCCTGATCGGGCAGTACGGCCAGGCTTTGGCCCGCAAGCTGGTAAGGACCCTCTCCGATCAACTTGAATGAATTTCCTCGCTGCACGACCAGTTCGAGTCGCACGTTTCGATCCGCTTCACCGTCCGCTGCATCCGCTTCGGGCAGATCGGCGCCGGACACGAAATAAATCATGCCTGCACTTCTGTAAGAAAGACTATTACTAGCATTGACAAGCGCATCCGCGACGCCATCGCCGTCCATGTCGCCGCGGGAAATCACTGTTGTTCCAGAATAGCTTTCCGGCTCGCCGACGAGGCGCCAGGAGGACTCACCATGTGCGATGTTGCCCAGATGAATCACCCGATCCCGTAGGCCGTCCGCACGGTCCAGGCGTTCAAAGTCACTGCGCGCAATGAGGTGCGTGACGCCTTCACTGCCGGCGCCAGAGAATCCGGACTTACTCAGTAGTACCAAGGCTTTCTCCCCGCCTTCGCCCCACCAAGCCCCAGCCGTCAGAGCTACTTCATTAAAAACTCCTAACGAACTGGCCATTTGTTCGCCAACAAACTCGTAAGACAGAAGATCGCTCCGCGAAGCATCCAGGGGCGCCAGATCCGAAGCATCGGGTACCCCGTCGTTGTCGTCGTCCGGATCGGTGTTGTCGCCCAGCCCGTCGCCGTCAGCGTCGCTGGTTTCCGCCGCATCTTCGGGGAAAGCGTCGGCATTGTCGCCCAGCCCATCGCCGTCTGAATCCGCCCATTCCGAAGCGTCCAGGGGAAAGACATCTTCGGTATCGGCAATGCCGTCGCCGTCATCGTCTGTGTCTGCGCTGTCTCCCGCGCCGTCGCCGTCGGTGTCCAGGAATTCGAGTGGATCACGCGGAAAGGCGTCTCTGGCGTCCATAACGCCGTCGTTGTCGTCGTCCGGGTCGGCGCTATTGCCCAAGCAATCGCCATCGTAGTCACTCCACTCTGCGGCATCAAGCGGGAAGGCGTCCTCGACATCGAGGACGCCATCACCATCGTCGTCCTTGTCGAGCGTGTTGGAAAGCCCGTCGCCATCCGTGTCGCCGGCAAAGTTTGCAAAATGCATTCGCCGATTCGACTCACCGTCCGAAGCATCCAGCGCTGCGAAGTCAGCCGCCATAAGCAGGTAAACGCTATGAGGGCGCCATTCGTCCCGTCCGTCGAGCCGCCACCTGCGCGATGCAGTCAGCAAGATGTCGGTATCCCCGTCTCCGTCAAAATCCGTCCCGGCGTCGCCGTAATATTGGCCCAGCCTGTCGTACGGCGCCGCGCCGCGCATCCAATACGTGTCGCTATCTTCTCGCAGGGCTTGCCGATTCACGACGCCACCTGCGTTTACGTCGGCGCGAGCGAGCGCTGAGGCGGTATACAGGTACACCTCGCCAGCTAAACAGAAGGAGCCGCCGTCGCGGGCGCCTAGTTCCAACAGGACCGGCGCTTCGCCTCTGGTGCTGCTGTATCCCGGGCGCAGATTCTCTCCAGCGACATCCAGCCTGGCGGACTCGGGCAACCCGGCTATGTTCGCGGCCTCAATGCGACCATCCACAACACCGTCCGCCGCGTCCAGCGCGGGTAGCTCGGCGCCGGATACCAGCACCGAATTCCGAGAATTGTTGTAGTCAGATCCGATCGCAAAGTCCGCGCGGCCGTCCGCGTTGATGTCTCCAAGTGCTTTCACGAAGCTTCCGAAGTACGTAATATTGAAGCCTGCGGTTTCTGAGGCAAACCGGTAGGTGTTGCTGCCTGCCGTTAGCCCAAGCTGGATGGAGCCATCGGTGGATCCATCCGCCGCGTCCAGATCAGCCAGCCGCGCGCCAGAAAGGAAGTAGGCTGCGCCGCCCGGATCCCTTAAGCGCCTCCACTCATCCGGTTGCAGCCTGCCGGCGCCGATCAGGATATCGGGTATGCCGTCACCGTCTGAATCACCGATCATGGCGAGTTGCGCCCCGGCGCGGTCGCCTTGGCGTTCGCGCAGGAACCCATAAGAATTGGGCCTGGCGACCACATGCCGCAGCATGATCCGCCCATCCGCATCGCCATCGGCAACGTCCGCCGCTTTGATATCGCTACTCGCCAGCAAATAAGCCGCACCTTCGTGGTGTATTGGACTGTCCTGCTCGTTCTCAGGGTACGAACTTGGAGCCCCCAACAGGATCTCAGATTTCCCGTCGCCGTCCCGGTCCGGCAAGGCCACCACGCTGCTTCCGGCGTAGTGACCGGCACTCTCCCCGGTCAGCCTGAACGATCCGCTGCCCTGCACGACCAGTTCGAGTTGGACGTTTCGATCTGATATTCCGTCCGCAGCGTCTGCCGCGGGCAGATCGGCACCCGATACGAAGTAAACTGCACCGTTCGCGCGCTCTTCGCTGATTCCATACTCCGGCACTAGGCGGAATCCAGGCGCTCCCACCAGCACATCGGCTAGACCATCGCCATCCATGTCGCCACTGGATACCAGCGCCTCTCCGGTAGAGCTATCTGGTTCACCGATCAGACGCCAGGAGGATCTGCCGTGTGTGATGTTGGCCAGATGAATCACTCGATCCCGCAAGCCATCCGCCAAGTCCAGATGATCAAGGTCACTGCGGGCTATCACATACGCCGCACCTTCATCGGTATCCGAATCCACGTTCTCTCTGAGCGCATCGTAGCGAGGCTCCCCAAGCAAAACGTAAGCGCTGTCTCCGGCTGGGCCCGTCCACATACCAGGCACTAGGTGGGCATACGTCCCGGCTTTCTCGCCGACAAACTCGTAGGACGCAAGATCGCTTCGGTCAGGATTGGTGGGCCAGATATCGGCGTTGTCTCCCACGCCGTCCCCGTCGGCATCCTGCCAGTCATTAGGATCAAGAGGAAAGGCATCGTCGCCGTCCTCCACACCGTCGTTGTCGTCGTCGTTATCCGCGTTGTCACCCACCCCGTCCCCGTCAGTATCGGAGGTCTCCAACGCATCCAATGGAAACGCGTCGGCATTGTCGCCCGTGCCGTCACCGTCCGAATCGGTCCATTCCGTCGCATCCAGCGGGAAGGCGTCCTCGGCGTCGCTGAATCCGTCGTTGTCGTCGTCCTCATCGGCATTGTCGCCGATGCCGTCCCCATCGGCGTCGGAAGATTCGGTGGCATCAAGTCGAAAGGCGTCCTCGGCATCCGGTACGCCGTCGCCGTCGTCGTCCTCGTCCGCGCGGTCGCCCACGCCGTCGCCATCGGTGTCCCGCCATTCGGAGGGATCGTCCGGAAGATCGTCGACCGCATCCACGAAACCGTCGCCATCGGTATCGGGTTTGCTGTCGCGGACGCGCACGAACTGGTAGCGGACGGCGTTGAGACTGGTTACGGCGTCCGCTGCAGCCGCCAGCTCCCGGTCGATGCCGCATGGCTTCGCATCACGGGCGAAACCGGAGCATGATGCGTTCGGGTTCGAGAACAGTCCCACCCGGTGTGATCCGCCGAAGGTGTAGCTCATGATCGTATTGAAATCTCCCGCTTCGGCATGACCGCGCGACCAACGCCAAGTGCCTTTTTCGTTCTGCCACTTGGAATGGGCAAGCCCCATCACGTGACCCAGTTCATGCGCCAGCACCTTTGCCGAGCATCTGCCCAGCACTTGAGCCAAGTTCCAGTGAGGACTTTGTCGATAGCTTCTTAGCTCGCTGGCATGCATGTGCCCCCGTTGATAAAACGTATTCACATAAGCTATTCCGCAAAGACGGGACTCTGAGGGTGCTGCAATCCGAAACATCGCGTACATGTCGCTGCCGTGACTGTTCGCATCGTCTCGAGCCCGTGCTCCCAGGCTAAAAATATTATCTTTTTCCGTCTCTACAGCGCCTACCACTCGAAATTGGAATTGAACCCCGCTGTCTCGCAGATAGGCGTTGGTCAGAGCGAAGGAATGCGCAATGCGTGCGAATGGGTCGTGGTCATACAAGATGGACCAGTTCTTGCTGTAGAAAGCCAGCGCGTCGATTTCGACATCGTGCGGCGGTGTCGAGGTTGGGTCCGTGGCGTCGGTGTCCATGAGGCGTTCATTGGCGTCACCTACGCCGTCCCCATCGGTATCCCTCAGATAGTCGAGATCGCGAATGTCGAACGCACTGTCCAAATCTGCAGGACTTTCCATCGAGACCCGGTCCAATAGGCGCCAAGTTTCGTTTATGGGCGCATCCAGGTGGATGTACAGGTGGCGCCGCCCCTCATGCCCTGCCGCCAGCGAGGTCTCGTACGTTTGCGGAGCAATCAGTTCTTGGGACTGAACGCCGCTGCTCAGTTCAATGGTAGCGATGGTCTCGGTCGGTTGCGCCCGGGAGTCGACATCCTCCTCTCCGCTTGAGGCGACGACCGTAAACCTTAGTGTAATGTTCGGCTTGCTCCAGTAGCTGCGTACGCCGGCGGTGAGCCGCAGCGTTTCACCGTCGCTTTCCAGCCGGCACGGGCACACAATGTAGGTGCCGTCGCCTTCGCCCGGTGGAGCCGCCGAGCCCGCGAAAGCAAAGGTGGCTAACGCACCAAGTACCAAGCCCTGTAATCGGTTCATGCGCCGACGCGAAGAAATATCCGCCGCCATGTGGCGGGCTCTTGTTTCGAAGGGCAGCGTGTCAGGCCACCTCTTGGGTCCAAGCCTGCATAATGCGGTCAGAAAATCGTGCCGTGGCCGGCGCCGACCATGCTGGCGAGCATGGGGATGGAGAGCAGTGTGTTGGTGCGCGAGAACACGAAGGCGGTGCGCCGGGATTTGTTGATTTCCTCGGCGCTGGCTTCCACCAGACCCAGCACCCGCTTTTGGTTGGGCCAGATAACGAACCAGACGTTGAACAGCATGATGCTGCCGAGCCAGGCGCCAACGCCAATGGTCAGACCGTAAACGGCGTCGCCGCCGCCGGGCACCAGGCCCAACGAGAAGGCGTTGAAGAAATCGCCGCGGTGCAGCAGGAAGGTGGCTCCGGCGAGCCAGGTCACGAGCGCCGACCAGCGGAACCACCAAAGCGCGCGCGGGGCGACATAGCGGGTAATGGCGGCGCCGTTGGGCCCGTCGTCGTCCGAGGCCGCGTCTGCCAGGGCCTGAACCTGCACGAAATTGAAGTAGTAAAGCAGGCCGATCCAGGTGATGCCGGCCACCACGTGAAGCCAGATCAGAAGTGAATTGGCCATGTTTGCACCGGCCATCGAGCTGCCGGTGCCGGCGGCAATGCCCATGATCACAAGCGAAAGTACCAGTCCGCTAACGAGCGTGCCGGTGAGCGTATTCAATGGGTTCATGACTTCCCCTCTCAGTCCAATCCGAAAAAGCAGATTCTGCCACAACTCCGTTCGCGAGGTTTTTGGCCGCGGCGCAGGCGAGGGCATGGCCGGGACGGGTGTCCTATAATTGCGCCATTATTTCGGAACGTAATTCACAGCCATGCAGGACAAGCAATTAGAGGAGCGCATCAGCAAGCAAGTCGGCGAGTTTCCGCTACTGCTCTACATGAAGGGGTCGCCGGATTTCCCGCAGTGCGGGTTCTCAGCCCAAGTCGTGGCGGCGCTGCGCCAGTGTGGAAAACGCTTCGCCTATGTGGACATTCTGCAGGATCCGGATCTTCGTCAGGGACTGAAGGAATATTCGAGCTGGCCCACGTTTCCGCAGCTTTACGTGCGCGGGGAACTGGTTGGGGGCGCCGATATCGTTACCCAGATGGCGCGCAGCGGCGAGTTGCTGGAGCTTGTCCAAGATCTGGACTAAACCCCGTGGCAGAAACCCCGCTGCGTTCGACCCGCCTCGGCGCGACGCTGCATTCCGCCGCGGCTTGCTAGCCCCGCCGTTCAGGGCAGGGCGGGATTGGATTGATTGTTGATTCGGTTGACAGCTTCGCAGAAGAGTTGCGCGCAGCATTGCGCGTCGTAGAGCGCGGAATGCGCCCGATCTTCGTTCCATTCGAGCCCTGCGGCCTGCGCGGCCAGGCTCATTACGGTCTGTCCGTACACCGCGCCACCCAGCGTGCAGGTATCGAAGACGCTGAACGCATGAAACGGATTGCGCTTGATGCCGCTGCGCTGAATGGCGGCGTTCACCACCGCCAGGTCGAAGTGCGCATTGTGGCCTACCAATATGGCGCGTGAACAGCCGGTGGCCTTCAGTTCCCTGCGTACGACGCGAAAAACGCGCCGCAGGGCCTCGCGCTCGGGCACGGCAGGGCGCAGCGGATGGTCCGGTTTGATGCGGTTGATGCGCAGCGCGTCTTCCTCGATTACGGCGCCCTTGAAGGGTAGAACGTGTAGCCACACATGCTCGGAAGGCGCCAATTGGCCATCGTCTCCAACCGCGAACAGCACCGCGGAAATTTCCAGCAGGGCATTGCGGTCCGGGTCGATGCCGCCGGTTTCCACATCCACCGCCACCGGCAGGAAACCGCGGAAGCGGTCCTTCAGAGCCCAGGGAGCTTGCATCGGCAAATCCAGTTTCGTGTCTCGTGGCCCAATGGATGGCGTCATTGTCAATCCGCGGGGCAGGACAGCGGGCCGCTCCCGCTATGCTCAGGCGTGATTGTTCCGGGCTGATTTTATGCCAGACGACCCCGACGTACGAGCGCATCCCTTCCACGACGCCGACCCGCTGGAAACACGCGAATGGTTGGAGTCGATCGACTCCGTTCTGCGCGCGCAGGGGCCCGAGCGTGCCGCTTTCCTGCTCAATCGCATTACCGACCGCGCTCGCCGTTCCGGCGCGCACATGGCTTATGCCGCCAACACTGCTTACCTCAACACCATAGACCGCGCCGACCAGCCCGAATATCCCGGCGACGTGGCCATGGAACGGCGGATCGAGAACTACATCCGCTGGAATGCGATGGCCATGGTCGTGCATGCCAACCGCAAGAGCTCCGAATACGGCGGCCACATCGCTACCTACGCCTCGGCCGCGACGCTCTACGAAGTGGGTTTCAACCACTTCTGGCGCGCGCCCACCAAGGATAGCCGCGGCGATCTGGTCTATTTCCAGGGGCATTCCTCGCCGGGAATCTACGCCCGCGCCTACCTGGAGGGTCGTCTGAGCCGCGAACAACTGGCCGGATTCCGCCAGGAAGTCGGCGGCGGCGGTTTGTCCTCGTATCCGCATCCCTGGCTGATGCCGGACTTCTGGCAGTTCCCGACCGTCTCCATGGGCCTGGGCCCGATGATGGCTATCTTCCAGGCGCGCTTCATGCGCTACCTCGAACATCGCGGGCTGGCCGACATGGGCGGCCGGCGCGTCTGGTGCATGCTGGGTGACGGCGAGATGGACGAGCCCGAGTCGCTGGGCGCGATCACCGTGCCGGTGCGCGAACGCCTGGACAACCTGGTGTTCGTGGTCAACTGCAACCTGCAGCGGCTGGATGGCCCCGTGCGTGGCAACGGCAAGATCATCCAGGAACTGGAAGCAGCCTTCCTGGGCGCCGGCTGGAACGTGATCAAGGCGATCTGGGGCTCGCGCTGGGATCCGTTGCTGGCGCGCGACCGCAATGGCCTGCTGCGCCGGCGCATGGAGGAATGCGTGGACGGCGAGTACCAGAACTGCAAGGCGCTGGGCGGCGAATACACGCGCGAGAAATTCTTCGGCGCGATAGAGGGGTTGAAGGACCTGGTGGCCCACATGTCCACCGAAGACATCGAACTGCTCAACCGAGGCGGCCACGATCGCGTAAAAATATACGCCGCCTACGAGCGCGCCCTGCGCCAGAAAGGGCGGCCTACGGTGATTCTGGCCAAGACCGTGAAGGGTTTCGGCATGGGCGAGGGTGGCGAGAGCCGCATGACCGCGCACCAGGCCAAGAAACTCGACCTCGACGCGCTTAAAGAATTCCGCGACCGTTTCAATATCCCTGTCAGCGACGACGCCCTCAAGCGCGGCGAAATCCCGTTCCGCATGCCCGACGAGGACAGCGAGGAGATTCGCTACCTCAAGGAACGCCGCCGGCGGCTGGGCGGGTTCATGCCGCAACGGTGGACCAAGGCACAGCGTCTGAAGGCGCCTGCCTTGCGCGCATTCAAGTCGATTACGGCGGGCAGCGGCTCGCGGCAGATCTCCACCACCATGGCGCTGGTGCGTATTCTGCAGACGCTGGTGCGGGACAAGGAGCTCGGCAAGCACATCGTTCCCATCGTGCCGGACGAGGCCCGCACCTTCGGCATGGAGGGCATGTTCAAGCAGTTGGGAATCTATTCCTCGGTGGGTCAGCTCTACACGCCGCAGGATTCCGAGCAGTTGATGGCCTACTTCGAAGACCGCAAGGGACAGATTCTGGAAGAGGGTATCAACGAGGCCGGGTCGTTCTGTTCCTGGTTGGCCGCCGGGACTTCGTATACCAATCATGGCCTGCCGATGATCCCGTTCTACATCTTCTACTCGATGTTCGGATTTCAGCGCATAGGCGATTTCATCTGGGCGGGCGGCGATTCGCAATCGCGCGGGTTCCTGATCGGCGGCACCTCGGGGCGGACCACGCTGGCCGGTGAAGGTTTGCAACACCAGGATGGCCACAGCCACCTGGCAGCCGCCACGGTGCCGAATTGCCTGTCTTACGATCCCGCCTACGCCTACGAATTGGCGGTGATCATTCAGGACGGGTTGCGGCGCATGGCCGAGCGCCAGGAGAACGTCTTCTACTACATCACCACGATGAACGACAATTACCGGCAGCCGGCCATGCCGCGCGGCGCGCGCGAGGGCATTCTCAAGGGCATCTACCGTCTGCCCGCAGCAGACGAAGACTCCGAGACGGGCGAGCGGGTGCAGTTGTTCGGGTCCGGTGCCATTCTCAACGAAGTCTCTGCCGCCGCCGGCTTGTTGCGCGAGGATTTTGGCGTGCAGGCCGACGTATGGTCGGTTACCAGCTATAACCAGTTGCGCCGCGACGGGATGGCTTGCGAGCGCCATAACCGCCTAAACCCGAAGGCGCCGCCGCGCCGTTCGTTCCTGACCGAGGCGCTCGAAGGCGTAAACGGCCCATTCGTGGCCGCCAGCGACTACATGGCGGCCTTGCCCGATTCAATTCGGCAGTGGGTGCCGGGCAGCTTCTTGACGCTGGGTACTGACGGCTATGGGCGCAGCGATGCGCGCTCGGCATTGCGCAACCACTTCGAAGTGGATGCGCGCTACATTGCCGCCGCCGCTCTTTCGGCATTGGCGGCGGAAGGACGAATCGCGCCGGCGACAGTTACCGAAGCGATAGAGAAGTGGGAGATCGATCCCGAAAAGGCTGATCCGGTTACGCTGTGAAACACGAAGATAAGCGAAATAAGATTCAATTAAATCCCATAAGAGCGACATTGAGCGAAGTTAGCGAATACCACACGGCCCGTCATGGCTGAAGCCACTGCAGTTCGTGTGCCCGGCCTGGGCGAATTCACCGATGTGGAGGTGGTGGAGGTTGCAGTCGCGGCCGGGGATGAGGTCGCGGCCAACGACCCGCTGATTACGCTGGAGACCGACAAGGCGGCCATGGACGTGCCCTCGCCGGTCGATGGGCGAATCATTAGTCTCAAGGTGGCCGTTGGCGATCAGGTCAACGAAGGCGACGTTATCGCCGAACTTGAAGCATCGGCGGAACAGCCGGCGGAGGCCGGCGCTGCGCAGCCGGCTCCGACCGAGACGCCGTCGGCATCCGCTGCTGATGCGCCTGCGCAACCCGCAACCACCGCCCCTGTCGCTCCCACACCGGCTGCGGCCCAGCAACTGGCGTCGGCGGATGCAGGGGGACTGCCTCCGATCGACGAAGAGGGGTTTTCAAAGGCTCACGCCTCGCCGGCAGTGCGCAAGTTCGCGCGCGAATTGGGCGTGAACCTGGCCGCGGTTAAAGGCTCGGGGCTCAAGGGCCGCATACGCAAGGCCGACGTGAAAGCCTGGGTCAAGCTGGCCCTGGAACGCGGCGCGCCCGGTGCAGGCATGCCGCAGGTGCCGGAGTTGGATTTCGCGGCCCACGGCGAGATCGAGGTTGTGCCGCTGGGCCGTGTGCAAAAAATATCGGGTCCGCGACTCTGGGCGAGCTGGGTGAACCTCCCGCACGTTACCCAGCACGACGAGGCCGATATCACGGAGATTGAAGCGCGCCGCAAGGAAATGAAGCCGGAACTCGCTGCGGCAGGCATCCGGCTGACGTTCCTGGCCTTTGTGGCGCGCGCCACGGTACTCTGCCTTGAAGAATTTCCGGTGTTGAATTCCTCCCTGGTTGACGGCGGAGCTTCGCTGGCCTTGAAGAAGTTCGTGCACCTGGGCTTCGCGGCCGACACCGAACGCGGTCTGCTGGTGCCGGTCATTCGCGATGCCCACCAATTGGACGTCCGCGGGCTGGCGCAGGCCTTCCAGGAGCTCTCTGCCAAGGCCCGTGAGGGCAAACTCGCTCCCAGCGAGATGCAGGGCGGCTCGTTCACGATTTCGAGCCTGGGCGGCATAGGCGGCACGGCGTTTACGCCCATCATCAACGCTCCCGAGGTGGCGATCCTGGGGGTATCGAGAGCCCGCATGGCGCCGGTTTACCGCGCCGGCGAGTTCGAGCCCCGGCTGATGGCGCCGCTATCGCTGTCCTACGATCACCGGGTGATCGACGGCGCTACCGCCGTGCGTTTCACCACGCGCCTGGCGCAACTGCTTGCGGATGTGGACGGTCTGCTTGCAGCGCCCGACGGCGGCGCCGCGCAGGAGGACAGCGAGTGAAGACGCAATTGGCCGTACTGGGGTCGGGGCCCGGCGGCTACACGGCGGCTTTCCGAGCCGCCGACCTGGGCATGGAAGTGACGCTTGTCGAACGCTATCCAACCTTGGGCGGCGTGTGCCTGAACGTGGGTTGCATTCCGTCCAAGGCGCTGTTGCACCTGGCGCGCGTCATGGAAGAGGCCGAACATCTGGGCGAAGCCGGAATCGCGTATGCGCCGCCGCAAGTCGATCCGGCGGCATCGCGCGCCTGGGTGGAGAGCGTGGTGGGTCGGCTCACGGGCGGATTGGCCGGCATGGCCAAGCAGCGCAAGGTTACGGTTGTTGAAGGTGCTGGACGATTCGCGGGTCGTAACGAACTGACGATTCAAACGCCAGCGGGCGCCGAAATGCTTGAATTCGAGCAGTGCATCATCGCCGCCGGTTCGCAAAGCCGGCCTTTGCCCAACCTACCTGACGATCCGCGGATCATGGATTCCACCGGCGCGTTGTTGCTGGACGAAATTCCCAAGCGACTGCTGGTGATCGGCGGCGGGATCATCGGCCTGGAAATGGCTACCGTGTATGCCGCGCTGGGCAGCGAGATCACGGTGGTGGAAGCGCTGGACCGGCTCATGCCGGGTCCCGACGCCGACTTGCTCAAACCGCTGGAACGGCGCATCCGCAAGCGCTACGCGGCGATTCATACCGGCGTGATGGTGACGTCGGCGCAAGCGCGCGCCGACGGCATTGAGGTCGATTTCGAGGGCGACAAGGCGCCGGCTCCCGGCGTATTCGACCGCGTCCTGGTTGCCGTGGGCCGGGTGCCCAACGGCGGTTGGATCGCCGCGGAGCATGCTGGCGTAACGGTGGACGAGCGCGGTTTCATCCCCGCGGACAATCAGTTGCGCACCAATCAGCCACACATCTTTGCCATCGGCGACATCGTGGGTCACCCGATGCTGGCGCACAAGGCCACCCACGAGGGCAAGGTCGCCGCGGAGGCTGCCGCCGGCCTCAAGGTGGCCTTCGATGCGCGGGTAGTGCCCTCAGTGGCTTACACGGATCCCGAAGTGGCCTGGGTGGGCCTGACCGAGGCGGAAGCCAAGGAGCGGGGAGTCGATTACGGCAAGGGGGTGTTTCCCTGGGCCGCCAGCGGCCGCGCTATCTCCATGCAGCGCTCCGAAGGCATGACCAAACTACTGTTCGATGCCAGCGACGGGCGCGTCATAGGCGGCGGCATCGTGGGCATGAACGCCGGCGACCTGATTTCCGAAGTGGCGCACGCCATTGAAATGGGCGCCGAAGCCGAAGACCTGGCGCTCACGATCCATCCGCATCCTACGCTGTCTGAATCCGTCGGCATGGCCGCCGAAGCGTACCTGGGCGTGATCACAGACCTCTACCAGCCACCTCGCGCCACCAACAAGCAATAACGGTGCAACGTGGGCGTGGTTCGTGCGTTAACAGGGGTCAGTCCGCCAGCCAGCGGAGCAGCGGCACTATAGCGATGGCCAGCGCGGCCGTTACGAGGAATGTAACGGAGCGCACGGCCCTGCCCAGCAAGTCGGTTGCCGGGGAAATCGCCTGATCCAGTCCCCCGCTCAAGCTGTCCAGCACGTTCACGATTGTGCCGTGCCAGGCGGCCAGCAGGTCCCACGCGGCAGGCACGCCGAATATGCAGGCGATCAGCGTGGCGCTGCCCAGAATCCACCACCGCGTCCGCTCGTGCCGCCGGATTTGCCTGACGACACGCGCCACGAACTCTGCGTCCGTTTCCGGCGGCGCATCGGCATTGGCGAACAGCACCGCCAATTCGCGGTCGATACTGCTGTCGGCCTCAGGATCACGCATCGTGTTTCTCCCGTATCTTGTTGTTGGCGCGGTGGATCAGCGATTTGACTGTGCCCAGCGCCAAGCCCGTCAGTTCGCTAACCTCGCCATGCGAGTAGCCATAAGCATAATTCAATACCACCACCGCACGCTCGCGCGCGGAAAGAAGAGCCAGCGCTTGCTGTAGCACGATGGTGTTTTCTGGTCCGGACGCGCCCTCGTCCGGAGGAACATGCTCCGCCGCCAGCCGCTCCGCGAGCCGATTGCGCTTTTGCGCCGCCCGCCGGCTTTGCAGAAACTGGTTGTATGCGATCTTCATGAGCCAACCGGAAAAGCGGTCTGCATCCTTGAGGCTGGTCAAGCGAGTCCAAGCGCGCACGAAGGCTTCCTGCGCAAGATCGTCGGCCTCGGCGTGATCGCCGCACAAATGGCGGAGCCAGCCTCGTATCCGGGCCTGGTGCCGCGCGATCAACTCGCCGTAAGCCGCGTGATCGCCCAGCCGCGCCCGCAACACGAGCGGCCTGTCGTCTTGCCGCATGATGCGCGCTGCGCGGAACTACCCGTCGTGCCGGGATCGCAATACCCACAGCAGCGTTAGTCCCAAGCCGATGAGCAGTGGAATGGACCCGATGCCCGCCAGTGGCCCAAATGCGTCATCCTCTCCCACCAAGTAGCCGAACGCGCCGATGCCAAGGCCCACCGCTATCAGGACAACGCCGCGCCGCAGGTCCTGGTCTTTCTTCGGCTGAACCTTCGGGTCGCTGATCCGCTCCAGAAGCTCTGCCGGCACCTGAGCTCCTTTTTCAAGTGCGGTCCGCAAAGTGCTTTGGATGTCGCGGTCCCTCTTGAACTTGAAGAACATCCACGCTATCGGGATCATTGTGAGCAACACCAAGGGGCCGAAAACGAAGAATACGGCAGTGATCCCGATCACTCCACCCATGAACTCATCCATACAAGTCTCCTGCTTGCGATTGTTCAGACAGAATTAAGATGCTCTTTCGCGCCCGTTTGGATGCACGTCTTCCGCGCGTTCGTCGCGCCGGGTGGTATCGGGGCAGGGTCCTTACCGGCACCAATTCGGTAGGTCGGGTCCGCCGGCTATCGCCGCCACCGCTGCCAGACTTGGGCGATGTAGTGATCGAGGCTTGCGTAGCGCCCGCCGCCCAGATAGAAGAGGGCGAGCAGCATCACGAAGTAGGTCACGCCCAGCGCCACGCCGTTGTTCAGGATAACGATGCTGCCGAACTCCGTGAACCAGCCGGAATCGCCGTGCAGTGCCTCGCCCTGTTCCCGCAGGATGCTGCGCGCCTCCCCCAGGCGCTCGCGCGCCTCGGCGATGTCCTGACTCGGAAACGGGCTGCGCGGGTCGGCGGTGATCTGCCAGCCGTTGTTCCAGTGGACGGTGGTTACGGCCACGGCCATCACCGCCATGAGTGGAATGCAGGCCAGCCGCGTGGCCAATCCGAGCAGCAGCGCGGCGGCCCCGACGATTTCTGTGGCTGTGGCCAGATGAGCCATCAATTCAGGCAGCGGATAGCCCAGCCGGTCAAAATACCGCGCGGTGAACTCAAGGCCCCGGTCCGGGTGCCACTTGTTGGTCCCTGCCACCCAGAACACGGGCGCCAAGTACAGCCGCAGCGCCAACGGCGCCAAACAGTCCGCGCGCCGCAACCCCCGCATCGCCCTGCAACCCAAGCGCACGGCCTGCTCAATGAATTTCCTCATGGCGCCGCAGAATAGCACAGTGTTTTCGGCCAATCTCCTTGGATTGCCGCCGGCTCCGAGCAGGGTTGCAACCATCCATTCCGATCATTAGTATTGTTACCCATACACACAAATATGGGAACCCATATTGAAGACAACAATAGAAATATCGAACGAGTTGGCAAGGAAGGCCAAGGCACATGCAGCGCGTGAGAACATCACACTGCGCGCATTGATTGAACGTGGACTGCGCCTGGCTTTGCGTGCCGATCAACGCGCGAAGCCGTTCAAGCTGCGCGACGCCAGCGTTGCCGGCAAAGGGCTAAAGGCGCCATATAGCGATGCCGACTGGGTGCGCGTGCGCGAGACCATATATGAAGGCCGCGGCGGTTGATCGCGACTGACTCCAACATACTGGTGTATGCGCACCGGGCCGATTCCCCGTGGCATGATCGCGCCAGGGCCCAATTGGAGGTGCTAGCGCGCGGGCGCGTAAGCTGGGGATTGCCATGGCCGTGCATTCACGAGTTTCTGGCTATCGTCAGCCACCCGCGAATCTACGAGCCCGCATCAACGATCGTACAGGCCATCGACCAGGTTGATGCCTGGCTGGAATCTCCGGTGGCCGTGTTGCTGGGCGAGACCGGCGAGCATTGGAAAACGCTGGTCGATTTGCTGCAGCGCGGCAGAGCCGCGGGGCCCTTGGTCCACGATGCGCGGGTGGCTGCGATTTGCAGCGCCCACGGGGTGACGGAAATGTGGACGGCGGATCGTGATTTCAGCCGCTTTCCAGGTCTGGTGGTTCGCAATCCATTACAGCATTAGAGGCGGCGGGGCCGAATTAGAAGTTGAGCGCTTGCGACGTTGTTATCGTCGGCGCCGGTTTTGCCGGGCTGGCCTGCGCGCGCGAGGCCGCCCGAGCGGGCCTCAAGGTGGTGGTGCTGGAGAGGAAGACCCGCATGGAGTCGCCCATTCACACCACCGGCATTCTGGTCAAGGAGGCGCAGGAGGAATGGGCTGCTCCGGCGCACCTGGTGCGGGAGATTTCCAGGGTGCGCGTCTATGCGCCTAGCTTGCGCTCCGCGGCCCTCGAACGTTCGGGCTATTTCTTTCTCGCTACCGATACCGGGGGACTGTTGCGGTGGCTGATGGAGGAAACGCGCACTGTCGGCGCCGACGTTCATCTGGACAAGCCATTTGAAGGCGCAAAGCGGCAGGGGCGTCGCTGGATCATCGAGACGGCTGGCTTGGAATGCCGCTACCTCGTGGGCGCCGACGGCGCCCGTTCGCGAGTGGCGAAGTCGCTGGAACTCGACCGAAACTGCCGCTATCTCAAGGGCGTGGAATATGCGTTCGAGACCGCCGCCGGCGATGACCTCAGCCTGCACTGTTTTGTTGATGCCCGACGCGCGCCGGGCTACATCGGCTGGGTGCTGCCGGGCGTGGGCGTAATGCAGGTGGGTATGGCCCACCACTCCGCGCATGCCGCAGATTTTTCGGGATTCATCGAACGCATCGATTCGCTGTTCGGCCTTTCCGAGAGAGCAATCCTGGAAAAACGCGGCGGGATTATCCCGATAGGCGGCTTGCTGAACAGGTTCTCTCGAGAGGGCGCGATACTTATCGGCGACGCGGCTGGAATGGTGTCACCGCTAACGGCGGGCGGCATTCACCGCGCTTATCGTTACGGCCGGCTGGCCGGGGTGGCCATCGCCAGCCACCTGCGCGACGGCGGACCCGATCCCGGGAGGGTGATGCAGAAGCTCTACCCGCGGCGCGCCTGGCAGCATGCGGCGCGCTGGGCATTCGATCATCTTCCTGCCGGCGCAATAGTCGAGGGGCTGGTGCGCGCGCCGCCCGTGTTCAGAGCTATGGCGGGCAAGATCTTTTTTGATCGAATGAATTGGCGCGAATAGTCGCCCTGACGAAAACTCCCCGCTAGCGCTTAACGCCCAGCAACACGCCGGAACGGCGGAATCGCTCTAGCTGTTCCTTTCCCTGCCCGAACAATGCCGGGCGTGAATCCGCAGGCGCCTGCTGTAGCATGCCGTCCAGCAAGGCGCGGCCCGTTCGTTTGTTCTTGTTGTCGAGAATCAGCGCCAGGAGTCCTGCGCTGAGCACGCCGAGTTCCTGGGTCAGAACCCGGCCGGCGCGGTCGCGGCGCAGCAGCAGGCAAGTGGGAAGTTCGGGCGGTGCGTCATCAAGTTTGCCGTCCTTGCTCTTGTGAACGGGGTAGCGAAGCGTGAGCAGGCGCAGCAGCAATGACGGCGCCGGGATGCCCTCAAGCACGTCGCCTTCCGGATCAATCCGGGAATCCACCTGGGGGTCGGGCTGGCGTTGCAGGGTTCGCCTTTCCGTTTCGTAGAGGATCAGTTCGCTCAGCCAAGGGGGGTCTTGGGGCCGGTCGGCGCGTGCCCGCTCGTACCATGTCCGGAATTCGCCGGCCAAGCGCGGGAAATAGGGTGTTTCAGCCCGGTGTTCGCGCAGGAAATCCCGCACCAACTGCCCGAAACGCTTCTTGCCAAGCTGTTCGCGTGTCAGCGGCAGGCTCGCAGCCAGCAACCGGGACAGGTTGCCGAACACCAGCCGGCGGTAGATGCCGATGCGCCGGTCCTCGACTCCCTCCGGCGCCGAATGGGCGCGGGGGTCGCGCAGGTGCGCGGTCAACTGCCTCTGAACCTCCTGAAAGGCGTTCATGCTGCTTGCAGGGTAGAGGCTAAGCCGAAGCCCTATGGGGGCGTAATGGCGCCGCGCGTTGTATGCTCCGAATACGCGCAACCTCGGCAAGCAATTCGGGCAGAGGCGGCTGGTTGAAGTCGCGCTCCAGGACGGTGGGGCAGGGCCCGAGCCGCCTGTAAGCGTATTCCAGCAACGCCCAGACCTCGTCCTTAACGGCGGCTCCGTGGGTGTCGATGAGCAGGTCGGGCGCTTCGTCGTAGTGTCCGGCCATATGCATGTAGAGCACACGCTGCGCGGGCATCGCGTCCAGGAATGAACGCGGGTCGAAGCCGTGGTTCACGCTGTTGACGAACACGTTGTTGACATCCAGCAGCAGGCCGCAGTCGGCCTCCTCCAGCACCGCCAGCAGGAATTCCGGCTCGCTCATCTCCGCGCCCATGGAAGCGTAGTAGGACACGTTCTCCACGGCGATGCGCCGCCCCAGGATGTCCTGCACACGGCTTATCCTTTCCGCCACGTAGCGCACGGCCTCGCCAGTGAACGGGATCGGCAGCAGGTCGTAGAGTTGGCCCTCGTCGCTGGTATAGCTCAGGTGCTCGGAATAGAGCCGCACGTTGTAGTCATCCATCCAGGCGCCCACATCGCGCACCAGAGATTCGTCAAGCGGATGCGGCCCGCCGATTGATAGCGACAGGCCATGCGCAATGACCGGCCAGCGCTCGGCAAAGAACTTGAGCTGCCCGCCCAGCGCGCCGCCCACGCCAATCCAGTTTTCCGGAGCCAACTCGAAGAAGTCCACTTCCTGGGGCGGCTGCTGCCGCATGGGCTTCAGGTACGGACGGCGCAAACCCAGTCCGGCTCCGGCGATTCCATCAATTCCAGGAGTCATGGCGCAGTGGGTCTTGGGTATGTCCGGGGTGTGCGTTGTCGATGGAGCATGTAATGCAGCACTGAAGTAGCCCGGACTGTTGCGTTTTGATACCCGCGAGGCCGCGCGCTAGCGTTCCCGGCCAATTTGCGATTCTACTCCTTGGGGCGCAGGCGCTTGGGATACTCGCAGAGGTCCGCGATTACGCACTCTGCGCAGCGCGGCTTGCGCGCCTGACAGACGTAACGGCCGTGCAGAATAAGCCAGTGATGGGCGTCTTGGCGGTATTCGGCCGGGGTCAGGCGTGTCAGGCGTTTTTCCACCTCCAGCACCGTCTTGCCGGGCGCCAGACGGGTGCGGTTGGACAGCCGGAAAACATGCGTGTCCACGGCGATGACCGGCTCGCCGAAGGCGGTGTTGAGGATCACGTTGGCGGTTTTGCGGCCGACGCCGGGCAGCTCCTCCAGCGATTCCCGCTGGCGCGGCACCTGCCCGCCGTGCTTGTCGATCAGCATTCGGCAGCAGGCGATGAGGTTGGCTGCCTTGGCGTTGTATAGACCGATATGGCGGATGTGCTGGCGTAGCCGCGCTTCGCCCAGCGCCAGCAGCGTATCCGGGGTGTCGGCTTCGGCGAACAGCGTGGCGGTGGCCTTGTTCACGCTCACGTCGGTTGCCTGAGCCGACAACACCACGGCCACCAGCAACTCGAACGGTGAGCCGTAACGAAGCTCTGTGGTCGGACGCGGATTGGCCCGCCGCAGGCGCCTGTAGATTTCGGCTCGCTTGGCGGCGTTCAGCGCTTCGCAGTAACCAGTCCCGGCTGCTCCGCGTAGAACTGGACCAGCTCGTCCAGCTGCTCTTCGGTCAGCAGGTTGAGAAAGGCGTTCATGGAGATGTCGCTGCGCTCGCCGTCCAGGTACTGGCGGATGGTCTCGTGCATGTAGTCGGCATACTGACCGGCCAGGTGCGGGAATTCCGTGGTGATGCTTACGCCGTTCGCACCATGGCAGGATACGCAATAGATGCCGGCCTCGGGCGGCGTGACTTCCGTATCCGCCACGACGGTCGCCTCGTTTGCAAAGTAGGCGGCGATGTCCTGCAGATCCTGATCGCTGAGGTCGGCGGCCTGGGCGTGCATGCCGTCATGCTCGCGGTCGTCGCCCGCATAGCCCTGGAGCGCCTTGACGATGTAATTGGCGTTCTGGCCACCCAGCCGCGGTACGTGGTAGGGCGGATAGGTGGTCATGTTGCCTTCGATCCCGTGGCAGCCCAGGCAAGGATCGGCCAGAATTCTGCCGCGCTCCGGATCGCCTTCGGCCGCCAGTTGCGAGGACAGGGCTGCTGCCAGCAGGAAGGCCCCCGCATTCAGTTTGTTTCTCATGTTCGCTTTTCCTCTGCTCACAGTATGTATACAAAGACGAATAGGCACACCCAAACCACGTCCACAAAGTGCCAGTACCAGGACACTGCCTGGAAGCCGAAATGTTCGTTCGGCGTGAAATGGCCGCGCAGGATGCGGAACCAGGTTACGGTGAGCATGATTACGCCCAGGGTCACGTGCGCGCCGTGGAAGCCCGTGAGCATGAAGAACGTGGAGCCGTAGATGCCCGTGCTGAGCCTCAAGTCGAGGTCCTCGTAGGCGTGAACGTATTCGATCACCTGGCAATACAGGAATGCCGCGCCAAGCAGCACGGTGGCCAGGGTGCCGAGATTCAACAGCCGGCGATTGTTGTTCTTGAGCGCGTGGTGAGCGATGGTAATCGTGACGCTCGAGGTAAGCAGCAGCGCCGTGTTCAATAGCGGCAGGCCGCCCCAGCCCATGGCCGTGAACTCGCCGCCGATGCCCCCGGGGCCATTGGTGGGCCAATCGGCCTCGAATCCCGGCCACAGCACACTGTTGGTGGCCTCGCCCACGCCGTCGCCGCCCAGCCAGGGAACCGCCAGCGTACGAGCGTAGAACAGCGCGCCGAAGAACGCGAAGAAGAACATCACCTCCGAGAAGATGAACCATGCCATGCCCTGGCGGAACGAGCGATCAACCCAGCCGCTGTAGAGGCCGGCAATGTTCTCCCGGATCACGGCGCCGAGCCAGCCGAACATCATCACGGTCAGCCCAGCCAGTCCCAGCAGCAGAATGACCCTTCCCGCATCGGAGCCGTTCAACCACAGCGCGCCTCCGAGCGCCATCACGAACATCGCTGCCGAAGCCACGGCAGGCCAGGGGCTCTCATGCGGCACGTAGTAATTGGCCTTCGTTTCTGCCATCAATTCCTCCTCAACCGGGCTCCGCGGTAAACAGGGTGTAGGCCAGCGTCACGGTGTCCACGTGCGCCGGCAAGTCGGGATCAATCGTGAAGCGAACCGGGAGTTCGCGTTGCTCACCTGCCGCAAACGGCTGTTCCTCGAAACAGAAGCAGATCTGCTTGCTGACGTGGCTGACGGCCTCTATCGGCCGCACCGCCGGTCGCGTGACCGATATAACGTCGTGGTTCAGCAGATTGCGGGCGAAAAAACGAGTTTCGGCGGTCTTGCCTGGTGTGACTTCGATGCTCAGGTCGCCGGGCGCGAACTCCCAGGCTGCGGGGTTCGGGACGCTGGTCAGGAATTCCACTTTCACCCGGCGGTTCTCGTCGAACTCCGCCGCCTGCACCTGGCCCACAGGTGCGCTGGCCCGGCTCAGCCGTTCCGAATCCAGTCCGGTGATCTCGCAAAACACTTCGTATAGCGGCGCCAGCAGAAAGGCAAATGCGAACATGCCCGCCACTGCGCCGCCCAGCGTGAGGACCAGGCGCCGATTGCCATCAAACCACCTCATGTGCCGCTTCTCACCCACTGCATGAGGATGAAGCCGCCGTAGAACGCCATCGCCAGCAAAAGCAGCAGGGAGATATGCACGCGCTTGCGAACGTTGGGTTGCATGAATCGGGCCGTGTTAGGGCGCTAGACCTTGGGCGGCGTCTCGAAGGTGTGGTACGGCGCCGGCGAGGGCACGGTCCATTCCAGCCCCTGCGGCTCGTCCCAGACCTCTGTGCTGGCTTTCTGTCCGCCCTTGACGCACTTGACAAGCATCCAGACGAACAGCAACTGCGACAGGCCGAAACCGAACGCGCCGATGGTCGAGATCATATTGAACTCCGTGAACTGCACCGAGTAGTCCGGTATCCGCCGCGGCATGCTGGCCAAGCCCAGGAAATGCTGCGGGAAGAACAGGATGTTCACGAAGATGGTGGACAGCCAGAAGTGCCACTTGCCCAGCGTTTCGTCGTACATGTGGCCGGTCCACTTGGGCAGCCAGTAATAGACTCCGGCGATCACCGCGAAGATGGCGCCCGGCACCAGCACGTAGTGGAAATGCGCCACCACGAAATAGGTGTCGTGGTACTCGATGTCCGCCGGCACCAGGGCCAGCATGAGCCCCGAAAACCCGCCGATCGTGAACAGGATCACGAAGGCGATTGCGAACAGCATGGGGGTTTCGAAGCTGATCGAACCTCGCCAGACCGTGGCCAGCCAGTTGAATATCTTCACGCCGGTAGGCACTGCGATGAACATCGTCGAGATCATGAAGAACAGCATCCCCGCCTGCGGCATGCCGGTCGTGAACATGTGGTGCGCCCACACGATGTAGGACAGGAACGCGATCGCCGAAGTCGCGATCACCATGGAGGTGTAGCCGAACAGCGGCTTGCGCGAAAAGGTCGGGATGATCTGCGAAATGATGCCGAAAGCCGGCAGGATCAGGATATAGACCTCGGGATGGCCGAAGAACCAGAAGATGTGCTGGAACATCACCGGATCGCCGCCGCCGGCCGCCAGGAAGAAACTGGTGCCGAAGTAGCGGTCGGTGAGCAGCATGGTGATTGCGCCGGCCAGCACCGGCATGGCGCCGATCAGCAGGTAGGCGGTGATCAGCCAGGTCCAGACGAACAGCGGCATCTTCATGAAGCCCATGCCGGGCGCCCGCATGTTGGTGATGGTCACGATGATGTTGATCGCGCCCAGGATCGAAGACGCGCCCAGCAGGTGCAGGGAAAACACCACGAAGGGGAAGGCGTCGCCGGTTTGCAGGATCAGCGGCGGATAGAGCGTCCAGCCGCCTGCTGGTGCGCCGCCCGGCATGAACAGCGTCGCCAGCAGCAGCAGGAAGGCCGGCGGCAGAATCCAGAAGCTCCAGTTGTTCATGCGCGGAAGCGCCATGTCCGGAGCGCCCACCATCAGCGGGATCTGCCAGTTGGCCAGTCCCACGAAGGCCGGCATCAGCGCGCCGAAGATCATCACCAGCGCGTGCATGGTCGTCATCTGGTTGAAGAAATGCGGGTCCACCAGTTGCAGGCCCGGCTGGAACAGCTCGCTGCGGATGATCAGCGCCATGGTGCCGCCCACCAGGAACATGATCAGGCTGAACACCAGGTACAGCGTGCCTATGTCCTTGTGGTTGGTGGTGGTAAGCCACCGTCTGAGGCCCTTGGCGTGAGGGCCGTCGTGGTGTTCCTGTGCGTGTGTTGTGTCGCTCATGTGTCTCTTACCCCAGGTTTAGCGGGCGTTCGGGCCGCCCAGCGAGGCTGCTGTGTTCAAGATTTCCTTCGGCGCCTTGCCGGCCACCTGTGCGGCAGCCCATGCGTTGAATTCCTCTTCCTCGACGACTTCCACCACGATCGGCATGAAGCCGTGGCCGCGGCCGCACAGCTCCGCGCACTGACCGCGGAACACGCCCGTTTCCTCGGCCCGGAACCAGGTTTCGTTGATGGTGCCGGGCACTGCGTCGCGCTTGACGTACAGCTCCGGTATCCACCAGGCGTGGATTACGTCATTGGAGGTGAGTTGCAGCTTCACCTTGCTTCCAACGGGAACTACCATCGGGTTGTCCACGTCGCGCAGGTAGTGTTCGTGCAGTTCCACGCCGGCGCCCAGCACAGCGGCCGCCTTGCTTTCCTCGGTGATGTTGCTGAAGAAGCTGATGCCGTGGTCGGGGTATTCGTAGCGCCATTTCCATTGGTATCCGGTAACCACTATCCTGAGATCGGCCGACTGCGTGTCTTCCATTTCGATCAGTGTTCGTGCCGTGGGAATCGCGAGCCCGATGAGAATCAGCACCGGAATAACGGTCCAGATAACCTCCGCCTTGGTGCTGTGACTGAACTTGGCGGCTTGCGCGCCTTGCGACTTGCGGAACTTCACCAGCGAATAACCGAGCGCACCGAACACGATGACGCCAATCACGACGCAAATAATCAGCGCGGTATGGTGCAGAAAGCGGATATCGTTGCCCAGTTCCGTCGCGCTGGGAGGGAAGTCCAGAGCCCAATCCGCTATCGCTGGTCCCGCCGCGGCCAGCGCGGCTGTGGTTAGCGCCAGGATTGCCCAGCCGCTGCGTACCTTGCTCCAAATCATCAAACTGTCGCTCCTTACTTTTCCAGGAATGCCGGGGCGCGCGTCAATTCGCGCAAACGCCGACACAAAGATCGCCTCTCCGTCTCCGTGAGACAAGCGGCAAGTTCGCAGTATGCGCCGCTTGCGCCCAAAAAAAGGCGGCCAGGCATGGCAGGGGCCGGGCCCGGTTCTATCCAGGCTCGGGTCCAGGGCCGCGCGAATTCTACATGCTCCTGACGGCCTGCATAACCCCGCTGCACACTTACATGGCGGCGTCCGAACCGAATCACTTCGCGGTAGCGACCGCGGTGCACGCTAATGGCCAGCGCTGCGCCCAGCGCCAGCAATTCGAGGCCGGCAAACGGCAGGATCAGCCAGTAGCCCTTGAGCGCCCAGGCAGTGGCTACTGCAAGCACCGGCAGCGTCATTGCGCAGTAAAGGAAAATGGCGCCGCGCCCCGAGAAATTGCAGTTGGGGCGGATTACGATGCGAGGGGCAGGATCGCCGGTGCTCATCGCTTGGCAATTGTACCGCGAATAGCTACTAAAAGGACGAAGGATACGCACGCGAATGCGGGCCAGGACACCCGCTTGGGATAACCGTCAACGCTTTGCACGGGGGCGCGATTTTGGTAGAGTTCGCGCCTGTCCGAATTTGTGCTGCAACACGTCGTTTATCCATGAAAAGAGCATCCCTGCTATGTCTGCTGACCTGCCTCTTTCCCCTGCAGTCGATGGCCGCCGAGCCCGACCTGGAGCGCGGCCAGCAGTTGTATGTTCTCTGTGGCACCTGCCACGGCCCGGCGGGCGAGGGTAACGCGCTGCTCAATACGCCGGCCGCCGGCAAGCAGGATTCCTGGTACGTGGAGCGGCAACTCGTGAATTACCGTGCCAACCTGCGCGGCTACCTTGGACCGACGGAGGACGTTTACGGCTCCCAGATGAGGCAGTTTGCCCTCGCGCAAGTGCCGGATGCACAGTCGATCATCGACATTGCGGCTTACATGGAATCCATGGAACCCCCTGAGGCTCTGCCGATCACGGTGGATGGCGATCCAGAGGCGGGACGCGAGTTGTACGAGGCAAGCTGCATTGCTTGCCATGGCGAGAACGGCGAGGGATCTGCGCTGCTGGGAGCGCCGCGGCTCTCGAATCAGCACGACTGGTACCTGCTGCGGCAGATCAAGGATTTCCTGAGCGGCGCCCGCGGCCAGCCGCGCGACGACATTTTCGGCACCCAGATGCGCTACATGGCGCAACTGCTGGACACGGAACAAAAGCAGAACGACGTGATTGCCTACATCGCGACGTTCCAATTCACCGAGCAGCGCGACTAGCCACCGTTAACGCGAGCGGCATTCGCAATCAAAGGAATGCCGCCTAAGCCGCAGGGTTGTCCTGCGCCTTGCCCAGGTAGAGCGACGGGCCGTAGATCTGCGTATCGTTGATATCCAGCCGAATCCGGTAGCGTCCCGGCGCAGGAAACGTAACATCCTCCAGCGGCAGGTTGAGTTGGGTGCGTGGCGGCGCCGCCGAGCCGGGCGTTTCCTTCACTTCGCTGAATCCCTGAATCGTGAATACGGCCTTGTCGCCGGGATCAAGCAACTCGATGACAAACGGTACGCGGCCGCGCTCGCCGCCGTTCCAGCTCAACAGGCCGGCAAGCCTCATACGCGGCTGGCGGGCCGGGAAAGAGGGTGCGCGCAGCTCGTCGAAAATGCCGCGAATCTCGAGCTGGCCGCTGTCGTCGGAGCCGGCCCGGTGGCAGAAAAATAGCGTGCATTCCATGTGTGCAGTGTACCCACGATTGCGAATAAAATAAGCGCGCCGACCATGTGCGGCTGTTGTTTCGGTTCGTGTAATCGGATACCTTTCGCGCCGTTTTGCCAATGAAGCAGAGGAGCAGTATGAAGCGTTTTGCCTGTTTGATGATCAGCGCCGCCGCGATGGCCGCGGCGGGGAACGCGCTTGCCGCCGGAGACCCTGCGCGCGGCCAGGCCGAATTCGAAGTGTGCGCCGTGTGCCATGGCGAGCAGGGCGAGGGCTTCGAGAAGTACGGCGCTCCCAGGATCGGTGGCCAGGAGGACTGGTACATCATCACTTCCTTGAACAATTTCCGCGCCGGTTTGCGCGCCAAGGACAATTGCGATGTGGCGGATGTTGCCGGCACCTTCGAGCGGGCCAAGGCCACGGCGGCGGACTATGCCGAGATCGAGGCCGAACTGGCCAGCCATTTCGACGGCGTGCTGCCCGCGGGCGGCGACTGCAGCCAGCCCTCACCGGATGTTTACGGTCCGTTGATGCGCGCGGTTGCTCTGACCTTGGCGGACGACCAGGCCGTGGAGGATCTGGCCGCGTATGCCACTTCGCTTACGCCGCCAAATCCACCGGCAACGGTTGAGGGCGATGTCGCCGCCGGAACCATTGGTTACGCCACCTGCATCGCCTGCCATGGCGTGCAGGGCGAAGGCAATCAGGCGCTTAACGCGCCGGGCGTCGCTGGGCAGCACGACTGGTACACCGTGCGTCAGATGGAACACTACATCGCGGGTATCCGCGGAACTGACCCGCGCAATATCTTCGATACGCAGATGCGGCCCATGGCCATGGTTCTGCCCACGCCCGAGGCGATCAGGAACGTAGCGGCCTACATCAACACCTTCACCGCAGGCGAATAATACGCCTGCATATATTGCTGCGCCGGGTCGGCCACGGCTGCCCAGCCCGGTTCAGGATGCCGCGTTTTCGGCGTCTCCGCGCTTGAATGGCGTGTGCTCGCCGGCGATTTCCGCATAGCGCAGCACCTGCTTGCGCTCCTCGGCCAGGTAGCCGGCAAGCGCGTCGACAAACCCCGCGTGGCGCACCCAGTGCGCCGAGAACGAGGTCTGCGGCTCGAATCCACGGGCCAGCTTGTGTTCTCCCTGAACGCCGGGGTCGAACAGCCGCAGCCCCTGGCGCAGGCAGTATTCGATGCCTTGGTAGTAGCAGGTCTCGAAATGCAGGCTGTGGTAGTAGCCCGCGCTGCCCCAGTAGCGGCCGTATAGCGCCTCGTCGCTCTGAAAGCAGATCGCCAACGCGATGGCCTCGTCGTCGCGCCGCGCCACGAATAGCACGATCGATTCCGGCATTGAGCGCGTTACGCGCGCGAAGAAATCGCCGTTTAGGTACGGGTGCTGGCCGCGTTTGAGGTAACTGGCGGCGTAGAGCGGGTAGAGGCTTTCCCAAACGCTCGGCGAGAGGTCTTCTCCCTGCAGGGTCTCGAAGCGGATACCCGCTTCCCGCACGCGCCGCCGTTCGCGGTTGACTTTCTTGCGCTTGGCCGAGCTGAACGCATCCAGGAAATCCGCAAAGTCGCGGTAGCCCTGGTTCGTCCAGTGAAACTGGCAGTCGGTGCGCAACATCATGCCTTTGCCTTCCATCCATTTCGCGTCTTCGCGCGCCGGGAACAGGCAGTGCAGCGAGCTGGCGCCCAGCCGTTCGACCAGTTCGACGGCGCCGGACAGCAGCAGCGCGCGGGACTCATCCGGCGGATGCGAACTGCCGGTCACCAGAAAGCGCGGTCCGGCGACCGGCGTGAAGGGCACCGCGCTCAGCAATTTCGGGTAGTAGGCATGGCCGGCGCGCTGGTAGGCGGACGCCCACGCCCAGTCGAACACGAACTCGCCGCGCGAATGACTCTTCACGTAGAGAGGCATGGCGGCTACCGGCTTGTCTCCGCCATTCAGGAGCATGAGGTGGCAGGGCTGCCAGCCGGTTGCCGCGGCGGCGCAGCCGGATGCCTCCAGGGCGTGTATGAATTCGTGCCTCAGGAACGGATGCGAGGCGCCGGCGAGCGCGTTCCAGTCGTCGGCCGAAGCTTCCGAGATAGCGTCCAGGACCCTGATGCGCAAGACGGGAGGGCAACGCCTGTCGGCGTCAGAGTGGATTGGCGTCGCAGAACTTCTCCGCGTCCAGCGCGGCCATGCAGCCCGTGCCGGCAGAAGTGATTGCCTGACGGTAGATGGAATCGGCCACATCGCCCGCGGCGAACACGCCCGGAATGCTGGTGGCCGTGGCTTCGCCGGAGTCGCCGCCCCGCACCGAGAGGTAACCGTTCTTGTGAGCCAACGTGTCCACGAACAGTTTGGTATTGGGATCGTGGCCGATGGCGATGAACACGCCATCCACCGGCAGCTCTTCCACCACGCCCGCTTGCTCAGTGCTTCGGATGCGCAGCCCCGTGACCTGGTTGCCGTCGCCCTGCACCTCTTCCAGCACCCGGTTCCAGCGGATTTCTATGGGCCCGTCCGGCCCGGCGCGCTCTATGAGTTGCTGCTGCATCATCTTCTCGGCGCGCAGCGCATCGCGGCGGTGGATCAACGTGACCTTCGAGCAGATATTCGAGAGGTAGAGCGCCTCTTCCACGGCGGTGTTGCCGCCGCCGACCACGGCCACCGGCCGGTCTCTGAAGAAGAATCCGTCGCAGGTGGCGCAGGCGGATACGCCCTTGCCCAGGTAGTTCTGTTCGCTCTCCAGGCCCAGGTAGCGTGCCGTGGCGCCGGTGGCGATGATCAGCGATTCGGTCCGGTAATCCGCCAGCCCCCCTTTCAGCGTGAACGGCCGCCGGGACAGGTCCGCTTGTTCAATGTGATCGTGCACCACCTCGGTTCCAAGACGCTCGGCGTGCTGTCGCAATTCCTCCATGAGCTGCGGTCCCAGAAGCCCCTCGCGGCCGCCGGGCCAGTTGTCCACGTCGGTGGTGGTCATCAATTGTCCGCCTAGTTCGCTGCCCGTGATGAGCACCGGCGACATGTTGGCGCGCGCGCCGTACACGGCCGCCGAATAGCCGGCCGGACCGGAGCCGAGAATCAGGAGTCGGGCGACCGCATTGGGCACGCGCGCAAGTTTATCCGGGTTTGTATTCGCTCGGCAGCCGAATAACATTAGTCAGGCCATGAAAGGCAAGGAAAAAAGCTGGGTAGAGCGCGGTTTGCGCGAGGGCGCGCTTTGGCTCTGCCTGGCGCTGGGTTTGCTCATGTTTGCGGCACTGCTCAGCCATGTTCCGGACGCCGCGGCGCTGGGCCTGGCGGGGTCGAACCTGATTGGCGCGGCGGGCGCGGCATTCGCGCTGCTCGCGTTCCTGGTGGCCGGTCAGGCTGCGTATCTGTTCCCCGCCGCCATCATGGCATTCAGCGCCTGGTACCTGGCGCCCGTGAAAGCGCACGAAAACTGGTCGTGGCCGGATGCCGGCGTTCGCGCTGCCGGCGCGCTGGTAGTGGTGGTGTGCGGCTGCGGTCTGCTCGATATGTCGGTGCGGGTCAGCAAGGGGGGCGGGTTGATAGGCGCTTGGCTGGCCGAGTTCCTGACGCCGTTGTTGGGCAGTATGGGCGGCGTAGTGGTATTGCTGGCGCTCACGATGGCCGGCGTTACGCTGGTGACGAGCCTGTCCTGGCTGGCGCTGGCGCAGGCTGTCGGCCGCTTGACGCTGAAAGGGTGCGCACTGGCTTGGAGGAGCGCGCAGTGGGGATTCGGTGAGCTGCGACGCGTTCGTCTGCGGTCTGCCGCGGTGGGCGCTGGCAGCGCCAGAAGACGGCGCGCGCGAATCGTCAAGCCGGAAAGGCGTCGCGTACTCAAGGGGTCGGCGCCGAGCGAGGTGTCTCCCAGGCTCCCCGCCAGCGCGCGCAAGGCGCCCGATTCGATAACCGCAGCAAGCTTGCCGCCGCTGACCCTGCTATCCGATCCACCGCCGGCAACCGCCCGCGAGTCCGACCAGTTTCTGCGCGGTCAGGCTGATCGCCTGGAGGAGAAACTGCGGGAGTTCGGCGTGGGCGCGCAAGTGGTGGGCGTATCTCCCGGCCCCGTTGTGACATTATTCGAAGTGCAGCCGGCGGCGGGTGTGCGCGCCAGCCGGATCACCAGTCTGGCCAGCGACCTGGCGCGCTCGCTGATGGCTTATAGCGTACGCGTGGTCGAGTCCATGCCGGGGAAATCCACGGTCGGGCTGGAGATAGCCAATCGCGAAAGGATGCTGGTTTCGCTGGGCGAGATTCTGCGCTCGCGCACCTACGAACAGGCCCAATCCGTGCTTACGCTGGGCCTGGGCAAGGACATTGCAGGCGAACCGGTGGTGGCCGACTTGCACAAGATGCCGCACCTGCTGGTGGCGGGCGCCACTGGATCGGGCAAGTCGGTGGCGATTAACGCCATGGTTTTGAGTCTGCTCTACAAGGCCACGCCGGAGTCGGTGCGGCTGATCATGATCGACCCCAAGATGCTTGAATTATCGGTGTACGAGGGCATTCCGCACCTGTTGTGTCCCGTGGTGACCGATGTCAGCCAGGCCGCCAACGCGCTGCGCTGGTGTGTGGCCGAAATGGATCGCCGTTACCGCCTGATGTCCTGGGTCAAGACGCGCAGCGTGGACGGCTTTAACAGGCGACTGGAAATCGCCCGCGAGAGCGGCGAACCGCTGCGTGGTCCTCCTGAGGGCGACGATGAGGAGCCGGGCCCAGAGCTGGAGCCATTGCCGCGCATCGTGGTGGTGATCGACGAGCTGGCCGACCTGATGATGGTGGTGGGCAAGAAGCTCGAAACCTTGATTGCGCGACTCACGCAGAAAGCGCGCGCCGCCGGACTGCACTTGATCGTGGCCACGCAGCGCCCGTCGGTGGACGTGATAACCGGCCTGATCAAAGCCAATATTCCGGCCCGAATCGCGTTTCGCGTGGCGTCGCAGGTCGATTCGCGCACTATCCTCGACCAGGTCGGCGCCGAGACGCTGCTGGGCAAGGGTGACATGCTGTTTCTTCCGCCCGGTTCCAGCGACCTGCTGCGCGTACATGGCGCCTTCGTCGAGGATGGCGAGGTGCTGAAGGTGGTGGAATCGCTGAAGCGCAGTGGCGGACCAAGCTACGACGAGCAGGTCACGCAGGGCCCCGCAGATGCGCAAGCAATCGAAGGCGCTGACGGCGAGGACAGCGAAACGGACGAACTCTACGCCCAAGCCCGCGAAATTGTTGTCGAGAGCGGACGGGCGTCGATCTCTTACGTGCAGCGCCGCCTGCGCGTGGGATACAACCGCGCGGCGCGGCTGATCGAGGAACTGGAGCGCGCCGGCGTGGTGTCCGAACCGGACGGACGCGGCGAACGTCGGGTAGTGGCCGGCGCAGGCGAATAATGAGCGTGGCGCCTGGGTCTTGCCGCGCTCGCCGCAAAGCCGCAATGCGCGGCCTCGGCGGGCTGATGCTCGTGCTTCCTGCCGCTTTCGCGCTGGCGCAGAACCCGCCGGCCCAAAGTGCTCCTCCGGCAGCCGATCCCAGCGCGCTGCAGAAGTTCTTCGAGGAAACACAGAGATTGCAGGCCGATTTCACGCAACTCGAATTCGACGCCGACGGCATGCTGCGCAGGGAAAGCACCGGCCGCCTGTACCTCTCGCGTCCGGGACGGTTCCGGCTCGACTATATGGAGCCGGACGACATCATGATCTGGGCCGACGGCGAAAACCTCTCGATGTTCGACCGCGAACTGGAGCAGGTGACCGTGTGGAAGCAAGCCGCGCGGCTGCGCGAGTCGGCCGCTGCGCTGCTTGCCGGCGATGCCTCGGTGCTGGAGCAATACCGGGTAAGCGCGGGCGCGTCGGAGGGCGGCTTGCAATGGTTCAATCTGGTCGCCGCCGATGGCGAAGAAGGAAGTGCGCGACTGGCCTTGCGCGGCCGCGTGCCGGCAGTCATCGAGTACTCCGACGAACTCGGTAGCCGAGTGAGGATGCTTCTACGTGATTTGGACAGCAGCAGCTTGATTGATGACGCACTCTTCAATCCAGAGATTCCCGAGGGCGTCGATGTGTTCGAAGCGGCAGAATCGTGATTGATCCCAAGCTTCTGCGAGAGCAGGCGCCGACCGCGGCTCGAAACCTGGCGCGGCGCGGCGCGGCGTTCGATGCTGCGGCCTATGCGGCGCTGGAAGCGCGCCGCAAGTCGGCGCAAGTGGCTGCGGAGCGGATGCGCGCGGAACGTAACCGCTTGTCGAAGGAAATCGGCGTTGCAGCGCGCTCGGGCGGCGATGTGCAGGCACTCAAGGAGAAAGTTTCCGGGGTCAGGGAAGCGTTGGAGACATCGGAAAGCGAATTGGCCGGCGTGCAAAAGGAGCTGCACGAGATCGAGATGAATCTGCCCAACCTGCTGGACGAAGCCGTTCCGGAAGGCGATGGCGAGGACGCCAACAAGGAACTCAAGGCATGGGGCGAACCGCGGCTGACCGGCGCCGACATTCCCGATCACGTGGCTCTCGGCGAAGCGCTGGGGCAGCTCGATTTTGCGGCTGCCGCGCGGCTGGCCGGCGCGCGCTACAGCGTACTGAGCGGCGATATCGCCCGCCTGCACCGCGCTCTGATCCAGTTCATGCTGGATTTGCACATCAGCGAGCACGGCTACTCTGAGGTGTACGTGCCCTACATCATGAGCGCCGATGCGCTCGTGGGTTCCGGCCAGCTACCGAAGTTTGAAGCCGACTTGTTCGCTATCAGGTCCGAGCAGCCTTCCTATCTGTTGCCCACCGCCGAAGTGCCGCTCGCCAACCTTGTGGCGGGCCAGATCGTGAACGAGGCCGAATTGCCGCTCAAATACACTGCGCACACGCCCTGTTTCCGCTCCGAAGCCGGCTCCTATGGCCAGGACACCCGAGGCATGCTGCGCCAACACCAGTTCGAGAAAGTGGAACTGGTGCAAATCGCTCATCCTGACCGCTCCGCGGAAGCGCTGGAGGAGCTCACGCGGCATGCCGAGATCGTGCTCGAACGCCTGGAACTGCCGTACCGCAGAATGATCCTGTGCGGCGGCGACACCGGCTTTGCATCGTCCATCACCTACGACCTGGAAGTGTGGCTGCCCGGACAGAACCGCTATCGCGAGATTTCGTCCTGCAGCAACTGCAAGGATTTCCAGGCCCGGCGCATGCGCGCCCGCTGGAAGGGGAAGGATGCGCGCGGCCTGGTGCATACGCTGAACGGCTCAGGCGTAGCCGCCGGTCGCGCCCTGATCGCCGTCATGGAAAATTACCAGCAGCCCGACGGCAGCATCGTGATCCCGCAAGCACTGCGCTCATGGATGGGCGGCGCGGATAGAATCTCGGCCTGATCCCGCCCCGCATCTACCGGAGAGGTGGCAGAGTGGTCGAATGCGGAGGTCTTGAAAACCTCTGACGGTTTACGCCGTCCGTGGGTTCGAATCCCACCCTCTCCGCCAAACGTTTTGAGACAGCGGCCACACTTACAGTTGGGTGGCGCGTGGCGTGGTGCGCAGCGGACATCCGGCGCCGCGGGGCAATGAGCTTGTTAGCGCGACATCAGGATCAACAACCGGCCTGGCTCCGTGGGTGAGACATGCTGGATGAAAACGTCGGCCTTGCCGTCCTTGTCGAGGTCTGCAATCCGGGCGTTTCGCTCGTTGGCAGGGATGGCGACGGCCACCTTGACTGCTTGCCGAGCCAGCCGCGCGGGCCCCGCCACGCCCAGAAACACGCTTAGTTCGTTCCAACGCTCACCGGTCAGCAGGTCGCGCCTGCCGTCGCCATTTACATCGCCGACCAAGACTGTCGGAAACAGCGGGCCTCTCTTGTCCAGCGGCGCAAAAGGGCTGCGCACCGTCCGCGTCCATGCCGGTTTGGCCGGGAACCCTCTGCCCTCAAGCTGAAAGAGAGCGAGATTGATCGAAATCGAGTTGCCGAGCATGGCGCCCAACATGCCACCCAGCCCGATATTGACCGCGCCGATCATTGTTTCGACCGTTCCGTTTTCATCGAAATCCACGAAGTGCTGTGACGCATAGCCCCAGGCCTGCAATCCGCCCGATCTCCCTGGTGCATTAAAGGAAGCATCAGCGAGCTCCGGGAAGGAAATGCTGTCCGGCTGCGGCCTGCCAAAGCGCACTTCGTACCTGCCCGCCAGTCTGAAAGGGCTTCGGCCCCGAAGCGACAGGCTAACGGCGTCGGCCACACGATCGCCATCCAGATCCCGGAAATCCTGCAGGACAGTGAACTCGGCGCGCTTGTTCAGGCCCAAAAGCATGGAAGCCAGGTTCGCGTCGGCGAACTGGAAGGCCAGCCCATAGGAGCCAACAAAGTCGAGCGCAAAGCCGAGCTCCAGGCGGCGGGGCGAGTCCACGAACTCTCCCCGCGCGTCCTGACAGTACAAGAGGAAATGGTCGTGGTTCCAGAACAGCAGGTCCTGCCGTCCGTCGCGGTCGTAGTCCAGCCGATGAACTCGGCTCAAGTACCAGGGCATGTTCTCTGCGGTGATCCCGGTTTCTCCGTATGGGCGGGCTTCTCCGTAGGCTGTCGCGTCCGCAAACGGGTCCGGCGGCCCCAGTTTGACGGCCGGCCCGAAGGAGCCATTTTGTGACTGAAGCGACAACCAGAAGCCGTCGATGTCGGGCGCCAGCAGATCGTCCAAGCCGTCGCCGTTTACGTCGCGGGTTATATCGAGATGAGGAATCCCGTCGCCTGCCGCCGCGCGGTAACGGGTCGTGAGCGCGGCAAGCGGACGTTGTTTGCCCACCTTGGGGTCGAACCAGTCCACGCTCCCGGGCCGATAAGAGATCAGCCGATCTTGCTCCGCCAAACGGGCGACATCAACGAACAGGGTTGCGGGATGAAGCCCCGCGTCCCGCGTTATGCGCCATTCCCCGCCTTGCAGCGCAAACAGCCGAACTTGGCGCTTCCCTGCCGCGCTCACGCTGACGACGGCAAGCTGGGCCCGCCCGTGTTCGTCGAACGAGCCCGGCAAGACGACCTGGTGCGCCGCGGGCGGGATGGCGGTTTCCGTAACTGCGAACAGCCCAATGTCTTCCTGCGCACTGCGTGCAAAGGCGATTTCACTTGCCGCCAAGACAAGCGCAAAGACCGCGATAGTCCTCCAAAATCTCATTCGCAAATCCGCCGGAACGCCCGCTGAAGATTGTTCGTGAGTATCGGTTGTCACGTCAGCCGGTCTGAATGGGCCCGGGAAAGGATCGAAGGATGCGCGGATGTGCCCTACGACGATCACATCGACATCGTGATTACGCCGGAAGGCGACCTAGAGGTCGGCTACAGCCTGCCCAACTCTCAAGCTTGCTGATTTCGCCAAAGCGCGGTTCCTCAACGCGGTTCGGGTGCGGGCAGGAGGTAAACCCGCCCTGTCCGGGGGCGGGTTTTCAGTATGAGCGGGCGGGTTGCGGTTAGAAGGACGCTCGCAGGCGCACGCCGAATTCCCGCTTCGGGTAGCCGGCCGTGAAGACCTTGCGCGAGCCTCCAGGGCCGGTCGTTGTGCCGTTGGTGTTGGGCAGGACCTTGTTGTCGGTGAGGTTGGTGGCGAACACTTCAAGGGTGCTGTTTTCGGTGAGGTCGGTTCCTACCCGGGCATTGATTCGGAATAGCGACTTCGTTCGGTTCCATTCCGAATAGTCAGCCCATTTTGCGCTCTCGTAGAAGAAGTCGGCGCGGAAAAAGAACTCCCGTCCGGCGAATTCACTGAGTACGGTGGGGCTCAGCGACGCCGTCCATGCCGGCGTGTTGCGCGCCTCATTGCCATCGTTAACCACAGACAATGCGCCCGAGCCAAGCACGAAGTTTTCACTGGAGCCGCGCGAGGAGAATGAGGACATGATCGCATCCACATAGGTCAGCGTTCCGCGAATGCTGAACCAGTCCGTAAGATTGCCCTGCGCTTCCAGGTCGAAGCCCTTGTACTTCGAATCTCCCGGACCCCGAAGAGATGTTGTACCACCTGTGGGATATATGATTACCGAAGCGAAGGGCTGGTTTTTCCAGTCGATATAGAACACTGCTGCCGTCAATGCCCAATTGTCCGTTTGCTGTTTCCAGCCGATTTCGAATTGCTCGTTTTCCTGGGGCGCTGTGAACCGGCCAAACGCGCCCAACTGATCGTCAGGGATGATTTCCGGCGCAATGCTGTTCACTAACCCGGCTTGCGTCGCAACGCCAAGCAGGGAACTGAAGGAGTAACTGAAGTAGGTAGTTGCATCTTCAAACGGCGAATAGCTGAGAATCACCCGCGGGATGAAATCACTGTATTCGTTCAATTCGTTGCAAAGCGGGTCGAAAGAGCAGGTGCCGTTCGGATTGCCTAGCAAAACTGCCAGCGACTCCTCCTCGGTGTAGCGGGCTTCCACCGACACCGTCAGGTCTTCGGTCAGGTCGTAGTCAACCGAGGCGAACAATGCCGTGGTGGCGTTGTCCTGAAAGTCCACAATCGCTCCTTCCGCTGCGCTCGGGTTCAACTGCCCTACGGTGGGTACATTGCCGAGCCGATAGCGCTGGTCGTAGTCGCTCACGCCGATCAGGTACCGGAGCCTCTGGTTCTGCGGCGAGGCTACGCGGGCCTCGAAATAGGTTTCCTGGACGGCAATCTGGTTGCCGAGCACAAAGGCCGTGCCGGGTATGGTAGGAACCCCATACCAGAAATCGACGTAGTTGAGGGTTCCGGTATCCGCGCGCGAAGCCTGGAATGACAGCGTGTGCTCGGCCAGGTCGTACTCGCCGCTCAGTTGGACGCGGTAGGTCCGATTGAATCCGCCCAGCTTGCCTGGCGGCGTCTTCAGGATGTCGTATTGCTCCAGCAGGGGATGCAGGTCGGTCAAGGAACGGCCGCCGAACACCTGCGCAGCAGTAGGGGTTCGCGTTATGCCGAACTGCAGGTGCTCGCCGTCGGGGAAGTTGCCGCACCAGGAAGCAAACGGCAGCATGCTCATGTCGCGGGTAAAGGGTGTGCGTTCGCCCGTGACCGGATTCAAGTATTCGCCGGTATAGACGATATTGCACTCGCCGGCCGGCGTGCCGTATAGCCCGGAATGCACGCCGCCATTGACGCCGCCATCTTCGGCATCGACGTAGTATCCGGTCAGTTTCAGGCGAAAGTTGTCCGTGGCGTCGAAAACGAGCGTGCCGTTGAAGGTAAGGTCTTTCTGGACGCCAAAGGGTGTGCCATCCTGAAAGTTGAAATCGCCGGCATTCTGTTCATAGCCGGCATAGAGCCGCACGCCTATCCGGTCCGTGATCGGGCCTCCGGCGCCTACGCTCACGATGTATTCGTCGTGCTGGGACGGCGAATACTGCAGGTTGACGTCGGCTTCCCACTCGTCACCGGGTAGCCTGGGAATGTAGTTGACGGCGCCGGAAAAGGTATTGCGGCCGAAGTAGGCGGTTTGCGGGCCCTTGATGACCTCGACGCGCTCCACATCCGTGATCGGCAGAAAGCCGCCGCCTGCCGCGATGTAGGACCCGTCCCAGAACAGCGCGCCCACCTGGGTTGAGGGAGTAATGATCTGCTGGTTCATTCCGCGGATGCGGATCTGTGGATTGACGCGCCCGGCGGTGGCCGTAACGCCATGAAAGTCCAGGCCCGGAACAAGCTTGGAGAGCTCATGGAAATCGCCGATTCCGGCGCGGTCCAGTTGTTCCTGCGTCAGCGCCGAGACGGAAACCGGAATCTCGTAGATGTTCTCCTCGCGCTTGCGCGCGGTTACGACGATTTCCTCCAGCGACACGCCTTGCGCCATTGCGCTTTGCGCCCCCGGCAATGCCATCAATGCCGCCAGCGAAGCTGCAACCCGGTTTCGCATTTTCATAAGCACCCCTTAAGTGTCCCCTCCTCAAGGCTCAAGAGAACCGAGAGTCTCTTGAGCTCCAATGCCGCGGGCCGGTTCCGGCATGCTTCATCAGCAATCGCCCGCTTCTGCTCCTGTGGCGATGCGCAGAGTTGCATTGCCGGAGCGAGAGGCCCGAGTAGCGACACGGCATGATACACGGATTCTTGTTGCTGCCGAATTGACCGGCAAGGCCCGGATACGTAATCTTGAACGCCGAGTCTTGAGGGTTGCCGGAATGCTCTCCCACTCCAGCATGTTGAAATTCCCTCCCGACAACGCGCAACCATGAGTTACCTGGTACTGGCGCGCAAGTGGCGCCCGCGCACGTTCTCCGAAGTGCGTGGGCAGCCGCATGCGGTGCGGGCGCTGAGCAACGCCATTTCGGGCGGACGGGTGCATCACGCTTGGCTGTTCGCAGGCACGCGGGGGGTCGGCAAGACGACGCTGGCGCGGATCCTGGCCGCTGCGCTGAATTGCGAGAAAGGCGCAGCGCCGGAGCCTTGCGGGGAATGCGCGAGTTGCCGAAGCATTCAGGAGGGCAGCTTCGTTGACCTGATGGAGGTGGACGCGGCCTCGCGCACCAAGGTGGAGCAAACCCGCGAGCTGCTTGAAAACGTGCAGTATGCGCCGACGGCGGGGCGTTACAAGATCTACCTGATCGACGAAGCTCACATGCTGAGCACATCCTCTTTCAACGCGCTTCTCAAGACGCTGGAAGAACCGCCGCCGCACGTCAAGTTTCTGCTCGCTACCACCGAGCCGCAGCGGCTTCCGGTAACCGTGCTTTCGCGTTGCCTGCAGATCAACCTGCGCTCCATGGACAGCGAGACCATCGCCGCTCAGCTCGCGGCCATCTGCGAGGGCGAAGCCGTGGATGCGGAGCCCGGAGCGCTTGCGCGTCTCGCTCGGGCGGCCGGCGGCAGCATGCGCGACGCGCTGAGCCTGCTGGACCAGGCGATTGCCTATGGCGCCGATGCGGTGCGCGAGACCGACGTGGCGGATATGCTCGGCGGGGCTGATCAGCCCAGCATCATTCATCTGCTGAACGCCGTGTCGGCCGGCGATGGCGAAGCGCTGCTGGGCGGCGCCAGAGAATTGCGTGAACGACTGGCCGATCCGGCCAACATTCTGGCGGAATTGGCTGCAGCTCTGCAGCGTCTGGCGCTCGTCCAGGCGGTCGGGGAAGACATTGTCGATGAAGAGACCGAATCGGACGCGCTCATGGCGCTGGCTCGCTCCTTGCCGGCCGATCAGGTGCAATTGCTCTACGAAATAGCGATTCACGGGCGCGAAAGACTGCCAATGGCGCCCGATCCGGGTATCGGGCTGGAAATGACGCTATTGCGGATGCTGGCCTTCCGTTCCGATTCATCGCCGAAACGCGAAGTCGCGGTTACGCCGAAGGCAAGGGCTGTGAAACCGCCAGCGGATGCGGCGCGGAAACGGCGGTCAACCGGCTCCCCGCCCGTTGACGCTCAGCACTGGCCTGATGGCGCTGCACTACCGTCCGCATCGACCAAGCCTGCGCATGCTGAGTCTGAGCCGCCGTCTGCCGGGGTTGCGCCTCCTTCTGCCGGGGCCGAGTCTTCGTCCGCCAAGGCCGAATCCCCGCCCGCCGGCGCCAAGCCTGTGCCCGCCGGCGCCGAGCCGTTCGACGCCAATGCATGGCCGGAAACGGTGCGCAGCCTGGAGCTTGACGGACTTGCCGGCGAAATAGCGGCGCACAGCGAGCTCGCGGAAGCCGAAGACGGCTGTTTGCGTTTGCGCCTGGACGGTCAGCATCATCAACTCCTGACACAGGAAGTTCGCGAGGAACTGAGTACGGCGATTCTTTCCGCGCTTCCGTCTTTCCGCCAAGTCGAAATAGAAATTGCTGGCGCCGGCCAAGGGGGAACTCTGGCCGGGCAAGACCGGGAAGCAGAGCGCCGGCGCCAGCAGCGGGCCGAAGAAGAGTTCAGAGCCGATCCCTTCGTTCAGGCCTCGCTGGAGATATTCGGAGAGGATACGGAAATTGGATCCGTTCGCGCGCTGGATAGCGCGGAAACCCGATCCGGATCGTGACTGCGCATGTCTTTCCTCCGCGTCTGGCGGAATTGCTGGAAGCGCTGAAGTTCCTCCCGGGGGTGGGCCCGCGCTCGGCGGAGCGCATGATCCTGCACATGTTTACCCGCCGGCCCGAGGGCGCCCGCCGCTTGGCGCGCAGTCTCCAGGTGGCTTTGGAGACGGTTCGCCTGTGCTCGCGCTGCGGTATGCTCGCTGATGGCGACTTATGCGTGATTTGTGCGTCCAGCGGCCGCGATCCCGAGCAGCTGTGCGTGGTCGAATCGCCTTCCGACCTGGCCGCGGTGGAGGCTTCAGGCGCCTACCGAGGGCTGTTCTTCGTGCTTTCCGGCCGCCTTTCTCCGCTGGATGGTATCGGGCCCGAGGAACTGGGCCTTGATCGGCTGGAGGGGCGGCTGGGGGAAAACGTGGTGAAGGAACTGATTCTGGCCACCAGCGCCACGGTGGAGGGCGAAGCCACGGCTGTATATCTGGCGCAATTGGCTCAGCGGGCGGGCGTGAAGGCAACGCGCATCGCCCAGGGCGTGCCGCTGGGTGGTGAACTCAGCTACGTGGACGCCGGAACGCTGTCGTCGGCCCTGGCGCAGCGGAGGTCGCTCGAGTAAGGCCGCCTTCCACTGCCGGAGGGGCTTGGCCGGAACGCGCTACACTCGCCTTGACGCGGCGATGACCGCGCAACACGACGCCAACCATGCACGAATCGACCATGCAGCCCTTTGCCCCGGGCGATATTTTTCTCGGCTGCACATTGCTCAATGACCCGGATGACGATCATGCCGGCATTGGCCGTATTCTCCAGTACGACGCCGACTGCCGGCCCAAGGGCGTTCTCTACACGGAAGGCACACGCCACCTCGTGGGGGGATTGGCCTTTGACCGCCAAGGCACACTGTGGGCTTTCGACGACCACCGCGTGATACACGTGGACCCGCGCACCGGGCGCCAGATGCCGGAGAAGAAATTCCTGCCCAGGGTTTACCGCAGCGCCAGTTTTTCGAGCGACGGAATGACATATCTGGGCGAACACCTGAACGCCAAGGCCCCGCCTCCCGGCATCGAGAAACTCACCACGATCGAATTTCCGCGCATCCCGGACGACGGCGCGCTTGGTTACGGCAACATCTACCGCTACAAAGCCAGTTGGGAACTGGACAGGGTCTTCGAGGTCGATAACGCACCCGAACCTACGCGATTCAAGGGCGTGACCCATTCCACACTGCATCCCGGCGAGCGTTTCATCACCTATACCACCGAGCTGGGCAAGCGCGTAATGCGCTATGACGTGGTTGAGGGCCGGCAGATGGCCGACCTGGTGACCTACCCGGGCGAGGATATCAGCAATGGCCTGTTCGCGATTGCCGTGCGCTATCTCCCGGACGGGAAGCTGCTGCTTACCCGCGGGCAGTTCATGGAGATGCTCGACGAGAACGGCGATGCGATACGCGAGTATGCTCTGCCCGAGTATGGATGGTCGGATATCGCCGTCTGCAGCGATCCGCGCTACGCGCTGGTAAGCAACATTTTCAGCGGCATCATGCTCAAGGTGAACCTCATGACCGGGGAATTTGCCGGCCGCATTGATACCGGACAGCGCAAGCCGCTGAGGGCGCTGGCCGGCGTGGCCGAGTTTCCCGGCTAACCCCGGCCGGCCATCTGTTCGAAGTCGCGGAGCAAGGCCAGGTAACTGGCATGTCGTCCGGCGGGAACTTGCCCCGCCGCTACTGCGGCCAGCACAGCGCAATCCGGCTCGTTGCGGTGCCGGCAATTCGCGAATCGGCAGTTGGACATGTGCACGGAGAACTCCGGAAAACCCTCCAGAAGACCGCTGAAATCGCCAAGCACGGGCATCAGGGAACGCACCCCAGGGAGGTCGATAACTCGCCCTAGCTTGCTTAGCGCGTACATCGCCGCCGAAGCCGTTGTGTGCCGCCCAAGTCGCCCGGCGGCAGAGAGTTTCCCGGCGGCCGCCACGTCGCGCCCCAGCAACCTGTTGACCAGCGTGGACTTGCCGCCGCCCGACTGACCCGCGAACACGGTCACCTGGCGCGCGAGACGCCGCGCCAGCGAACCGATACGGGTGCCGGCGAGAGCGCTGACCCGCAGGACCAAGAACCCGGCGGATTCGTATTCGCGCAGACGCGCCGGCCGCCGGCTGCTCAAGTCGCACTTGTTCCATATGAGAAGGCGCTGCGCGCCGGCAGTGGCCGCGGTGCACAGCAACCGGTCCACCAGTTCGTAATCGGGCGCCGGCTCCACTGCCAGCACCACGGCGAGCTGCGAGAAATTCGCTGCCACAACCTCGCTTTGCCCGTTCGCGCCGGTTCGCGCCAGTTCGCTTTCGCGCGGCAGGATGCCACGCAGCAATGCCGGCGAGTCGTCGTTGCGAGTATCGAACTGCACCCGGTCGCCGCACACCGCTGTGTGGCGCCGGCTTGCCGCCAGGTAATCGAGTTTTTCTCCCGAGGCCGTCTCAAGCTGTCCACGGCGCCCGAAACAGGCGGTGACCAGGCCAATGCCTGGCGCTTTTCCGGTATCTGTGCGCATATTCCGGGCTAGAATCCGCGCCCGGATGCTTTAGGAGAACGATTTGGGCGAAACACCTTCACGACTGGTATGGATCGACCTGGAAATGACCGGGTTGGACCCACTGCGCGACCACATCATCGAAATAGCCACGGTCGTGACCGATGGCGACCTCGATATAGTGGCGGAGGGCCCGAATATCGTGATCCATCAGCCGCGCTCGGTAATGTACGAGATGGACGATTGGAACACCCGCCACCACACGGCTTCCGGCCTGTTCGAGGAGGTTCTCGCCAGCCGCATCAGCACCGAGGAAGCAGAGCGCTCGACCCTGGAATTTCTGAAGCAGCATTGCAAGCCCAAGACCTCGCCCATGTGCGGCTCCAGCATTTGCCAGGACCGGCGTTTTCTGTCACGCGCCATGCCCGAACTCGCGGCGTTCTTTCACTACCGCCATCTTGATGTGAGCAGCGTCAAGATTCTCGCGGGTCTTTGGGATCGGGCTGTGCTTGATGGCGTGAGAAAGGACGAGCGCCACCGCGCCAGGAGCGACATCCTCGCTTCGGTGGCGGAACTGAAGCACTATCGCAAGGAGATGTTCCGCTCAGGCGGTGGCGGCAGCGACAAATAGCCCGATTACCGCCAGAAAACCGGCCAGCCAGACAAACGATCTGGCTGTGGGCTGATCTTTGCAATAGAACACGCCGTGCAGAATGCGCGCCACTATGAACACGGCCGCCAACGCGTTGACGAGGGTTTGCTGCGCGTCGAGATAGTGAGCGGTCAGGACGGCGGCCGCAAAGGGCGCGAAAGATTCCCAAGCGTTGCTTTGCGCCCAAACCGCGCGTTGCCTGAAACCCTCCTGCCGCTCCAACCAAGCGCGCGGGCGCGCGTTGTCGAAGTCCTTGGATCCCCACTTCGCGACACCGGCCCAGATCAGGGGCAGCCACATGGCCAGGAAAATGCTCCAAAGGGCAAAAGTCATGTTTGTATCCTCATGCTGTCGATGCGTCGTTCGATTCGGCCCCGCGCCGGGAAGCAAACCATGCCAACCCGCCGGCAAACGCCAAGGCGATTATCAGGTTGGTGACGGGAAACCGGAACGGATAAATCCAGGGTTCCGTGTAGAGCTGCCAGGCGGAGCCGGCTTCCACGCAGAACCAAAGTACATTCGCGGATGGCACCGCGTAGCGCAGGGCCGCTGCCGGCCGTCTGAAGGGCAGCATGCGGAAGAACAGCAGCCACAAGCCCCAGAGCAGCACGGCGCATACCACGGCGATGGTGGCGGGATGAAACGGCCCCAGCACCCGAGGATCGAACAGCCAGAGGATCAGCACGTAGAAGAACCAGTTGATCATTACGACTTCCAGCGCCACGATGCGCGAGAACTGGCGCTTATAGCCGGGGGTGCGGCGCGCCGGCGTGAGCTTCAGATTGCGGTGATACCACATGAACATCCGGCAGTGCGTGTCCTTGTTGGAGCCCAGCCAGATCAGCAGCGCCACCAGAATCACGCCCGTGGCCTGCAGAAACAGCAGGTTGGCGGTAAACAGTTCGTGTTCACCGAACATCAGCTTGGCCGGATTCAGCCAGTGTCCCATGAATTCGAAGGACCCTTCCATCCAGCCCAGCCAGATCAATCCACCGCCCATGAAGCCAAGCACCGTGGCCGTTAGATCGTCCACCTTGAAGCCCTTCCAGACCATCACCCAGCCGGCCAGCCCGATGATGAAGCTCAGCAGGTAGGCGGGCGCATCCGGCAGCAGACCGAATTGCAGAACCATCAACGTGTGCGCCAGCGGCGTCCACAGCAGCACGGTGGTCCAGGCCAGAGCGCCCAGGACAGGCGGTTTCATCAAGGCGTGGCTGGTGGTTTCCAGTGCACTAGTCATCGGTTTCCCCCCTCGCTAAGTCGGTTGACAAGATTAGTGCCGCAGCGCTTATCGGGCAAGTATTTCCGGTTCTGCTATATTCCCGTTTCCTATGCTTCCACTTGCGCAAGTTTCCGAGCAACTGGCGCCGGCAATGCTGCTGGGCAACCGCCCGTTGGGGCTGGGCGCGCTGATCGAGATCTACGAGAGCAACTACGCAGGCCTTTGGCGCTTGTTCGGTCACGCGCTGAGCGAGCCGGGATGGCATGTTTCGCATAGCCCCGTAAACGGTGAACTGCACCTCGAAGTGGAGTGCAGGTCGGCTTTCACCACCGTGCTGCGCATGACCTACCTGTTTCCGGAGGACGGGCATTCGCCGCCGGAACCGGAACCGGACCTGGTTGTCAATCTCTACCGTGACGCGCGCGTGGCGGAAGTTGCATGCTGGTCGGCCCGGTATGGCTCCTGCACGGCCCAGCCCGGGTCTTTCGCGGCGTGCTGGCGGCGCAATCGGGTGCTCGGGAAATGGCTGGAGTTTCTGACGGATTCCCATCACGGGCCGGTACAACCGCGCTCGTCCCAGCCCCCGATTCAGTGCAGGGCACTGGCCGCTGTTGCCGGCGAAGAGCCGGCCTGAAGTCCCGCCAAGTCGGCCGCCACCTCGGCCGCCTGCTGCAGAGCCACATCGGGCAGGTCTATTTCTCGCAATTCTTCGAGCTTCGTGATCGGCCGTAGGTCGTTCTGTTCCAGCCACTCGTTGGTCATTGCAACGCGTTGTGCGCGGCGCTCCTCGTCTTCCTGGCGGCGCCTGTCGAGGTGAATGGGCACCGACTCCGGCTCGGCAATCTCCCGCAGGTCCTTGATGCGGTGCAATAGCTGCCGCCAGTCCGGATCTTCCGATTCCCGACGTTCGTAGCTGGCTGTCAGCAGGCTCAAGGTAGTTCCGTTCACGCTTCGGCCCGGGTAATCGGTTTCCGGGATCGTATCCCAGGGCAGAGCGTTTTCGGCAGCGCTTTCGCCCACCTCGTCGCCTATGAACTGGTTGGGAAATACTGCCGGAAGCTCCACGCCTGCGGCCGACAGGATGATATCCGGGGTCACCCCGCGGTGTTGCGTGCTTTCGCCCGTAACTCGGTAATATTTGCCCATGGTGAGCGTCAGGCGGCCCGGCATCTCGCCCTCGCTCCGCGGAATGCGGTAGATGTTCTGTACCGTGCCCTTGCCGAAGGTGCGCTGACCCACCACAACGCCGCGCCCGTAATCCTGGATGACTGCGGCCAGGATTTCCGAAGCCGAGGCGCTGAGCCGGTCAACCAGCACTACCAGCGGACCCTCCCATACCGGCGGCTGGCGTCGGTTGCGCAGGATCTGAGTGTGCAGGGCAGAATCGCGCACCTGCACCACCGGTCCTTTGCCGACGAACAGGCCCGCCAGCGAAATCGCTTCGTGCAAATGACCGCCGCCATTGCGCCGCAAGTCCAGCACCAGACCCTGCGCTCCCTCCGCCTTTAGTTCCTCGATAAGACGGCGCGCGTCGCGGGTGGAACTGGGGTAATCCTCAAGGCCCGCATCGCGCCCTTCCATGTCGAAGTAGAAATTGGGAATCCGGATGACCCCTACGCCCAAAGGGACGCCATCCCGGTCCACCTGCTGCATTTCCTTTGCGGCGCCCTGCAGCCGCACGCGGCCGCGCGTGAGATCCAGCAGAAACGATTCGCTCGCTGCCGCGTCGCCGCCAGGCAGTATGCGCAGCACCACCGGGGTTCCGGAGCGCCCGCGGATCAGTTCCACCACGTCCTGCAGACGCCAGCCAACGACGTCGGTTACTTCGCCGCTCGCCGAGCCGTCTACACCGGTAATCCGATCACCGGCCCGTAAACGCCCATCCTTGTCCGCAGGTCCTCCGGGCAGCACTTCCCGCACCAGCACGTAGTCATCCTGCATGCTGAGCGAGGCGCCCACGCCGTGGTAGGCGCGGCTCATCTGGATGCGGTACTCCTCGTAGTTGTGCGGCGAGAAATAGTTGGAATGCGGATCGAGCGCCTGCGTGAACGCGTTCATGAACAAGGCGAACACATCGTCGGAATCCTGGGAGTAAAGCGCCTTGCGTTGACGGACGTAGCGCTTGCGCAGGGCTGAGACGGCCTCTTCGTAGCTGCGCTCGTCCAGGATCAGGTTGATCATGTCATGCCGCACCCTGTCGCGCCAGACCGCATTCAGTTCCGCCTGACTGACGGGGCGCGGGAGCGCTTCGCGATCAAGCACCCACTCGCGCTCGGTGCGGAGCTCCGGCGCGCTGTCGAGAAACTCCTCGGCATAATCGAAGTACGCCGTCATGCGCGCGCGAAACAACTGGTAAATCTGGAAGACCGGGTTCAAATCGCCGCGGCGCATGCGGTCATCCAACTGGCTGCCATAGGTGCGCAGGAAATAATCTTCCTGATTCTTCAGAAAATACAGGTGTTGGCCATCGAGCAGATCGATGTAGTCGCCCAGGGTGCGTTCCGAAAGTTGGTCGTCGACGCTGATTTGTCCGTAGTGCTCGCGCTCGGCATACATCAGCACCCGCGCCGCGGTTTGCCGGTGGCCTTCGGTGACGCGCAGCGGCTGAGGCGCCTCGCCGGCGGCGGTTGCTGCATCGGCCACAGAAGCCAGCAGAGCGACGCTCGCTGCAAGCGCGATCCAAAATGCCTTGAGCGCAGGACGCGAATTCGCAGACACCCGTGCCCAAGTGGAGGATATTATTGGCATGTAGTGTATTTCGATTTGACCGCCGGATAATACCAGCAGCATGCGTCCTTTCGGCATTCTTCTAGGGATATTTCTCGGTAGTTGTCTGTCCATATTCGCGGGTCTGGCGATCGTGTGCCTCACCTTCTGGGTGATTCTGGATGACTATCCGCGCCTGGAATCCGAGTTGCCGGTGTTATTGCTGGCCACAGCCATGTTCGGCATCTGCACTGCCTTCGGGGGTCTGGGCATGTGGGGACACTTGCGCGCTGCCGCCTGGCGCTGGGCGCCTCTATGCCTGTTCTGGCTTTCTCTGGTGGCCGTAGGGGCCTATTTCTGGCCGGAGTAGCGGCGCAGCTTGCGCAAAGCGCCTAGGCCGAACCACGCGATCTGGAAAATTAGCAGAGGCCCCAGCAGAAACGCCAGCCCGGCGCCGCCAAGCCGCGCCGCATCGCCGTATATGCTTCCCCACAGTGCGAGCAAGCCAGCCGGGTCGCCATAGGGCCCGGCCAGCTTTCCGCCCAGCCAGTAGAGCACAACGGGCCCGGCCAGGAAGCCTGCCAGCAGCGCGCCCGCTGACCCCGCCACCCAAGGCAGGGGCAAATTCTTCCAGGTTGCTTTCACGGCACCGATTTTCTCCAGCAGACAGTAGAATGCAACTCTGATTCAATCGCTTGGGAGGCATCGCCATGACAAAGGGCAGAGGAATCGACCGTCGGCGCGTACTTCAGGGCGCCGCGCTGGCTGGATTGACGGTGGCCGCCGGCAGTGGTGCGCCACGGCGGGCCGCAGCCGCCGATGAGGGCGGCGGAGGAGAAGAGCTGGTGCGTACCGACGGCACCTACGCTACCGTGCCGCTGGCCAAGGACAACATCCGGCTCTGCGTGGTGCAGTCGGTGGTGCGGCCGATCGACGCGAATAATCCAGCGCCCGGCAAGCGCAGAAACCTGAACCATATGCTGGATCTGATCGACATGGCGCAATCCTCGGGGCCGCCCAGCGATATCCTGTTCTTTCACGAGTTCCCGATCACCGGTTTCCGCTTCACCTGGACCCGCGAAGACGTGCAGCGGGCCGCGATTGAGGTTCCGGGCGAGGAAACCGAAGAAATTTCCAAGTACGCCCGCAAGCACGGTTGCTATATTGTTTTCGGCAGCTACGTCAGGGACAAGGACTGGCCCGGCCACAACCTCTCGATTACCACGATCATCGGCGACCAGGGCGAAGTGCTGGCGCGGCACTGGAAGGCACGCAACATCAAGGGCGTGTTTCGGGTTGGCAAGCGCAATATCGAACTGATGACCACCACCATCTACAACGTGCTTGACCGCTACGTGGAGATGTACGGCGAGGATGAAGTCATACCGGTCACGCGCACCAAATTCGGCAATATCTGCACTACCGCAGTGCAGCGCGAGCCGGAACTGATCCGGGCGTTCGCCTTGAAGGGTTGTGAATTGATGCTGCGCACGGCCACCGGTGGCTTCAATCATCTCGATGTGCAATCCAGCGCCATGCATAACGGCATATATACGGCGCTGGTCAACAACGCGCACTCGCCGGGTACCCGCGGCATTTTCGGCGATACCGGCGGCGGCGGCTCGGGCATTTGGGGGCCTGGTGGCGAACCCCTGGCGGAAGCCAGGAGCGGCTTCGAGCAACCGATCGCGGCAACCATTCCGCTGGCCTCGTACCGGGCCAGACACCGCATACCGGATGTCCATTGGGACCTCTACAAACCGGTATACGACGGCTACGTGCCGAAATTCGGGCCGAATCTATTCTCAGACTACCTGCCCACGGATCTGGATGATGCAGGGGCTTACCTGGGCGACAAGTCGCGCTGGAAATAAACGTGCGCTAGCGAGGTTGCGCGCAGCGCCCACCGAGGGCACCGGAGCCGCACCGGCGAAATTTTCCGGACAGCGCGCCGCGGGTCAGCCCAGGTCGAGGTAGTCACGCAGTTGGCCCGCGAGGCTGTCGCAAGCCTTCTGGCGAGTGCGCGCGATGATGGGAATGGGAATCACCAACGCTGGTATCACCGAGGTACCGCGCACATTGGCCTTCATCGCCCCCATGTCGCTGAGCTCGTTGATGTCCCAAACGGACGCGCTGTACTCCGAGTTGTTTTGCCACCAGGCGACGCCGAAGCAGCCGGCGCCTCCTGGCCCGGCGGCGCAGGACAGGCTGCCGCCGCTACCTTCGCGCAGGGTCTGTCCGCTCAGCCAGATCATGTAGCGCACACCCTTGTTGCGGATGGCCTCGGCCACGCCGGGACGCGCCATGAACGCGCTGAGATCGGCGCTCTCGCGCGGCATGGTGCGTGGCTCCAGCCACGGGTAGAGCTGGTCGGCGAATTGGCGTTCGGCCACAATCTGGGGGCGCTTGCTGCTGGAGCCGATTTTCTTGGCGACACAGCGCACGAATTCCTCTTCGGTGCGGTTTCCGGCCAGGTAGCTGGTTCTGAGCAGTACCAGCCCTTCGGCTTCTTCGTCGGCATTCCCCGCCGTGGGAGCCAGCGCGCCGATCAGGCAAGCCATGACGCCCAGCGCGGCTAGCAGCCTGTGGCTATAGCCCCGCTGCGTTCGACTGTTCATGAGCGGCTGCCCATAAGCGCAAGAATAGCAGCATCTTCGAGCAGTTCCTGCGACAATGCGGCGCCAGCGTCGCGCAAAGCGTATTCGGCAGCTTCGCTCAAACGCTTGCGCACGCCGCCGCCTTGGGAGCCTTCGCCGTACCCCGGGATCGTGAGCCGGGTAAGCGGTGCGCCGTCGCCGCTCTTGATGCGCACGTTGAATTCGATCCAGGCCGCAGGCACATCCACCTTCGAGCGCCCCGGAACGCCGAACTCAAAGCGCAGGATTTCCGGCTCGATGATGAGGTCGGGCGACGCCGCACTCAGGTTGGGCGGGATGACGGTAAAGGCGGCGCCGAATACGCTTTCCAGCATCCTTACGCAGGGCGCGCCCAGCGCCACTGTCCAGCGCGTCGAATCGAGGGCCACTTCCTCGTGCGTGAAGCTCCTCAGTTCTTGCGGGTACTGCACGGCCGCGGTCAACGGTAGCCTGGTCGTGAGCGGGGCCGGAAAGTTCGCGTTCAGGGCAACGGCGCCGCCGCATCCGCTAACGCATAGGGACATCGCGGCCATGGCCGGAGCGCCCCACCATCGAGTCCTTGCAATGCCGCTTGCTGCCATGCGCTTGAGTATACTCCCGGAACCCGCGCGGCGGAGTTTCAGCGGAGTTTCAGCAAATGATCAACGTCAATGCGTTTCTCGACCAGGCCCGCGAGGCGGGCGTTCCGGACATGCAGGGAGGACGGCTCGTGGCGCGGCGCCTGGGCTCTACCCAGGAAATGTGTGAGCTTCTGTTGGGGCTGGTCCTGGAGGAGCAAAAGACCTGCACCTATTCGCTGGTCGAGTTTCTGGAAGAGGAGGGCGGCCTGCTTGCACCGGGAGACCGGATCGTATTTCTGGACGCGGATCATGAGCCGCGGTGCCTGGTGGAACTGGATGATTGCGAAGAGCTGCCTTTCAACGCCGTGTCGGCGCGGCACACCGCGGGAGAGGGACCGGCGGCGCGTGAGGTCAGCGTCTGGCGGCGGATTCACCGCGCTTACTGGGGCAAGTGGCTGGAAGCCCGGGGGCAGCGCTTCCACGAGGAAGTGCCGGTCATGTGGCAGTCCTATCGTCTGCTGCACCCGCGCGGAGAAACCCGTTCCGCCGCATGAAACTCGAACAACTCCGGGTTGCCGCAGGCTCCTGGCTTGCCGACTATCCTCTGGCCGGCGCGCTGCTGGCGCTGCTCGGTCTTGCTCTGGCCGCCGTAGTGGCCGACTGGCTGTCGCGCGGGGTGATTGCCACGGCGGGCCGCAAGGCTCTTCAATCGTCCGGCCGGAGTGCCCTGGGGACGGCCTTGCTGGAGTCGCGCGTGCTGTTGCGGTTTTCGCACCTGGCCCCCGCCATGGTGATGTTTCTGGGTTTGCGCGCCGCGCAGCCGTGGCTCGGAGAGCAACTGGGCAAAGCGCTGGTGGTGCTCGCATTCTCGGCGGTAGTCCTAACCGCGGTGGCGGGCGCTGTGGCGCTGATAAACGCCGTCAGCGCGTATCTTCAAAGAGCGCCCGGCAGCCACGCCCGTCTGCCGCTGAAGGGCTACGCTCAAGCGCTTGCGCTGGTGCTCTATGCGGTCGCTGCGCTGGTTGTCGTGGCCTACGCCGCCGACGTTTCCATCTGGCTGCTCCTGAGCAGCCTGGGCGCGCTGGCCGCCGTGTTGCTGCTGGTGTTTCGCGACACTCTGCTGTCGCTGATGGCCAGTATCCAGATATCGGTCAACGATGTGGTGAGGGTGGGGGACTGGGTCGAGATGCCCTCCCACAACGTGGACGGCGATGTGGTCGATATCGCCCTGCATACAGTCACCGTGCGCAACTGGGACAAGACATTGAGCACCGTTCCCACGCAGGCATTCATCAGCGGCTCGTTCAGAAACTGGCGTGGGATGAGCGAGGATGGCGCGCGGCGGATCAAGCGGTCGGTGTTTATCGACATGTCCACGGTGCGCTTTCTCGAAGAAGAGGAAATCAAGCGTTTCTCGAACTTCAAGTTGCTGGCCGACTATCTCCCCGCCAAGCGCCAGGAACTCGCCGATTACAACCGCCGCATAGGCGCCGAATCTCTGCCGGTGAACCTGCGCCGGCTCACCAACATCGGCACCTTCAGAGCCTACTTGTACAACTACATCAAGAATCACCCGCAGGTGCACAACGAGCGCACTACTCTGGTGCGGCAGCGGCAGCCCGGTGCGGACGGCTTGCCGATTGAAGTCTATTGTTTTGCGGCAACCACCGATTGGCAGGCCTATGAGGACCTGCAATCCGATCTCTTCGATCACATTCTGGCCGTTGCGCCCGAGTTCGGCTTGAGCGTGTTTCAGCGCGCCGCGGGCCGCGACCTGCGCTTGAGCGGGCGAGTGCTGGCGAGCTAGCCCGCTGGTTCGCCAAGCAAGCTTCCGCCGCCATATTTGGTAGAATCAACGTTTTGCACTAGCGAGCGGCTCGGCCGCAGGATCACAATTCATGGTAGGCATAAGGCTTTCCCGTCACGGGGCCAAGAAGCGGCCCTTCTACCACATTGTCGTTACCGACCGGCGCAAACAGCGCAACGGACGGTTTATTGAACGGCTCGGCTTCTATAACCCCATAGCCACCGGAGGGGAGCAGACTCTCAAGCTTGCCCTGGACCGCGTGGACTACTGGTTGGGGCAGGGTGCGCAGCCTTCGGAGCGCGTACGGCAACTGATCCGTCGGCGTCGCATTGCCGGCGCCGACGAACCGACTGCCGCGCCGGAGGAAGCCAAGGCTGCTGCCGGCACGGACGCGCCGGACACGGAAACGGATCCTGCTGTCGAGGCCTCTGCTGCTGTCGCTGCGGCGGATCAAGACGAAGCGGCGGAACAGCCCGAGCCGGAAGCGGATGCAGCGGACGAACAGGCTGGCGGGGAGACCGGCGCGGACGGCGAGGCTCCTGAGGAAGCCGACAAGGGTGAACCGCAGGCGGCCGCTTCGTCAGACGGAGACAGCGAAGAGCCCGCGCCGGCAAGTAACGGCGGACAGCAAGATGTCGAACAGGTCAGCAAGGCCGAAAAGGACGCGGGCTGAAACCAGACAGTTTCAAGAGGGCGGTCGCGAAAAAACCTTGATTCCCATGGGCCGCTTGGGCGCGGCGCATGGACTGAAGGGCCGGCTGCGGGTGGCGTCCTACGCCGAGCCTCCGGAACAACTGCGAAACTATCGCGATTGGGTGCTTGTGATGAACGGCCAGCGTCAGGAGATAGCGCTGCGAAGCATGCGCGTTACTTGCCGCGGGCTGGTGTGTCAACTTGAAGGCGTCGATACCCGGGAAGCAGCGGAAGCGCTGCGCGGCGCCGAAATTTGCATCAACCGTGGCTCCTTGCCGCCCACCAAGGCGGATGAGTGGTATTGGGCCGATCTCGAAGGCCTCGAAGTACGCAATATCCAGGGCGAGAACCTGGGCGATGTCGCCGGTCTGATGGCCACGGGCGCCAATGATGTGCTGATTGTCGAGGGCGAGCGGCGGAGACTGATTCCCTTCCTGCCCGGCAGCCACGTGCTTGAGGTTAATCCGCGCGAAGGCCGCCTTATCGTAGATTGGGACGCCTCGTTCTAGCCCTGCAGAGCCATGCAGATCATCACCGTATGCCTGCATCCCGGGATGGTCCTCGGCGCCTTTGAAGAGGGTGTTTGCGCACGCGCGCTGGAATCGGGCGTTGCGGCGCTGCATTGCGTGAATCCGCGCGATTTCGCCGGCGGCAAACATCGCAGCGTGGACGACCGTCCTTACGGCGGCGGACCCGGTATGGTTCTGCGGGCAGCTCCGGTGCTGGCGGCGGTGCGTGCGGCCCGCGCGCAGGCGCCGGAAGGTACACCGACGATCTTCCTCACTCCTCAGGGCAAGCGTTTCACGCAGGCCCGCGCGCACGAACTGGCCGCCAGTGCCGGGATCATCCTGGTGGCGGGTCGCTACGAGGGCTTCGACGAGCGGGTGCTGGAATTGGAGGCTGACGAGGAGTTGTCGCTCGGAGATTTTGTTCTGAGCGGAGGCGAACTGGCTGCCTGTGTGGTCATAGACGCGGTAGTCAGGCTGCTGCCCGGGGCGCTGGGCGACGAGCGTTCCGCCGGCGAAGATTCTTTCTCCTCTGGTCTTTTGGACTTTCCGCAGTACACTCGGCCCTCGGTGGTGGAAGGCCGGGCGGCGCCGGAGGCACTGTTGGCTGGGGATCACGCCCGGGTTCGCGCCTGGCGGCTCAAGCAAGCGCTTGGCCGCACATGGTTGCGGCGCCCGGAACTGCTGGCGGAGCGACGCTTGAGCGAACAGGAGCGCCGACTCTTGCAGGAGTTTCAGGCCGAGACTCAACTGGCGGCGCGGAGCGCTTCGAGTGCGCCGGAACAGGCCACAGAACATTAGAATACGGGCAGTAAACGATGAGCAATCTGATTCAGGAACTGGAAGCGGAGCAAGTCCGCAAGGATCTTCCGGAATTTTCTCCGGGCGACACTGTGGCGGTGCAGGTGCGCGTGCGCGAGGGGCAGCGCGAGCGTTTGCAAGTCTTCGAGGGCGTGGTGATCGCGAAACGCAACCGCGGACTTAATTCGTCTTTTACCGTGCGCAAGATTTCCCACGGCGAAGGCGTCGAGCGGGTGTTTCAGGCCCACAGCCCGATGATCGCCGGGATAACCGTCAAGCGCCGCGGCGACGTTCGACGCGCCAAGCTCTACTACCTGCGCGAGCGCCGCGGGCGAAGCGCGAGGATTCGCGAAAAACTGTGAGTTGCGCCGGCCTCTCGGTGCGGAGCGCCTTCCCGGCCGCCGCCGGCCGATTGATGGGAGTTGCTATTGCTGTCGGGGTACTGGCGGGATGCGGTTCGCTGATCCGGTCGGCTACCGGAAGCCTCACCGAGCAACTGGGCGAGGCCGTATTGAGCCACGACGATCCGGAACTGGTGCGCGAGGCCACGCCTACGCTATTGATCGTGATCGACAGCTTGGCTGCCGACGGCTCCAGCGCGGCCGTGCTGGGCTCTGCAGCGCAGTTGTACGCCGCCTACGGCGTGGTATTCGTCAACGATTCTGAGCGAGCGCTCAAACTGACCGATCGCGCTTACGGCTATGCAAGGAAGGCTTTGTGCGCGGCCGAAAGCAGCGGCTGTGGTGTCGAGCAGCTGACTTTCGCCGATTATGAGGCTCGCATCGGCAATTTCCCGGCTTCCCAGGCGCAGGCTCTCTACGACTACGTCATCGGCTATCTCTCTTGGGTACAAGCGCGCGCCGACTACGAGGCGCTGGCGCAGCTTCCGCGGCTGCAAGTCGCGCTCGAAAGGTTGCTGGCTATCGCTCCGCCGCCGATCAGAGGCCGCGCCCACATGTACATGGGCACCTTGCAGTGCCTGCGTCCGGCTGCTCTTGGCGGCGCCCCGCAAGCGGGAATACGCAACTTCGAGGCAGCCTTGCTCCTTACCGAAAGAAAGGACTTGAGCATACAGGTCGAATACGCCCGCAATTGCGCCCGCTTGCTCTATGATCGGGAGTTGCACGACAGCTTGCTGCGGGAGGTGGTCAGCGCCGAGGCGGAACAGCCCGGGCTGACGCTTTTCAACAGTCTTGCCAAGAACGACGCCGAAGACCTATTGCGTTCCGCCGATGACTATTTCTGAGTTCAATCTCAAGCGCCGCGTGACGCTGCTGCTGGCGGCGGCGCTGGTGGCCGGGCCCGCATGGACGCAGACCCTGAAAATCGCCACCGTCACGCCTGAAGGGTCGTCCTGGATGCGGGACATGCGCGCGGCTGCGGCGGAAATCAGCGAGCGAACCCAAGGCGCTGTGGAGGTCAAGTTCTATGGCGGCGGTGTGCAGGGCGATGACATCAGGGTGCTGCGAAAGATCCGCGGGCGGCAACTGCAGGGCGCGGTAATGACCTCCAGCGCTCTGGCTGAAATTTACCCTGAAATGCTCCAGTACGGGCTTCCGCTGCTGTTTCACTCGCGGGAGGAAATGCTTTTCGTGCGTGAGCGCATCGACGGGCTGATCGCCGATGGTCTGCGCGACAAGGGCTTCGAATCCTTCGGTTTCGGGAGCCTCGGCTTTGCCCGCATCATGACGGCGGAAAAGCCCGTGGTCCGCCTGGAGGATGCCAGGGGGCTGAAGATATGGGTGCCGAAAGGTGACGACATCAGCTTTCGGGCCATGCGCTCGGTAGGACTGGCGCCGTTGGAATTGCCCGTATCGGATGTTCTGGTAAGCCTACAGACAGGCATCGTGGACATGGTTGTTGGTCCGCCTTCCGGCGCGATACTGCTGCAGTGGCATACCCGTTTGCGCTACGTGACCGATTTCCCGGTGGTTTTCGCCTATGGCCTGCTCGCCATCGACAAGCGCGTTTTCGCCGGGCTTTCGCAGGAAAATCAGGATGTCGTGCGCGATGCCTTCGCCACGCTGGCGGGCCGGCTCGACCGCCAGGACGCTGCCGACAACGCTGAGGCAAGCCAGGCGCTCAAGAATTCCGGTCTCGAATATCTTCAGCCTCCGCCCGAGGAGGTGGCCAAGTGGCGTCTGGCGTTTGCCGACATATACCCCGAACTGGTGCGGGAAGCCGGCATGTCCCCGCAGCTCCATGACCGGATCATGGGGCTGTTGGCGGAGTTTCGCTCCGGTCAAGGAACGGGCTGAACCGGGAACGTCGCCCTTTTTCGATGTTGGGCCGGGCGGCAAAGTTCGCGTCACAGGCGCTTACGGGCCTGCTGACTCTGTGCCTCGCCGCCATGCTGGCCTTGGCGGCTGCGCAGATTCTCTGGCGCAACGCCTTTCGCTCATCCATCCCGCATACCGAGCAATTGCTTGAGTGGCTGGTGCTCTGGGTCGCCATGCTGGGCGCAACGGTTGCCAGCATCCGTAGCCGACACATCACCATTGATGCCTTGTCGCAGTTTCTCGGGGAGACCGCCCGTCGATGGAGCGCTGCAGTCGCCCAGTTCTTCGCGATGGCGGTATGCGCCGTATTGCTGCTGATTACCGGCTCATTCTGGCTTGAGAGCATGGACTATGGCGAAACCACGCTGGGCGGCGCCCCGCGCTGGGCCTTCGAATCTATTGTCCCCGCTGCTTTCGTGATTATGGCTGCCGCGCACGGCGCCCACCTGGTTTCGCTGATTCGGCGCGGCCATGTGGCCGGCAGCGAAGATTCGCTCTTGCCGCCGCAGAGCGGCTAGCAGTTCATGCACTGGATAATCCTGGTCCTGCTGGCGGTTCTCGGCGCCCCGCTGTTCAGCGTCATCGCCAGCGGCGCTGTGCTTGGATATCTCCAGGCCGATGTGCCGCTGGGCTCCATCGCCATCGAGATACTGGGCGTGGCCACGCTGCCGACGCTGATCGCGATTCCCTTGTTCTGTTTCGCCGGTTATGTGATGGCCGAGAGTCCGGCGCCGAGACTGCTGGTGCGTCTCAGCCAGGCGCTGGTGGGCTGGATGCCCGGGGGTCTCGCCATCTTCGCGCTGGCCGTATGCGCCTTGTTCACCGCGTTTACCGGCGCATCCGGGATCACCATAATCGCTATGGGGGCATTGCTCTATCCGGCCCTCAAGCAGGCCCGTTATTCGGACAAGTTTTCGCTGGGCCTGGTTACCACCGGCGGCAGCCTCGGTCTGTTGTTCGCTCCCTCCTTGCCGCTGATTCTCTACGGCGTGGTCTCGGAGACTCGGATCGATTCCCTGTTCAGGGCCGGCGTCGTTCCCGGTCTGTTGATGATCGCGCTGCTGTCGGCTTACTGTCTGTGGGTCAACCGCGGCGAACGCCAGCCGCTGGCTGCCTTCAGTTGGCGCGAAGTAGGCGCTGCGGTCAAGGCCGCGGGCTGGGAGTTGCCGCTGCCGTTTATCGTATTGGGAGGCATCTACTCCGGCTATTTCGCGATCTCGGAAGCCGCCGCTGTCACTGCCTTGTACGTTCTGATCGCCGAGGTGTTCATTCGCCGCGCGATCCCGCTCTCGCAGCTCCCGGCGATAATTCGCGACTCCATGACGCTGGTGGGTGGGATCATGCTCATCCTGGCGGTATCCTTGGCTTCCACCAACCTGATGATCGACGCGGAAGTGCCGCAGCGGCTGCTGTCCACGATCGGCGAGTTCGTTGGCGGGCAGCTCTCTTTCCTCCTGGCGCTGTTGATTTTTCTGCTGATTCTGGGGGCGTTCCTCGATATCTTTTCGGCTATCGTGCTGGTGGTGCCGCTGATTCTTCCCATAGCCGCCCAGTTCGGTGTGCATCCTGTGCACTTGGGCATTATCTTTCTGGCCACGATGCAACTGGGCTACCTCACGCCGCCGGTCGGTCTCAATCTGTTTATCGCCAGCTACCGTTTTGAGCAGCCGATCGTGCGCGTATATGCGGCAAGTCTGCCGTTTCTCGTGGTGCTGCTCGCCGCGGTGCTGCTCATTACGTTTTGGCCCACACTTTCTCTTTGGACGGTCGCAACATGAAAACGAAAATCACTTTCTTCCTTTGCCTTTGCACATTCCTGCTTGCGGGCGCAGGGCCGCTGCGGGCGGAGTTGGATCTCGCCGAGATCAATTTGCCGCCCGGCTTCGTTATCGAGGAGTATGTGACTGGCGTGAGGGCCGCCCGCGGGCTCGCGGTGGGGCCTAACGGCACCCTGTTCATCGGCACCCGAAGGCTGGGCAAGGTGTATGCGGTGCTTGATCCGAACGGTCCGAACCCGGAAGTTATCGAGTTCGCGTCGGGATTGATCGACCCGAACGGGGTGGCGGTGCGCGGGACGTCGCTGTTCGTGGCTGAAATTCATCGAATCCTGGAATACGAGAATGTCGAGGAACGCCTGGGGCAGTCCAATCCTCCCAAGGTGTTCCACGATGGCATGCCCACTGCTCGTCATCACGGCTGGCGTGCGATCGCCTTTGCACCCGACGGTTGGCTCTATGTGGCTCAAGGCGCGCCCTGCAACGTCTGCGACAGCTACGCAACCATCGACCGGATTCCACCGCAGGGAGGGTCTCAGGAAGTGTGGGCGCGCGGCGTTCGCAATAGCGTAGGGCTGGCGTTTCACCCGCAGACCGGCGAGTTGTGGTTTACCGAAAACGGGCGTGACCTGATGGGCGACGACATCCCGCCATGCGAGTTGAATCACGCACCGCGGGCGGGCATGCATTTCGGTTTTCCGTTTTGTCACGGAACGGATATCGCCGATCCCGAGCCGCAATGGGCGCGTCTGGGCGATTGCGGCTCGGCGACGCCGCCTGCCCAGGAATTGGGGCCGCATGTGGCGCCCGTGGGCCTGGAATTCTATACCGGTGACGCCTTTCCGCCGGAATACAAGGGACGTTTGTTCATCGCCGAGCACGGTAGCTGGAATCGCAGCAAGAAAATTGGCTATCGGGTGATGATGCTGGAGCTGAATGGCGACGAAGTCGTGAGTTACGAGCCTTTCGCCCAAGGCTGGTTGCGCGGCGAGGAAACGCTGGGGCGGCCCGCCTATGTGCTGCAGGCGCCGGATGGCAGTCTGTTGATCAGCGATGACTTTCGCGGCGTGGTGTACCGGGTCAGTTATGCCGGAAGCTGATCAGCGCGCCGGGCCTCGGCGCTCTGCGCATCAAGGCCCCATGCCGTACACTAAGCGCTGCAAGAATAAGAGGGGTGTGTAGCAATGCTGAGCAAGATATTTCGCTACCTTTGGGCTGGCGTGGACGGATTCCGGAAGGTCGTTCACCTGATTCTGATGATCATGTTTTTCGGGGTTCTGCTTGCCGCGCTGGGTTCGGGCGGTTCCCCGGTGCGGATCCAGCCGGGCTCTGTGCTGCTCCTGGATCCTTCGGGCCTACTCGTGCATGAGCTACAGGGCAGCGAGCTGGATATCGAACTGCGCCGCATGAACGATGAGCCGGCGCCCGAAACGCTGGTCAGAGACGTGGTGCGGGCGTTGCGCCACGCCGCCGAAGACGACCGGATCACGGCAGTGCTGGTGGACACGGAGAAGCTTGCCGGCGGCGGCTTGACCAAGCTCCAGGACATTGCCGCGGCGCTGGGCGAGTTCCGGGAATCGGGCAAGCCGGTCATCAGTTACGCGCGCGCTTACGCCCAGTCGGGCTACTATCTCGCTGCGCACTCGGATGAGGTCTATGTGCATGATCTTGGCGGCGTGGACATCCGCGGTCTGGGCACTTGGCGGCTTTACTTCGGAGACGCGCTGCGCAAACTCGACATCGACGCGCACGTATTCCGGATAGGCGAATACAAGTCGTTCGTCGAACCCTATTTCCGTAACAGCATGTCCGATGAAGACCGCGAAAGTGCCGAGCAGTGGCTGGGCGCCCTGTGGAACGAATACCAAAGCGATGTGACCGCAGCGCGCGGGCTGGAATCCGATGCCCTGGATCGCTACGCGCGAAGCCTCACGGAAACCCTGGAGGCAAACGGCGGCGATGTGGCCAAGGCCAATCTCGAGGCCGGGCTGGTGGACGCGATCCACAACGACGAGACGTTTTCCGCACTAATGAAGCAGCGTTTCGGCAGTGCTGAGGATGAGGACTACAAGCGAATCGCTTTCGCCGATTACCTGGCGACAGCCGACCGGGAGAAGCCGTCCTTTCCGAACAACGAGAACAGCGTTGCCGTGGTGTCTGTTGTGGGTGCGATCATGGACGGAAGCGCCGCGCCCGGTTCTGCCGGAGGCGACAGCCTGGCCAAGCTCGTTCGCCAGGCAGCCGAGGATGACGGCGTCAAGGCGCTGGTGCTGCAAGTAGATAGCCCCGGGGGCAGCGCTTTTGCATCGGAAGTCATTTCCGCCGCCGTAGCAAAGGTACGCGAAGCCGGCAAGCCGGTCGTGGTATCCATGAGTTCGGTAGCCGCATCCGGCGGCTACTACGTGTCCGCCGAGGCGGATGAAATATGGGCCTACTCGGCAACCATAACGGGGTCTATCGGTGTCGGAGCAGTTACGTTCACTGCGCCGCGGCTTCTGGAGCGGTTGGGCTTGAGCGAAGACGGGGTCGGGACGACGCCGCTTGCCGAATATACGCTGGTGGACCGGGACTTGCCGGATGGCGCGCGCAGGCAGATCGAGTCGGTGATTGGCCGCATCTACGAGCGCTTCGTGGGCCGCGTGGCGAACGGCCGCGACTTGAGCTTCGAGGAGGTGGACGCGATCGGTCGCGGTCGGGTCTGGATTGGCTCGGACGCTGCATCGCGGAAGCTGGTGGACAAGATCGGTTCGGTCGAGGACGCGATCGCCAGCGCTGCGGCCTTGGCCGGCCTGGAGGAGGGCGAGTACTCCACCAGGCGGCTGCAGCGCAAGCGGCCCTTTTTCAGCGGTCTCGACGAATTTCTGCAGATTCGCTGGGCTCGGCTGATGCATCAACTGGGCTTCCGCTCGGAGCCGGACCACTTCATGAACGCCGTGGAGCAGGCGCGCCAGGTCATCAACCTGGAGTTGGAGCGGCTGGAGAAGTTCAACGATCCGGGCGGCTATTACTACATGTGCGGCGACTGCACAGTCCACTGATGGCGTCGGCGACACGCAGGGCATTTGTCGGGGCGGCCATGGCTGTAGCGGGCATGCAGGCGGCGCAAGCGCATGAGCGGACGGCGGACAGCGCGTTGTTCGTGCTGGTGCATGGTACTGGCCACGGTGGTTGGTGCTGGAAGTTCGTGCGCGACATTATTCAGGCGCAGGGGCATCGGGTATTCACGCCCACGCTTACGGGCTGCGGCGAGCGCTCCCATCTGCTGCACCCCGAAATCGGTCTGGACATGCACATCCGCGACATCGTCAACGTGCTGGAATGGGAAGAGCTTGAGGATGTCGTTCTGGTGGGCCACTCCTATGGGGGGCTGGTGATATCCGGCGTGGCCGACCGGGCCAAACAGCGTCTGCGCCACCTGGTCTATCTGGATGCGATCATTCCGCGCGATGGCGAGAGCCTGCTCACGGCACGCCGTGACATCAGCGCGGAAGAAGTGGCCCAGGACGAGGAGCGCTTGCGGCGCATGGCGCCCGGCGGCAATTACATCGAAGGCTTCTCGGCCGAACGCTTCGGCATACCTGCTGAGTCGGCCGACCTGGTGGCCTGGGTGAACCGGCGCCTGACGCCGCATCCGCTAAAGAGTTGGCTGGACCCGGTCCGATTCGAAAACGGTGGTGAAGCGGGCGTTCCCTGCACGTTCATTCATTGCACGGAACCGGCCATGCCGGGCAGTGGGCTCAACGTTCACGCCCAGTATGCGCAGGAGCACCCGGATTGGCGCTATGTGGCGCTCGCCACCGGCCACGACGCCATGGTCACCGAACCGCAGGCCTGCGCCGATCTTTTCCTGGCCGCGGCCCACTCCTCGGTGTCCGCGCCCGCTTCCGGCTGACGCGAGGCAGGCTATCCCGTATCCGTCACCGATTGCGCCGAGGGGCGCCGGGCGGGTCATTTATACTCTGTCCCGTGTTGCCTTGTAGATTATTTCGGGATACGCGCAACCTGAGCTTGCGGTCTTTCTTCTGCGTTTTCGCGGTCCTGATGTCGGGCGTAGCCTGCGGTGCTCCGGCCCTTGAGATTACGCGCATTTCGATCGGCGAGAGCCAGATTCTGATCGAGTTTGACCGTCCAGTGGCGCCTCTCGGGCGCATGGAGCGCGAGGCCGAGGAGTTGCCGATCACCATTGAGCCGCGAGTCAATTGTCACTGGCGGTGGGTCAGCACCCGAACCCTGGGCTGTAACCTGGATCAGCAGGACTACCTGAAGCCGGCGCATGAATACGCAATAACGGTAGAGCCCGGAATCCAGGCCATGGACGGGACCACAACGAACCGGACCGTTACCCGCCGCAAAGTGATGGAGCTGCCGGATGTGTCATCGGCGAGGATCTTGACCTGGACAAGTCCTGGCGTACCCGTATTACGGATCGGCTTCAACCAGCCGGTTACGCGCCGCTCGGTGGCTGCGAGCATTCACTTCAAGGTTTCCGGTACGCGTGATTCATGGTACGTGGCGGTGGAGCCTGATCTCGACGATCGCACGGAACCAGAGTTTCCGGATCAGGACGCGCGCCGGCAATGGCTGGTAAGTCCGCAAACGGAGTTGCCGCTGGGGCAAACCGCTGTGCTGCATGCCCGCCCCGGCCTGGTGTCGGCCTTGGGACCCTTGCCTGGCGCCGGGCGCAGCAACCTCGCCCGGGTCGATGTCTTTGGAGAGTTTCGTTTTGCGGGCCTAAGCTGTTGGAACATCCGGGGACATCGCGTTCGCTACCTGCCCGACGGTACCACCGTTCGTGTGCGTAGGGAGCGGGAATCGCAAAACGTGGAGCGCGAGATTCTGGAGCCTGTGGCCAAGGCGCAAGCCCTGTGTGATACTTCGCGGCCGGTGGTGCTGTACTTTACGGCTCCGGTCCTTTCGTCGGAAGTTGCCCGCGAAACCCGGCTCGCGCCCGGCTTGGCCGGCAACAGGAAAGACTACATGCCGTGGTCGCAGGTGCGCGACTACTCCGAGCTGGACTTGGACTACGGTGCGGAAACATTCCACGTTGGTTTGCCCGAGCGTTTGCAGGCTTACCAGGAGTACCATCTCACCACGCTTCCCTCGCAGGGTTCCGGCGCAACTCCGGAATCCGGGATTCGAGACAAATTCGACCGGATACTCGAAGATGGGATCGATCTGAAGTTCATGACCGATCACCGGGATCCCGAGTACCAACTCTTGTATCGCAGTGCCGTGCTGGAGGCCGGGGTTGAAAGCGAGTATCCGTTGTACGTCACCAATCTCGATGAGGTGCGTCTGGATTACTGGCGGCTGGGCCCCGACGGTGCGTCTGAGAGCCTGTCGCGCCTCATCAAACCGCCGCCGGCCGAAGATGTGTCGTTTGCCTTGCCGATGGGTGTGCGCCGGATGATCGGAGCCGGCAGCGGCGCCGTGTTGGGCGACATTCGATCCACGCCTCCCTCCAGGCGCCAGTACTGGGAGCAATGGCCGTACTTCGCCCAGGTAACGCCATATCAGGTTCACGTTAAGGCGGGCCACTACAATACGCTGGTCTGGGTGACCCACTTACGCACCGGAAAACCCGTTCGCGGCGCGCAAGTCCGGATTCTCCGAGGCAGTTTTTCCGACCTGTTCCAAGGGACATCCGAGCCCGCGCCGGGAGCCGTGTCTGTGCACACCGACCGGCGGGGCGTGGCAATGTTGCCGGGCACGGTAACCTTGTCCCCCGAACTCGATGAATTTCAGCGGTGTGGTTCCCGCTACCGCTCTTCCGATTGCAGAAGTCTATTTGTTCTCGTTACCGGCGGTGAGGGCATGGCCTTGCTGCCTCTAGAGCGAGACTTCCGTGCCCGGGATGCGTCGAGGTGGCAGGAGCGGACCCTGCAGCGGGGGCGTTACGGCCACGTTCGCGCCTGGGGCACGACAGCCCAGGTCGTCTACCGCGCCGGAGATACGATCCAATACAAGGTCTATGTGCGGGATCAGAATGTCAGAACCTTGGTGGCGCCTGAATTCGCCCGCTACGCCTTACGGGTCGAGGACCCTGGCGGGAAGACAGTTCACCGGGCCGAAAATCTTGTCCTGAATGAATTCGGCGCCATGCACGGCGAGTTTGACGTGCCCAAAACCGCAGTAATGGGTTGGTACCAGTTTGTGCTTGAGGACGATTCCGCTCCGATGAAGTGGTGGCCTATGCGGGCGCTGGTAACTGACTTTACGCCGGAGCCGTTTCGGGTGAGCAGTCAGATGAGCGGAGACCTGTTCGGCCCTGGCGATAGCGTTACCGTAGATACCGCCGCCTCCCTGCACTCAGGCGGCGCATACACGCAAGCCCAGACGCGAGTCACACTCGATCTCCGCCAGATGTGGTTCCGGTCCACTCATCCCGAGGCTTCGACTTTTCGTTTCGACACAGCCCTCGGTTCCGATTTTCAAGTCCGCGTGCATCAGGAACTTAGCGACCTTGATGACGCAGGCAGTCACAGCGCCCAGGTGGTGCTAGAAGAATCGAAGATAGTGTATGGGCAAATACGCGCCGAGAGTGCGGTTCGAGATGATCGCGGAAAGTATGTAACAGCCCGATCGTACGCCGATTACAGGGCGGTTTCGCGGCTCGTGGGTTTGCGCAGGGACGATTGGTTATTCAGGCAGGGCGAGCCGGCGACCGTGAGATACCTTGTAGTAAACGAGCACGGCGAACCTGTCGGCGATACCGGAGTCGAACTGCGCATCCAGCGTCAGGAGCGCAAACTGGCCCGAGTCCGGGGCGCGGGCAATGCCTATCTGCCTCGATTCAGCGACGAGTGGGTGGCGGCGGGCGAATGCTCCGGGACTCCGTTGGGCAAGCCGCTGGTTTGCTCCTTTACGCCTTCAAGAGCGGGGACCTATCGGATCACGGCCGCCGTTGAAGACTCTCGGGGCCGTTTGCAACAGACGAGCATGGATCTGAGGGTCACCGGCGAAGGGCATGTGGTCGGGTGGGAACAACCAGGCCACGGCATGAACCTGGTGTCCGAGGCTGCCGAATACGAGGTCGGAGACACAGCCCGCTACCTGGTAAAGAATCCCTTTCCCGGGGCGTTGGCGCTGGTGTCCGTGGAGCGCTACGGGGTTCTTGACCAGTGGCAGGTCAGGCTGAAGGGCAGCACGCCGGTTATCAAGGTACCCGTCAAGCCGGACTATGTGCCGGGCGCCTACGTTTCGGTCGTGGTCGTCTCTCCCACGGTTGAGGCTACCCCGCAGGAGACCCACCAGGAGCTTGACTCCGTTGATTTGGGCAAGCCTGCTTTTCGCATAGGGTATGCCGTGCTGCCGGTGGTTGATCCCTACAAGCGGATCGACGTCAGCGTGGAAACCGACCGCGCCATCTACAAGCCACGCGAAAGAGTTTCGGTGAAGCTGCGGGGCAAGCCGCGCCGCGGGCGGCGCGGACCGTTGGAGTTTTCGGTAGTGGTGCTGGACGAGGCGGTCTTCGAGCTTGTTCAGCAAGGCGCTGATTATTTCGACCCGTACAAGGGTTTTTATCGCTTGGAGCCGCTGGACGTGGCTAACTACAGCATACTCATGCGCCTCGTCGGGCATCAGAAATTCGCCCAGAAAGGAGACGAGCCCAGGTTTGGTACTGAGTTGTCTGAGGTGCTCGTCGCTTCTGCCGCGGGTGGTCTGGGGACCTTTAGTGCTTCGGCCTTCTCAAGCCCCCCTCTCCTGGACGCTGTCGCAGCCGGCGACGGCGAGGTCGGCCCGGTGGACATCCGCACGCTGTTCAAATACGTCGCCCACTGGCAGCCGTCTCTTGTAGCCGACCGGCGAGGTGAAGCTCGCTTCGACTTCGAACTTCCGGAAAATCTTACCGGTTGGCGGGTGTTGGCGATGGCGGTTACGCCGGGCGACAAGTTCGGCTTGGGTGACACGAGCTTCAAGTCCAATCAGCCTACCGAGATTCGGCCGGTCATGCCGAACCAGGTAACCGAAGGAGATGAATTCGCTGCCGGTTTTTCGGTCATGAATCGTACTGGTGAAACCCGCGTGCTTGACGTGCTGCTTGAGGCCGAAGGCGACATTGATCCTGATTCCGCGGCGCGGCTTGAGCAGAAGCTTGAGCTTGGCCCCTACGGTCGCGAGACGGTATTCGTGCCATTACGCGCCGGGCGGGTCAAGATTGCCCGCGACCAGCCACAGGGCGAGGTGCGATTCACGGCAACGGCCCGCGACGGGGTCGATGGCGACGCCGTGGCGCATCAACTCCCGGTGCGCAGCAATCGCAGTTTCGAAGCCGCCGCGCAATACGGTTCGCTTACCGACGAATCAGCTATCGAGGCGGTAGCGTTTCCCCGGGACATTTACACCGACACCGGCGAAGTTTCGGTAGTGCTGGCGCCCACGGTGATCGGTAACCTGGAGGGCGCTTTCCGCTACATGCGCGATTATCCCTACTTGTGTTGGGAGCAGAGGCTGAGCCAGGCTCTTTTGGCGGCGCAATATACGGTTCTGAAGGAGCGTATGGGCGACTCGGTCGAGTGGCCGGGAAGCGCCGACTTGCCGGGCCTGACCCTCAAGCAGGCGGCCGGTTTTCAGGCCCCCAACGGCGGTATGACCTACTGGTCTGCGCAGGACAACCGTGTGAGTCCCTACCTGTCGGCATATACCGCTCTCGGGTTTGCCTGGCTGCGCGAGGCCGGATACGCCATTCCCGAGGCTATGGAGAGCAAGCTTCTCGATTACTTGAGGCGCATGCTGCGCCGGGACACAGTGCCGAGCTACTACTCGCGCGGAATGTCTTCTACGGTGCGGGCCGTGGCTCTGGCGGCCCTGGCGCGGCGCGGGCAGTTGAGTTCGGGGGAGCTGTCGCGTTATGCCCAGCAGGTGCAATACATGAGCCTGTTCGGCAAGGCGCATTTTCTGGATGCGGCCTTGCGCACGCCGGGTGGCGAGAGCGCGGCGTCCGAGACATTGAGGGGGATCATGGACGAATCCGTTGCAAGCGCGGGCAAACGCCTGTTCAACGAGCAGTTGGACCAGGCATATTCACGCATTCTGGATACTCCTCTGCGGTCCAATTGCGCACTTCTTTCCGCCTTTTCGCGTCTTGAAGGGGAGGCTCGGCACGGGGTGGATGAAACAATGGCCTCCGGCATGGCGCGCGCGCTTACCCAGTCGCGAGGCGCCCGTATGCACTGGGAGAACACCCAGGAAAACGTTTTCTGCATGAATGCTCTGGTCGATTATGCACGGCGCTGGGAAGCCGTTCCGCCGGAAATGCGAGTCTCTGCCGAGCTGGCCGGGAAGGCCATTGGAGAGACCGGATTCAAGGATTTTCGCGACGCTGCCGTGACCCTATCGCGCCCGATCACTCCCGAGCTTGCGGGCAAGAAAACGCAGATAGAGATATCTCGGCAGGGTAAGGGGCGGCTTTACTACACTACACGCCTTGAGTACTCGCCGCTTGAGGCGGCTTCGGGCCGAGTCAATGCGGGTATCGACCTGCGCCGCGAATACTCGGTGCAGAGGGACGGCGAGTGGCACTTGCTGCACAGCGGAGATGTGGTTCGCCGCGGCGAACTCGTGCGTGTGGATCTGTTCCTCAATTTGCCGGCGGCGCGCAATTTCGTGGTCGTGGACGATCCGGTTCCGGGCGGTCTGGAGCCGGTCAACCGTGACCTGGCCACGGCTTCCGAGATCGACGCGGAGCAGGATGATTTCCAGGCTGCCGGCAGTTCGTACTGGTTCGATTTCGACGACTGGATACGTTACGGGGGGCAGTTTTGGAGTTTCTATCACCGGGAGCTGCGCCATGACGCGGTACGCTTTTATTCGGACTACCTGCCCCCGGGGCGTTATCACCTGTCATACACCGCTCAGGTCATTGCCAGCGGCGATTACCAGGTGCGCCCGACCCACGCCGAGGAAATGTACGACATCGACATTTACGGCAAGACCGCCCCGATGCGCTTGAAAGTAAGTGAATAAGCCTTGCATCGCGGGCAGGTGGGGCCGGCGACAGGAACTACATCGAAGGTGCTATGTTGCTTTTGCCACCGGCCACGACGCCATGGTCACCGAACCGCAGGCCTGCGCCGATCTTTTCCTGGCCGCGGCCCACTCCTCGGCGGCCGCGCCCGCTTCCGGCTGACGCGAGGCAGGCTATCCCGTATCCGTCACCGATTGCGCCGAGGGGCGCCGGGCGGGTCATTTATACTTTGCCTCTTGTTGCCTTGTAGAGCATTTCGGCACACGCGCAACCTGAGCTTGCGCTCTTTCTTCTGCGTTTTCGCGGTCCTGATGTCGGGCGTAGCGTATGGCGCTCCGGCCCTTGAGATTACACGCATTTCGATCGGCGAGAGCCAGATTCTGATCGAGTTTGACCGTCCAGTGGCGCCTCTGGGGCGCATGGAGCGCAAGGCCGAGGAGTTGCCGATCACCATTGAGCCGCGAGTCAATTGTCGCTGGCGGTGGGTCAGCACCCGGACCCTGGGCTGTAACCTGGATCAGCAGGACTACCTAAAGCCGGCGCATGAATACGCAATAACGGTAGAGCCCGGAATCCAGGCCATGGACGGAACCACGACAAACCGGACCGTTACCCGCCGCAAAGTGATGCAGTTACCGGATGTGTCATGGGCGGGCATTCGGACCTGGACAAGTCCTGGTGTGCCGGTGTTACGGGTCGGCTTCAACCAGCCGGTTACGCGCCGCTCGGTGGCTGCGAGCATTCACTTCGAGGTTCCCGGCAGGTCTGATTCATGGTCCGTGGCGGTGGAGCCTGATCCCTACGATCGCACGGAACCGCAGCATCCGGATCAGGATGCACGACGGCAATGGCTGATAAGGCCGCATACGGAGTTGCCACTGGGGCAAACCGCTGTGCTGCATGCCCGCCCCGGTCTGGTATCCGCGCTCGGACCCTTGCCGGGCGCAGGACGCAGCAACCTTGCCCGGGTCAATGTCTTTGGAGAGTTTCGTTTTGCGGGCGTAAGCTGCTGGAACATCCGGGAGGAGCCCGTTCGCTACCTGCCCGACGGCGCCACCGTACGCGTGCATTGGGAGCGGGAATCGGAATACGTAGAGCGCGAGATTCTGGAGCCTGTGGCCAAGGCGCAAGCCATGTGCGATCCTTTGCGGCCGGTGGCGCTGTCCTTCACGGCTCCGGTTTTTTCGTCGGAAGTTGCGCGCGCAACCCGGCTCGTGCCAGGCTTGGCCGGCAACCGAAAAGACCACAAACCGTGGTCACAGGTGCGCGACTACTCCAGGCTGGGCTGGGGCTACGGTGCGGATACATACCAAGTTAATTTGCCCGAGCGTTTACAGGCTTACCAAGAGTACCACCTCACCACGCTTCCCTCGCAGGGTTCCGGCGCAACTCCGGAATCCGGTATTCGAGACGAATTCGGACGCATACTCGAAGAGGGGATCGATCTGAAGTTCATGACCGATCACCGGGCCTCCGAGTACCAACTCTTGTATCGCAGTGCCGTGCTGGAGGCCGGGGTTGAAAGCGAGTATCCGTTGTACGTCACCAATCTCGATGAGGTGCGTCTGGATTACTGGCGGCTGGGCCCCGAAGGTGCGTCTGAGAGCTTGTCGCGCCTCATCAAACCGCCGCCAGCCGAGGATGTGTCGTTTGCCTTGCCGATGGGTGTGCGCCGGATGATCGGAGCCGGCAGCGGCGCCGTGTTGGGCGACATTCGATCCACTCCTCCCTCCAGGCGCAAGTACTGGGAGCGATGGCCGTACTTCGCCCAGGTAACGCCATATCAGGTTCACGTAAAGGCGGGCCACTACAACACGCTGGTCTGGGTGACCCACTTACGCACCGGGAAACCCGTTCGCGGCGCGCAAGTCCGGGTTCTTCGAGGCAGTATTTCCGAGCTGTTCCAAGGGGCATCCGAGCCCGCGCCGGGAGCCGAGCCTGTGCGCACCGGCCGGCGTGGCGTGGCTATGTTGCCGGGCATGGAAACTTTGGCTCCCGAACTTGATGAATTTCGGTGGTGCAGCCGGGGCGATTCGGATTGCAGAAAGCTATTTGTTCTCGTTACCGGCGGTGAGGGCATGGCTTTGTTGCCGCTTGAGCGCGACTTTCTTGCCCGTGCCCGGGATGCGTCGAGGCGGCAGGTGCGGACCCTGAAGCAGGGGCGTTACGGTCACATTCGCGCCTGGGGCACGACAGCCCAGGGTATCTACCGCGCCGGAGACACGATCCAGTTCAAAGTCTATGTGCGGGGCCAGGACGTCAGAACCTTTGTGGAGCCGGATTTCGCCCGCTACTCCCTGCGGGTCGAGGACCCTGGCGGGAAGACGGTTCACCGGGCCGAAAATCTTGTCCTGAATGAATTCGGGGCCATGCACGGCGAGTTTGACGTGCCCAAAACCGCAGTAATGGGTTGGTACCAATTTGTGCTCGAGGACAATTCCGCTTCGATGAATTGGCGCCCCATGCGGGTGCTGGTAACCGACTTTACGCCGGCGCCGTTTCGGGTGAGCAGTCAGTTGAATGGAGACCTGTTCGGCCCCGGCGACAGCGTTACCGTGGATACCGCCGCCTCCCTGCACTCAGGCGGGGCATACACGCAATCCCAGGCACGCATAACGATCGATATCCGCCAGAGGCCGTTCCGACCCTCGCATCCTGAGGCCTCGACGTTTCGTTTCGACACAGCCCGCCGTCCCGGCTCTCGAGTCAGCGTGCATCAGGAACTCGGCGACCTCGATGACACAGGCAGTCACAGCGCCCTTGTGGAACTGGGGGAATCGAAGATAGTGTATGGACAATTGCGCGCCGAGAGCGCGGTTCGAGACGACCGTGGAAAGTATGTAACGGCCCGGTCGTATGCCGATTACTCGGCGGTGTCTCGGCTGGTAGGTTTGCGCAAGGACGATTGGTTGTTCAGGCAGGGCGAGCCGGCGAGCGTGAGCTACCTCGTAGTGAATGAGCACGGCCAACCCGTAGGCGATACTGGAGTAGAGCTGCGCGTCCAGCGTCAGGAGCGCAAACTGGCCCGGGTCAGGGGGGCGGGCAATGCCTATCTGCCTCGATTCACCAATGAGTGGGTGGCGGCGGGCGAATGCTCCGGGACTCCATTGGGCAAGCCGCTGGTTTGCACCTTTACGCCTTCAAGAGTGGGGACCTATCGGATCACGGCCGCCGTTGAAGATTCTCGGGGCCGTGTGCAACAGACGAGCATGGACTTGTGGGTCATCGGCGAAGGGCGCGTGGTCTGGTGGGAACAACCAGGCCACGGCATGGATCTGGTGTCCGAGGCTGCCGAATACGAGGTCGGAGATACTGCCCGCTACCTGGTCAAGAATCCCTTTCCCGGGGCGTTGGCGCTGGTGTCCGTGGAGCGCTACGGGGTTCTTGACCAATGGCAGGTCAGGTTGAAGGGCAGCACCCCGGTTATCGAGTTTCCCGTCAAGCCGGACTATGTGCCGGGCGCCTACCTTTCGGTCGTGGTCGTCTCTCCCAGGGTCGAGGCTCCGCCGCCGGAGACCCACCAGGAGCTGGACTATGTCGATTTGGGCAAGCCCGCTTTTCGCTTAGGTTATGCCGAGCTGCCGGTGGTCGATTCCTACAAGAGAATCGAAGTCAGCGTGGAAACCGACCGTGCGATCTACAAGCCACGCGAAAGAGTATCGGTGAAGTTGCGGGGCAAGCCGCACCACGGGCGGCGCGGACCGTTGGAGTTTTCGGTTGTGGTGCTGGACGAGGCAGTCTTCGATCTTGTTCAGCAAGGCGCTGACTATTTCGACCCGTACAAGGGTTTCTATCGCTTGGACCCGCTGGATGTGGCTAACTACAGCCTGCTTATGCGCCTTGTCGGGCGTCAGAAATTCGCCAAGAAAGGAGCCAATCCCGGCGGCGACGGCGGGTTCGGGCCGGACCTTCGTACGCTGTTTAAGTACGTCGCCCACTGGCAGCCGTCTCTTGTAGCCGACCGGCGAGGAGAGGCTCGCTTCGACTTCGAGCTTCCGGAAAATCTTACCGGCTGGCGGGTGTTGGCGATGGCGGTTACGCCGGGCGATCGGTTCGGGTTGGGTGAAACGAGCTTCAAATCCAATCAACCTACGGAGATACGTCCGGTCATGCCGAACCAGGTAACCGAAGGAGATGAATTCGCTGCCGGTTTTTCGGTCATGAATCGTACTGGTGAAACCCGCGTGCTTGACGTGCTGCTTGAGGCCGAAGGCGACATTGATCCTGATTCCGCGGCGCGGCTTGAGCAGAAGCTCGAGCTTGGGCCCTACCGGCGCGAGACGGTATTCCTGCCGCTACGCGCCGCGCGGGTCAAGATCACCGGCGGCCGGTCGCAGGGCGAGATCCGGTTCAGGGCAACGGCCCGCGACGGGGTTGATGGCGATGCCGTAGCGCATCAACTCTCGGTGCGCAGCAATCGCAGTTTCGAAGCCGCCGCGCAATACGGTTCGCTTACCGACGAATCGGCTATCGAGGCGGTAGCGTTTCCACGGGAAATTCACACCGACACGGGTGAAGTTTCGGTAGTGCTGGCGCCCACGGTGATCGGTAATCTGGAGGGCGCTTTCCGCTACATGCGCGATTATCCCTATTTGTGTTGGGAGCAGAGGCTGAGCAAGGCCCTTTTGGCGGCGCAATATATGGTTCTGAAGGAGCGTATGGGCGACTCGGTCGAGTGGCCGGGAAGCGCCGACTTGCCGGGCCTGACCCTCAAGCAGGCGGCCGGTTTTCAGGCCCCCAACGGCGGCATGACCTACTGGTCTGCCCAGGACATCCGTGTGAGTCCCTATCTGTCGGCATATACCGCTCTCGGGTTTGCCTGGCTGCGCGAGGCCGGATACGCCATTCCCGAGGCTATGGAGAGCAAGCTTCTCGATTACTTGAGGCGCATGCTGCGCCGGGACACAGTGCCGAGCTACTACACGCGCGGAATGTCTTCTACGGTGCGGGCCGTGGCTCTGGCGGCCCTGGCGCGGCGCGGGCAGTTGAGTTCGGGGGAGCTGTCGCGTTATGCCCAGCAGGTGCAATACATGAGCTTGTTCGGCAAGGCGCATTTTCTGGATGCGGCCTTGCGCACGCCGGGTGGCGAGAGCGCGGCGTCCGAGACATTGAGGGGGATCATGGACGAATCCGTTGCAAGCGCGGGCAAACGCCTGTTCAACGAGCAGTTGGACCAGGCATACTCACGCATTCTGGATACTCCTCTGCGGGCCAATTGCGCGCTCCTTTCCGCTTTCTCGCGTCTTGAAGGGGCGGCCCGGCATGGAGTGGATGAAACAATGGCCTCCGGCATGGCGCGCGCGCTTACCCAGTCGCGAGGCGCCCGTATGCACTGGGAGAACACCCAGGAAAACGTTTTCTGCATGAATGCTCTGGTCGATTATGCACGGCGCTGGGAAGCCGTTCCGCCGGAAATGCGAGTCTCTGCCGAGCTGGCCGGGATGGCCATTGGAGAGACCGGATTCAAGGATTTTCGCGCCGCTGCCGTGACCCTATCGCGCCCGATCACTCCCGAGCTTGCGGGCAAGAAAACGCAGATAGAGATATCTCGGCAGGGTAAGGGGCGGCTTTACTACACTACACGCCTTGAGTACTCGCCGCTCGGGGCGGCTTCGGGCCGAGTCAATGCGGGTATCGACCTGCGCCGCGAATACTCGGTGCAGAGGGACGGCGAGTGGCACTTGCTGCACAGCGGAGATGTGGTTCGCCGCGGCGAACTCGTGCGTGTGGATCTGTTCCTCAATTTGCCGGCGGCGCGCAATTTCGTGGTCGTGGACGATCCGGTTCCGGGCGGTCTGGAGCCGGTCAACCGTGACCTGGCCACGGCTTCCGAGATCGACGCGGAGCAGGATGATTTCCAGGCTGCCGGCAGTTCGTACTGGTTCGATTTCGACGACTGGATACGTTACGGGGGGCAGTTTTGGAGTTTCTATCACCGGGAGCTGCGCCATGACGCGGTACGCTTTTATTCGGACTACCTGCCCCCGGGGCGTTATCACCTGTCATACACCGCTCAGGTCATTGCCAGCGGCGATTACCAGGTGCGCCCGACCCACGCCGAGGAAATGTACGACATCGACATTTACGGCAAGACCGCCCCGATGCGCTTGAAAGTAAGTGAATAAGCCTTGCATCGCGGGCACGGACTGGCGAGGTTCCCGGCAAGCAGTGTGTGAAGGTAACGAGCGACGCAATTCGGTGCGGTGCTGGCTGGAAATGAGCAAGAAGCACGTTGCCGCCCTTGCGGTGATTGCAATCTTGGCTGCTGCGGTTGGTTCAGGCGCGCTTGTCTGGAGCACCAGAGCGGCCATGAGCCCTTTGCCGATAAGCCTTGAGCGCATGAGCGGCGGGGCGAGACGTCTGGAGATTGTCGATCGCAATGGCGTACCGCTGAACGTTACCTACACCAACGACTGGAACCTCCACGCCCGTGTCCGTCTGCACGAAATTCCCGAGTTTCTGGTCACGGCCTTTCTGTATGCTGAAGATGCCCGGTTCTTCGACCATTCGGGGCAGGATTGGCAGGCGAGGTTGGCTGCGCTCGGACAAAATCTGCGTGCCGGAAGCGCGGTGCGTGGCGCCAGCACGATTACTGAGCAGGTCGTTCGTATGTTGCGTCCGCGTCCAAGGACGATTTGGTCGCGCTGGGTCGAGGGGTGGGAAGCAACCCGGCTGGAGGGATCGCATCCGAAGCAGCAAATTCTCGAGTTCTACTTGAACCAGGTGCCGTATGCAGCCAACCGCCGCGGTGTCGTGCAAGCCGCGCGCTACTATTTCGACCGCGACCTGAGCGCTCTCAACCACCACGAAATGCTGGCTCTGGCCGTGTTGGTACGGGCGCCTTCGCGATTGGACCTCTGGCGCGGCGACCGGCGCGCGCTCAACCGGGCAATCGTCCGGCTTGCAGGCAGGATGGCGGACGACGGCCTCCTTCCACGCCAAAGAGCGCCTTTCGGCGAGTTCGATATGCAGTCTCCGGTCACGCCCGTACAGGCAGAACACTTGCTGCGTTACGTCAACGAGCATTACGATCTCGTTGCGAACGCCGGGGTGGATTCGCGTTTGCAGGTGACGTTGGACGGCAACCTGCAAATGCGCTTGCAGTCATTGCTGAATCGGCGTCTGGAAACGCTTGCGGGCCGGAATGTGCACAACGCCGCCTTACTGGCCGCGGATCACCGCAGTGGTGAAATCCTGGCCTGGGTTGTTGGTGCGGCCCGCGCGGATACGCCAGCGCGGTTGATCGACAGTGTGCGCAGCCTGCGCCAGCCCGGCTCCTCGCTCAAGCCCTTCCTCTACGCGCTGGCCCTGGAGACGGGCTGGACCGCCGCCTCGCTGATTGACGATGCTCCGCTGACCGACATGGTGGGCATGGGCCTGCATAGCTACCGGAACTATTCAGGCACCTTCCACGGGCCCATTACCTTGCGCCAGGCATTGGGCAATTCGCTGAACACGCCTGCCGTTCGCGCCGTCACCTATACCGGCGAAGGGCGCTATCTGGACTATTTGCAGAAGCTTGGAGTGAGCACTCTGGCTCGCAATACCGATCACTACGGTCCCGGCCTGGCACTGGGGAATGGCGAAGTCAGCCTGCTCGAATTGACGCAGGCCTACGCCGCGCTCGCTAGCCGCGGTCTGTATCGCCCGTTTTCTTTGTTGGCCGGGGATTATGCCCAACGTGCTTCGCGCCGGGTCATGTCTGCGGAGGTAGCCTCTCTGATTGCCGATATCCTTTCCGATCCCCAGGCCCGGAGTCTTGAATTCACTGGCGGATTGCTGGATATCCCTGTGCAGACCGCGGTAAAGACCGGCACCTCGAACGATTACCGCGATAGCTGGGCTTTGGGCTTCGACAGTCGGTTTGTGGTGGGTGTATGGATGGGCAACTTGGACCGGCGGCCAACCCGGGGGGTGACAGGGTCCATAGGCCCGGCAATGGTGATGCGGGCTGCGTTCGATCTCCTGTCCCGCGACGGGAATACTGCTCCGTTGTGGCTTAGCCCTCGGCTGGTGCGGCATGAGGTTTGTGCCGATACAGGCATCGCTTGGCGTCCCGGCATGCACTGCCCGCGGCGCTTCGAGTATTTCCTCCCAGGGTCGGGTCCTTGGCAGTCCCTCGATTCCGGCGAAGGCAACCGAGTTATTGCCATGAGCCAGCCCACCGACGGTCTGCTGCTTGCCTACGACCCGCGGCTGCCGGGCGACTACCAGGCGTTTGATTTTGTTCTCGCTGGTGTTCGGGAGGAGGATCATGTGGACTGGCACATAAACGGAGGGCCCCCGCTGCGCCGCATGGGCGCCCGCTACTCATGGCCGCTTCAGCGCGGCAAGCACAGGGTAAGCGCCACAATCCGGCGGCAGGGGCAAATTCTCGCTGAACTCGAAGAAACGCGCTTTACGGTGCGCTGAGGCAGTTCTGAAGGGGCTCGACGCAGGCTAGACGCTACAGGAGGCCGGCTTCTAGCTGCGCGGCCTCGGACATCATGCTCTGGTTCCAGGGCGGATCGAACACCAGCTCCACCGCGACCTCGCCGATTGTCGGAATCATGGCGATCTTTTCGCGCACATCTTCGACCAGGATTTCTCCCATGCCGCAGCCGGGCGCGGTAAGCGTCATTTCCACCGAGACGTCGCGTTCGCCTGCTTGGCCGCGTGTGACTTCGCACGAATAGATCAAGCCGAGGTCCACGATGTTCAAGGGTATCTCGGGGTCGTAGCAGGTCTTCATCTGTTCCCATACCAGCGCTTCGACATCCGAATCGCCCGCGTTCGCCGGCAGTTTTGGAGGCTCAACGGGCTTCTTGCCCAGAGCATCGGCATCGGCGCCGGCGATCCGGTATAGCCAGCCGTCCACATACACCGTAAAGCTGCCGCCCAGAGACTGCGTGATGAAAACGAGCTGGCCGGCGTGCAATTGCGCTTCTTCGCCGGCAGGGATGATCACCGCCCTGCAGTCGCGGGTCAGTGTGACGGGCTCGCTCTGATTGCCGAACACTTCCGACTACTCGGTGCTTACCGGCTGTGTCTCGCCGTCCAGAGCGGCGGCCAGAGTACGCCATGGCAGCGTTACGCAACGGGTGCGGGAAGGGTAGGCGCGGACGCTGCCCAGGGCCACGATGTCGCCCAGACTGTCGAGCGCATCTTCGGAGCCCGGGGCGAAGGCCGCGAGCACGCGTTCGGCTCGCTGCCGCGCCTCGCTCTCTGCTATGCCCTTGAGTAGCTCCATCATCATGGACCCGGAAGCCAGGCAGAGCGCGCAGCCGGCAGCCTCGAAGCTGATATCGGCGATAGTGGTCCCATTGCGGGAGTCCGGCATGCGCTGCGGGTGGGTTTCGCGCAGATATACCGTCACCTTGTCGCCGCAAAGCGGGTTGAAGCCTTCGGCCATGCGGTCTGCGGGCTTGAGCGCGTGAAAGTTCCTCGGCGAGCGGCTGTGCTCCAGCACTGTGCGCTGGTAGAGACTCTTGAGTTCGCTGTTCAACGCTTCACCTCATCGAAACAGCTTGCGCGCCGTCTCGATTCCTTCGGCCAGACGGTCGATTTCACCGCGCGTGTTGTAGAAAGCGAACGATGCGCGGGATGTGCCCGGCACGCCGAAGCGCTCCATGAGCGGCATGGCGCAGTGGTGTCCGGCGCGTATGGCGATGCCTTCGTGGTCGAGGATCGTGCCAAGGTCGTGCGGGTGAATGTCTTCCATTACGAACGATACGACCGCCGACTTGGGAGCGGCAGTACCGATTATGCGCAAGCCGTCTATGGCATTCAGCCGTTCGGTGGCGTAGTGCAGCAACTCATGTTCGATCGCAGCGAGGCCCGCCAGGTCCCGACTGCCCAGATAATCAATGGCCGCTCCGAGGCCGATGGCGCCGGCGATATTGGGCGTTCCTGCCTCGAACTTGTGCGGAGGCTTGTTGTAGCTGGTGCCATCGAAGCGCACTTCCAGAATCATCTCACCGCCACCCAGAAACGGCGGAAGTTTTTCCAGCCATGGGCGTTTTGCATAGAGCGCGCCGATGCCCGTCGGCGCGTACATCTTGTGGCCGGATAGCGCGTAGAAGTCACAGCCCAGCTCTTGCACGTTCAATGGGAGATGTCCTGCGGCCTGGGCGCCGTCGATCAGCACGGGCACACCCACCTCCCGCGCCAGCGTGCAAATCTCTGCAACGGGGTTGATAACCCCCAGCGCATTGGATACGTGGGTTACGGCAATCAGCTTGACCTTCGGATTGATCCGTTCGCGAAACGCCTGCAGGTCCAGCGCTCCCGATTCCAGCACCGGCGCCACCTGTATGCGGCCACCCGCTCTAGCGCAGAGCTGCTGCCAGGGCACGATGTTGGAGTGGTGCTCCATGTGCGTGAGCAGTATCTCCGAGTCGGGCTCCATGCGGCTATCCATGCAGCGGGCGACAAGGTTGATGGATTCGGTAGCCCCGCGCGTGAACACGATTTCCTTCGAAGATGAGGCCTGCAGCCAGGCGCGGACGCGGTCCCGAGCTCCCTCGAAGGCGGTGGTGGCCTTGTCGGAACGCGCATGTATGCCACGATGCACGTTGGCGTGCATTTCGACTTCGTATCGGTTCACCGCATCCATGACGGCCTGTGGTCGCTGCGTGGACGCGGCATTGTCCAGGTAGGCCAGAGGCTTGCCGTTCACCTGCGTTGCCAGAGCCGGGAAGTCGGTCCGCAAGGACGCCGCTTCGAGCGCGGATTCGCGTTTTGCCAGACTGTGGGTGCCGACGGGCATTGTTATCAGGCTGCCAGTTCAAGTGGCCCGGAGTCGGATAGCGCCCCGTCCAGGATTGCGCCCGCCATGCCTTGCGCCTCAGCAAGGTCGATGGCGTTGATGATGCGCGACGCGAATGCCCGCACCAGCGTCGCCCGGGCCAAACCCGGTGGCAGACCGCGAGTGCGCAGGTAGAACAGCGCCGCCTCATCCAGCGCGCCGGTAGCGGCACCATGCGCGCATTGCACTTCGTCTGCATATACCTCTAGTTCCGGCCGGGTTTCCATCCGGGCGCTCTCGTCCAGCAACAGGTTGTCGTTGCGCAATTGCGCGTCGGACCCTTGCGCCTCAGGAGCAATGAGGATCCTTCCAGCAAAGCGGCCGCTGGCGTTGGCGCTTACGATGCATCGGCACAGGCTTTCGCTGCGCGCGCCGCGCGCCTCGTGCTGCAGTTCGATATCCAGCTCGGCTTGCCTCCCGGCCTTCACCAGCAGCAAGGCGCCGTGGCGGAATTGCGCGCCGCGGCCATCCATGCTTGCCTGCACGGTTTCGAAGTCGCCGGCGGCGCCGGCGCCGATGCGCGTGTATTCCAGTTTCGCGTCTTCCGCCAGGCGGATTCGCCGCTGTGTGGTGAAGCGGCCCATGCCGTGATCGTCCAGCACGGCCACATGGCGCATCTGCGCGCCTTCGGCCAGTTCTACATCGACCCGCAGCTTCACCCTGTCTGCACCTTGTCCGCTGTGCATTTCCTGGAGTTCCAGGTAGCTGCCAGGTTCCAGCACTACCTCGATACTGTGATCGCGCTGCTTGTCGGGGCCGTGCTCGAAATGCACTACCTCGGCGCGCTGCGCGCCTGCTTCCACGACCATCCTGGCAACCGCTGCGTTCATGCCGCCTCCGGCAGAAACGCTTCGTATCCCGTGGCCTCGAGTTCCCCTACCAGTTCCGCGCCCCCGGAACGGGCAATCCGCCCGCCGGCCAGCACATGCACCCGGTCCGGCGACACCAGGTTCAGGATGCGTTCGTAGTGCGTAATCAATACGAATGCGCGCTGGCCGTCGCGCAATGCGCGAATGCTTGAAGCCACGACTTTCAGAGCATCAATGTCCAATCCCGAATCGGTCTCGTCCAGCACCGCCAGGCGCGGCTGAAGCACGGCAAGCTGCAGAATCTCGTTGCGCTTCTTCTCGCCGCCGGAGAAGCCTTCGTTGATCCCGCGCTTGAGGAGTTCCGGCTTGAGCTTGAGCCGGGAAGCCTCCTGGCGCGCTTGACGCAGGAAATCGGCGGCATTGATCTCCGGCTGACCTGCTGCCTTGCGCTGTGCATTCAGGGCCGAGCGGAGCAGATACATGTTGCTCACGCCCGGGATTTCCACCGGATACTGAAAGCCCAGGAACAAGCCCTTGCAAGCGCGTTCCTCGGGGTTCATACCCAGCAGGTCTTCGCCGTCGAACAGCACGCTGCCGCCAGTGATCTCGTAACCGTCGCGCCCGGCCAGCGCTTGCGCCAGGGTGCTCTTGCCGGCGCCGTTGGGGCCCATGATGGCATGCACCTCGCCACGGTCCACTTGCAGTGACAGTCCGTTCAGGATTGCCTTGCCGTCCACGCGAACCTCGAGGCCGCTTATGTCCAGAAGGGGAGTGTTCATCCGATCGCTCCTTCGAGACTGACGTTCATCAGAGCTTGCGCCTCCACCGCAAATTCCATCGGCAGCATGTTGAACACCTGCTTGCAGAAGCCGTTCACGATCAGGTTGACCGCGTCCTCCTCGCCCAGCCCGCGCTGACGGCAGTAGAAGAGCTGATCTTCGGAAATTCGCGAGGTGGTGGCTTCGTGTTCGACCACCGCCTTGGGATGCGCAATGTCCATGTGCGGGAAGGTATGGGCGCCGCAGTCGTGTCCGATCAGCAGCGAATCACACTGGGTTCGATTGCGCGCGCCTTCGGCCCGCGGGAATACCTTGACCAGACCGCGGTATGTATTCTGCGCGCGGCCCGCCGATATGCCCTTGCTCAGGATGTTGCTGCGGGTGTTGCGGCCAATGTGAATCATCTTGGTGCCGGTGTCGGCCTGCTGGAAGTTGTTGGTTACCGCCACCGAGTAGAACTCGCCGGTGGAGTTGTCGCCGCGCAGGATGCAGCTTGGGTACTTCCAGGTGATCGCCGAGCCTGCTTCCACCTGAGTCCAGGAGATGGACGAGCCGTCGCCCCGGCAGTCGCCCCGCTTGGTCACGAAGTTGTAGATGCCCCCACGGCCTTGCTCGTCGCCCGGATACCAGTTCTGCACCGTGGAATACTTGATCCGCGCGTCCTTGAGCGCCACCAGCTCCACGACCGCTGCATGTAGCTGGTTTTCATCGCGCATCGGGGCGGTGCAGCCTTCAAGGTAGCTCACTTCGCTGCCTTCGTCGGCAATGATCAGGGTGCGCTCGAACTGTCCGGTATTGCGCTCGTTGATGCGGAAGTAGGTGGACAGCTCCATGGGACAGCGCGTGTTCTTCGGGATATAGACAAATGAGCCGTCGGTGAATGTGGCCGAATTCAGCGCCGCGAAATAATTGTCGCGGTAGGGAACGACGCTGCCCAGGTACTTGCGCACCAGTTCCGGATGTTCGCGGGCAGCCTCCGAAAACGAGCAGAAGATCACCCCGGCTTCGGCCAAGCGGCTCTTGAAGGTGGTGGCCACCGATACGCTGTCGAACACGGCGTCCACCGCCACGCCCGCGAGGCGGGCCCGCTCATGCAGTGGGATGCCCAGCTTGTCGTAGGTCTCCAACAAGCGAGGATCGACCTCGTCCAGGCTCTTGGGCGCGTCCTTGGCCGGGCCGGGCGCGGAGTAGTAGGAAATTGCCTGGTAATCGATGGGCGGAATATTCAGTTTCGCCCAAGATGGCTCCCGGGCCTCGCGCCAATAGCGGTAGGCGCGCAAGCGCCATTCGAGCAGGAACTCCGGCTCACCCTTGCGCGCGGAAATGATCCGGATCACGTCTTCGTCCAGCCCCGGGGGCAGGGTGTCGGATTCGATATCGGTGACAAAGCCGTGGCGGTATTTTTGCTGCAGCAGCTCCTGGATTTCCGCATTGCGTGTGGCGCTGTCGCTCATCGCCCCATCCTCGCGGTGAAATCGGCGGCCAGTTTGGGCGCGCCGAAACCCGGCGCCGAGCGCCGCAAATCGTCAAGTGTCACTTCTTCAAGCGCGCCGCGAATAGCGCGATTTATCTGTCGCCAGGCGCCGCCCACGCTGCAGAAGGGCTCCAGCTCGCAGTGGCCTTCTGCATGACTGCACTCGGTAAGCGCCATTGGTCCCTCCAGAGCTTCGAGAATTTCCGCCGCATTGATGGCGCTTGCGTCGCGCGCCAGGCGGTAGCCGCCCAGCGCGCCGCGCTCGGACAGCACCAGGCCGCGCACAGCCAACTGCTTGAGCAGTTTCTGCGCCGTGGGCAGACGCAGACCGGTAGCCTGGGCAATGCGCTTGGCGGATTGCGACTGGCCTGCGGCCTGCGCCAGACTGCCCAGGATCATGGTTCCGTAGTCGGTAAGCCGGCTCACTCTCAGCATCTTGGCTCTCTCTGACTAAAGAGGACTATTTTAGTCCAATTCCCGGGCGACAGCCGCCGCGAACTGCTCGTTACCAATGTTTTCTATGCGCCATCGGATCGACGGAGTTTCCGGAAAACTGAATTCGGCGGTGGTATCGCCCCGAATCAGGGCGGGCGGAATCTCGAATCCCGCAGTATCCATCGACAATCCGTCGCCGGCGGCCTTCACCAGCGCCTCCTTGATGGTCCATAGACGGTAAAACAGTTCGACTTTGGCGCTGCCCTCTGTCCGTTCGAGTTCGATTCGTTCTCTGGGCGTGAACAGCAAGTCTGAATAAGCCTTGAGATTACGGTCGGGTGAACGCTCCTCGACATCCACGCCGATGCGCCCCCCGGGTGCCATGGCAATCAATCCGTGGCGACCGCCATGGCTTACATTGAAAGCGATTCGCGCCGGCTCGCCGGCCACAATGGCGAGAGGCTTGCCGAAGCTTGAAACAGTGAATGCAAGGTCTTCGTTGTCGCATCCCAGCTTGCGGCAAAGAATCGCTCTAAGCGCGGAGCGGCACAGTGTGAATTGGCGGCGCGATTGGGGATTCACGAACCGGCTTCGACGTTCGAGTTCACTTGCGTCGAGCCAGCCCAATGCCTCCTGTTCGCGGGAGGCATTCGGCGCCAGGTTCAGGTGGACGATGAGTTCTTCGTCGGTCTCCCGTATAGGGCGCCACAGCATTGCTCTACCTATAATATGACGGGTATTCGCTGTGCGGGAACAGATATGAAATACCGGGAAGGAAGTTTCATGCACCGTCGGCGAACATTCGGAACATGAATTCAGGCAGTCCGAACAGCGTCCCGGGGAGTCATCGGGACAGCGGCCATGCGCCGGATGAGCCGGTAGCGATTGTCGGCATGGCCTGCCGGTTTCCGGGCGCGGATGGTCTCGCCGCGTTCTGGCGCATGCTGGAAGCGGGCGAAAGCGGTGTGATCGAAGGGGAGCCTGGTTCCGGTATCGGGCGTATCGGCACATTGTTCTCTGCGGGCGAAGGTAAGGCTGAAGCCTGCCGGTTCGGTGCCTATCTCGACAATCTTGACCGGTTCGACGCCGGCTTCTTCCACATTTCGCCGGTGGAGGCGCAATTTCTGGATCCCCAGCAACGGATGATGCTGGAGATCTGCTGGCACGCGCTGGAGGACGCCGGCATTGATCCGAATGGTCTCAAGGGCAGTCGCACCGGCGTCTATGCGGGGATCAGCAATAACGAGTATCGAGGGTTGATCCTGGAGCGCACTCGGCCCGACGAGCCCGCCGCCAGCCTCTATTCCGTGACCGGCACTTCCTTCAACACGGCGATCGGCCGGGTTGCTTACGCGCTTGGTTTCGAAGGCCCGGCGCTTGCGCTGGATACCGCCTGCTCGTCTTCCCTGGTTGCGATCCACCAGGCGATTGCAGGCCTTCAGCGCCGCGAGGCGGACCTGGCTCTGGCTGGCGGCGTACACGCGATATTGTCCGGGCAGTTGCTTGAGATGCGCGCCAACGCCGGAATGCTCTCCCCGGACGGCCGCTGCGCCACATTCGATGCTGCTGCTAACGGTTATGTGCGCGGCGAGGGTTGCGGGATCGTGGTGCTCAAGCGTCTCGCAGACGCGGAAGCCGAAGGTGACCGCATCTGGGCGGTGGTTCGAGGAAGCGCGCTGAATCAGGACGGCGCCAGCCAGGGATTGACCGTGCCGAGCGGGCCAGCGCAGGAAAAGGTTATAGCGGCCGCATTGCAACGAGCCGGTTTAAGCGCCTCGGACGTGGATTATGTTGAGGCGCACGGGACAGGCACGGATGTTGGCGACCCCATCGAAGCGCAGGCGACGGGCACAGCCTACGGTCGGGGGCGCGACCCGGACCGGCCTCTGTTGATAGGTTCGGTCAAGACCAATATCGGCCATCTCGAAGCGGCGGCAGGGATCGCCGGGGTGATCAAGACCGTGCTGGCCATGAGGCAGGGAATCATCCCCAGACACCTGCATTTTCAGGACCCAAGCCCGAAGATCGATTGGGACCGGCTGCCGCTGAAGGTGACGGCAACGCCCACGCAATGGCCACAGATTTCCGGTGCCCCGCCGCGAGCGGGTGTCAGCGGCTTTGGTTGGTCCGGGACCAACGCCCATGTTGTGTTGGAGGGCTACGGTGAACGGCGGGAAGAGCTTGTCGGCGATCCGACCCACGGACCCTCCGGGTCGCCGCGCGCCATTGCCGTCTCGTTGTCCGCCGACGGCGGCCCGGCGGGCGGCGCAGGACTTCATCCTCGCAGGACGCGCTTCCTGCCGCTTTCCGGCAGGTCGGGTGCGGTTCTTCGTGAGCTTGCCCAAAACTACTTGTCATGGCTCGACGAACGCGCCGACATCTTGACCGCAGGCGACAGCGGCGCGGATTTGCTTGCCGACATGGCTTGGACGGCTGCCGCTGGACGCAGCCATTTCGACCACCGCGCTGCCGTGGTCTTCCGGAACGCTGCCTCCTTGCGGACAGGGCTGCGGCAGCTCTCCGAGGCGGAAGTAAGCCAGGCGGCTCCGGCAGCCAGGAAGGTCGCTTTTGCCTATACCGGGCAGGCCAGTCAATGGCCCGGCATGGGCGAGGCGCTGTATGCCAGCGAGCCGGTGTTTCGGGCCGTGCTCGACCGCTGTGATGCCGTGCTTGCCCAAGAACGTGGCGCATCCCTGCTAAACGTGATGTTCGGCCGGCCGGGGGCGGCGGGTAACCTGGATGATCCGCAATGGAAACAACCGGCGATTTACGCGCTCGAATGTGCGCTGACCGAGTTGTGGGCAAGTCTCGGAGTTCGCCCCGATGTCGTAGTCGGGCACAGCTTGGGTGAAATCGCGGCCGCGTATACCGGCGGCGTATTCTGTCTTGAAGCCGGGTTGCGCTTTGCTGCGGCTCGAGGCCAGCTCATCGGAGACCTCCCTGGCGAAGGCGCCATGGCGGCCGTGTTTGCACCGGCGCCGCGCGTGGCCGAGGCGCTGGACGCGCACAATGCCGCATTCGCCGGCATCGGCCTCTGCATAGCAGCGGACAACGGCGCCCACCAAGTCGTTAGCGGCCCGGCGGAGCAGATCGGCGCATTCCAGGAAGCTCTGGAGGCGCAAGAGCTGCGGGTTGCGCGGCTGCGGAAGAGCCCGGCCTATCACAGCGCCATGGTCGAACCTGCGCTGGACGCGCTTGAAGCGGCGCTGGCCGGGATCAAATTCAAGCCTTCGTCTATCCCCTTCGTCAGCAACCTGACCGGCTGCGCGTTCGATGCGGATGCGGCGCCGGACGCGGCCTATTGGCGGCGGCAAGCGCGCGAGCCAGTCGCTTTTCGCGCCTGTGTCGAGACGCTGGCGGAGATGGGCGTTGACGCAGTTGTCGAGATCGGACCCCATGCCGTGCTGGGGCCGATGGCAACCATGGCGTGGCCGGAGGACGGCAAGGCTGCACCGCCAGTCGTTGTGTCGAGCCTGCTCCGCCCGGCGAAAGATGAAGAACCGCCCCGAGCGGGCAGCGGTGGCGGTTTTGTAGAGGCAGTTGCCGGTGCTTACGAGGCAGGGCTGTCGCTCCGCTTCGACGGGTTGTTTGCCGGCGAGGAGCGTCGCCGGATCGCATTGACGGGCTATCCCTTCGAGCGCGAGTCCTATTGGGTCGAAGGGAACAGGCGGCGGTCGGAACTCGGTCATCCCTTGTTGGGAGCGCGGCACGAATCCGCAAGTGGGGAGATTACATTCGATACCGTGGTCTTCCCGGTAGACCCGGTGTGGCTTGACGATCATCGGGTATTCGGTCGCGTTATCGCGCCGGGTGCGCTTTATGGGGCGATGGCCGCGGCGGCGACTCTTGCCGAGGGTGCCGAATCGGCAGTCATCGAGGATTTCGCGATGCATAACGCCTTGGTTCTTCCCGACGAAGAAGCCGAAAACGGCGCAGCGGATGCGGGCCGGCGGATGCAAGTCCTCATTGACGACGCTGACGATGTGACTCGCCGGGTTCGCGTTCTCAGCAGGGGCGAGGGCGAAGACGACTGGACCTTGCATGCAGAAGGCCGGATTTCGGCGGCTGCCGCCGGGGTGCCGGGCGTTGGCGCGGCGCAGGATGTCGAGGAACTGACGGCCGGCCTGAAAGAGGTGGATGTCGCGGCCTATTACCGTGCCAAGGCAGCGGTGGGGATCGAACTTGGGCCTTCCTTCCGCACACTTGCGGCGCTTTGGGCACGAACCGGCGAGGCGGTGGCCGAAGTGGCGCTTCCGGTGGGTTTCGAACGCGGTCCGCTCGACGTGCATCCACTGCTTCTTGACGGCTGTTTTCAGGCCTTCGGCGCGGCGCGCAATCCCGATGGCGGTGCAGAAGACGCCACTTATCTGCCGTTCGCATGGGAACGTCTATGGCTTGCTGGCCGTCTGCCGAACCGGCTCATTTGCCATGTGCGCATGCAGGAAAGCCCGCAAGGCGCGGGCAAGGATGCGGAGGAACTGCCGGAGGTCCATGCGGCGGATATGCGCCTTTTTGACTCCAAAGGGGCCCTCGTCGGAGAACTGGCCGGATTTACGGTAAAGCGGGCGACGCGGGCGGCGCTGTTGTCGGCGGCGGAAGGAATTGACGAGCTACTCTACGAGGTCGTCTGGCAGGACTGCCCACTCGCGCCGGGTATCACGTCTGCCGACTTCCTGACCAGCCCGTCCGAGATTTTCGCAAACACGAGCTTTTTCCCAAATTATCTGGCCAACGAGGGCGTCGATGCTGGCGACAGGGCAGCCATGGTGACCGAAATGGGTCAACTGGCCGACGCGTACGCTCTTGCGACCCTGGACAAGCTTGGCTGGAAGCGGGAGGTGGGCGCGACCGTGGAGCCCGCCGAATTGCGCGAGAGTCTGGGTGTCGGGGCGGAGCACGAGCAGCTTTTTCGCCGCATGCTGGAGATGGTTGCCCGAGCCGGAGTGCTGGAGCAGTCCGGCAATGGATTCGCGGTTGCCGTCGCGTCTGGCGAACCATGGCCGGAGGTGCTGCCCAAGGTCCCCGAGGCGACGGCGGACGGGTTGGCGGCGCGATACCCGCATGGAGCGACCGAAATCGGTTTGTTCCGGCGCAGTGGTGCAGCGCTGGCCGATGTCCTGCGGGGACGAATGGATCCGCTGACACTGTTGTTCAGCAGCGGCGAGCCGACGGCGGCCGATCTCTATGTGAAAGCCGCGGTGTCTCGCGCCGCGAACCAGTTGTTGACGGACGCGGCAGCGGCGTTGCTTAGCGACATGCCCGAAGGGCGGAGGCTGAGGGTGCTGGAAGTGGGCGCCGGCACCGGCTCGGCAACCGCCGCGATACTCCCCGAACTGCCGGAGGGACGCTACGACTACACCTATACGGATATTTCCGCGGGCTTCTTCGCGGAGGCGGAGGCGCGCTTCGGCGGGGTAGAGGCGTCGATCGACTATCGGGCTCTTGATATCGAAAAGGATCCGGTGGAACAGGGCTTCGACCGCCACGGCTACGACCTGGTGATCGCTTCCAACGTGCTGCATGCGACGCGTTTCCTGAACGAGACGCTCGCGCACTGTCTCGAACTCCTCGCCCCGTCGGGCCAGTTGGTGGCGCTGGAGAACATGCTCGGCCAAGGCTGGCTCGACTTGACCTTCGGCCAGCTCGACGGTTGGTGGCGCTTCGCCGACAAGTATCGCCCGCACCACGCGCTTGCCGAACCCTCCGTATGGCGTCAGGCGCTGGTGGACGCCGGCTTCGAGGATATTGCGATACTGGGTGTGGACGAATCCGACCCGGACGCCAACCCGGACCGCGGCGTGATCATGGCGCAGGGTCCGGCGGAAGTGAAGGAAACTCCAGGCATGTGGGTGCTGGCCGCCGACCGTGGCGACGTGGCGGCCGAACTCGCGGCGGTGCTCGCGGCGCACAACCAGACGGTCGTCCTTGCCGGTGCGGATACAGATCCCGGCCGGCCCTTGGAGGCGACCGGCGCGGTTGTCGCCGAAGTGTTCGTGGAAGCGGAGCGGCGCGAATCCTGGAAGTCCGTTCTTGAAGAACTGCCCGCAGATCCGCCGCTGGTTGGGGTCGTGCATCTGGCCGGTCTGGACGGTCACGGCGCACAGGCAAGTACGCAGGAAATGGGCGAGGACGTGCGTCATGCAGCGGCAAGCGCGCTAGCCCTGACCCAAGCCCTGGTGGATTGCGATCTGACTTTGGCCAAGGGCCTCTGGTTTCTGACGCGGGGCGCCCAGGTGCTGGAGCGTGAGAGGGGCGGGCAACTGGCTGGCGCGACCCTCTGGGGATTCGGCAAGGTGGTAGTGCCGGAAGCGCCTCAATTGCAAGCGAGAATGCTGGATCTCGATCCCGCCGATGCCGAACTTCCGTTAGAACTGGCTGACGAGTTTCTTTACCCCGACGCCGAGACCCATATCGCTCATCGTTTCGGCCGCCGCCGGGGTGCGCGGCTGGTTCGCGCGTCGGCGGTCACGGACCGGCTGAGCCTGCCCGAGGCCCCCGGCTGGGTGCTGGAGCCCGATGCGGGCGGCTCTCTGGATGCGATCGGCGTGGTGTCGGTGCCGGAACGACGCTTGAAACGGGGCGAGGTTCGCGCCGCGATCGAAGCCTTCGGCCTCAATTTCAGGGATTTGCTTATCGCCATTGGCGTTGCCGACGGTTTCATGGGCGGGGAATTCTGCGGCCGCATACTCGAAGTAGGGGAGGGCGTCACCAGGTGCGCCGTGGGAGACCGTGTCGTCGGAATGTCGCACCGCAGTTACGGCTCAGAGACCGTAACCGTGGAAGACATGGTCGTGCCCGTACCACCGAGCTTCTCGGTTACCGAACTTGCGACGATTCCTTCAGCATTCGTATCGGCGGCGCTGTCGTTCGAGCTTTCCGGGCTTGATGCCGGCGACCGGGTTCTGATTCACGCCGGCGCAGGCGGGTTCGGGCTTGCAGCGATCCAACTGGCGCAGGCGGGCGGTGCGGAAGTCTTCGCCACGGCCAGCGCTCGCAAGCGCGACTATCTCCGATCTCTAGGCGTGAACCACGTGTTCGACAGCCGCACAACGGCGTTCGCCCAGGATGTCCTCGACGCCACGAACGGCGCGGGCGTCAACATGGTGCTGAATAGCCTGACCGGCGAAGGCTTTATCGAGGCAAGTCTCGAATGTCTCACCGAGGGCGGGCGCTTTGTGGAAGCGGGCCGGATGGGCATTCTGAGCGAAGAGGAGATGGCGGCCGTGCGGCCGGACGTGTCTTACGCCATCCTGATGGCTGATGTCCTCAAGGAGGAAGAGCCGGCGCGGGTGGGCGAAATCCTGGAACGGCTCATGGAACGGTTCGAAGCGGGCGAACTCACCCCGCTGCTACACGCTCGATGGCCGCTGGCCGAGGCCGGGGCCGCGATGAAGTGCATGCAGAACGCTCGCCACATCGGGAAGATCGTGTTTACGAACTCGCCGCTGGCTAGGGGGCGTCTGCGCGATGACCGCAGTTACCTGGTTACCGGCGGGCTCGGCGGCATCGGCTGCGCGGTGGCCGGCTGGCTCGCTGATCGCGGCGCCGGCACCATTGTGCTTAACGGCCGGCGGCCACCGGATACCGAGATCGAAGAGCAAATCGAGACGCTGCGCCAACGCGGAGCCGACATCCGCGTAGAGCTCGCCGACGTGACGGATGCGCCGGCGGTGGACGCCATGTTGGCGCGCATTGACGCGGGCCTGCCGGCGCTCGGCGGCGTCATCCATAGCGTGGGCGTGCTTTCGGATGCCGCGATCGGTAACCAGAAGTGGGACAACTTCGAAACCGTGTTGTGGCCCAAAGTCCTGGGTGCATGGCACCTGCACCAGGCGACTATCGATCGCGATCTCGACCTGTTTGTCCTCTTCTCGAGCGCCGCTGGCGTTCTCGGCAATCCGGGTCAGGCAAACCACGCGGCGGCCAATGCATTCCTCGACCAGCTTGCCGCGCATAGGCGCGCTTTCGGGCTCCCAGGTCAGACCATCGCCTGGGGCGCGTGGTCGGAGATCGGCGAGGCAGAGGAGCAGCGCGAGCGCATCACGCTGCGCTTCGCGGCGGGCGGGCTCGAGTGGATTGCCCCACAACAGGGTATCCGTGCGCTCGACCGGCTGGTGCGGGAAGATTCCACGGTCGCCGTCGTGCTTGCGCGCGACTGGGCGGCCCTTGGCGAATCCCTCGATTCCCGCCCGCAACTGCTGGAACATCTGCTGTCCGACGGCCCGGACGACGACGCTGCCGAGCCCTTGGGCGCGGATCTTCTTTCCCGGCTACGCGAGGCGCCCGCAGCTATGCGCAAGGACGTGCTCGCCTCGTTCCTGCAGGGAGAAGTCAAGGCGATCCTGAGGTTGTCTGCGACACCCGGGGCCACTGTCGGTTTTTTCGACCTTGGTCTGGACTCGCTGATGGCCGTAGAACTGCGGAACCGGCTGAACCGCGCCTTCGCGGGCAACTACACTGCTTCGAATACGGTGGTATTCGACTATCCCGACATCGCCGCCCTTTCCACCTATCTGGCGAGCGAGCTCGCGCCGGTTATCGGGGGCGAGACGCCTTCGGCGCAGCCGGAGCCGGTTCCGGAGCCGTCCGAGCTAACCGATGGCGCGGACCGTTCCGACGGCATCGCCATCGTGGGAATGGCATGCCGGTTCCCCGATGCACCCAATCTGCCGGCCTTCTGGCGACAGCTCGATTCCGGCTCGGATGCAGTGGCCGACGAGCGCAGCGAAACAGGACCATGGAGCGATTTTGCGGACAGCTTGCCGGCTGGATACGCTCACTACGCGAAAGCCGCATTCGTGGATGGAATCGATCAGTTCGATGCGCAGTTCTTCGGAATTTCGCCTATCGAAGCACAGTTGATGGATCCGCAGCAGCGCATGTTGCTGGAGACTACCTGGCAGGCGCTGGAGGACGCCGGGATCGATCCGGACCGCCTCAAGGGCAGCAACGCCGGCGTCTATGCCGGTGTCGCGTCCAGCGAATACCGCGACCTGATGAAGTCCGGAGATCACGGCATCGGCTATCTGAGCACCGCTGCGAGCATGGCGGTCGGGCGCCTTTCCTACCATTTCGGCCTTACCGGGCCGGTGATGCCGGTTGGGCTGAATTGCGCCTCGTCGCTGGTTGCCGTTCATCAGGCGGTGACCGACTTGCGTCTGGGTGTGGCCGATCTGGCCCTGGTCGGTGGCGCGAGCGCTGTACTCTCCGCTCCCGTGACTCGTGAAATGGCGGACTTGGGGCTTCTTTCGCGCGAAGGTCTGTGCAGGACCTTCGATGCCGATGCCGACGGATTCGTGCGCGGCGAAGGATGCGGGATGGTTGTGCTCAAGCGACTTGCCGACGCCGAAGCCGACGGCGACCGCATATGGGCAGTGATCCGCGGGTCCGCTGTGAACCATAACGGCGCCGCAGCCGGCGCGACTGTCCCGAACGGTCCGGCACAGGAACGGGTGATTGAGCAGGCCCTGTCACGGGCCGGTTTCGCTCCCTCCGAGGTGGACTATCTGGAGGCGCATGGTTCGGGATCGGAGCTTGGCGATCCCATCGAAGTGAAGGCGGCCGCGGCAGTTTACGGCAAGGGCCGGAGCGCAGAGCGTCCGCTGCTGATCGGCTCGGTAAAGACCAACATCGGGCATCTCGAATCGGCATCGGGCGTGGCCAGTCTGATCAAGACGGTGCTTGCGATGAGTTGTGGAACGATCCCCCGGCACCTGAACTTCCGCAGCCCGAGCCCGCTTATCGAGTGGGACCAGTTACCTGTGCAGGTGGCCGAGGACGCGACCGGCTGGCCCAGCGACGCGGACCGGCCACCGAGGGCGGGCGTCAGCGCTTTCGGGATTTCGGGCGTCAATGCCCATGTCGTGTTGGAAGGATTCGGCACGGCCAACGGTATCGGCGCCAACGGCGCCGGTGCTCCTGCCCCGGCAGGGGCCGCCAAGCCTGTCGCAACACCATTGCCGGAGGCGGTGGTGGTGTCTTCGCAGGACGGATACGCACACACCGCACGCGAGACACGTCTACTGCCGCTCTCGGGTAAAACGCAGGACGCCCTGAAGGCACTGGCGGGCAGGTATCTGTCGTGGCTGGACGAGCACGCGGGCGAAATTTCGTCCGACCGTGCGGCGTCCGATCCGCTGCTCTCCGATATGGCCTGGACGGCCGGCGTAGGACGAAGTCATCTTGAGTGGCGCGCGGGCATTGTATTCAACGATGCCGCTTTGCTCAGCACGCACCTGAAGGCGCTCGTGAGTGCCGAACACCTCCCGAAACCGGCGTCGGCCACGAAAATCGCTTTCGTTTATCCGGACGATATCGGCGTTCAGACAAGCCTGGTCGAGACGCTTTATCGGAACGAGCCGTCGATACGGGCGGTACTGGACCGCTGCGATGCTGTTATTCGCGAGAGACAGGGCGAGTCGCTGCTCGAAGCAATGTTCAATGGGGCAACTTCGAAGATGGGTTCCGATGGCGCAGCGTGGCACAGAGCGGCAAATTATGCGCTTGCATGCGCGCTCACCGCGCTCTGGTCGAGCGTCGGCATTCGGCCTGGCGTGGTATACGGGAGCGGCGCGGGGGCGATGGTGGCGGCGTTGGCCGCCGGTGCCTTTTCATTGGAAGACGGATTTCGGCTGGCGGCGGCGACCGACGAATCGGAAACCTTGTTAAAAGATGTATCGCATGGCTCGCCGACGACCCCGCTCGTGAGCGCCATTACCGGTCGGTTGCTGGATTCAGGGGAAGTGCCGGGTCGGGACTACTGGCTCCGTCAGGCACAGGAATCCGCTTCGATGGAGCGTTGCGCGGAAACCCTGGCGGAACTGGGGGTTGATGCGATCATTGAGATCGGCCCTGGAACCGCACTCGGCGCAGCACTCTTGAGCGCCTGGACCTCTAACGGCGCGGCTGCGCCGATCACGATCGGGAGTCTGAAGCAGGTGTCGAAAGAGGGGACTAATCGAGCGGTACGCGCCGACGTCGGCTTCGTGGATGCCGTCGCCGAAGCCTATGAGGCAGGTCTCCCGGTTTCCTTTACGGGACTCTTCGCGGGCGAGGTCAGACGTCGGATCGCGCTTCCAGGCTATCCGTTCCAGCGCCGGAGCTACTGGCTCACGAAATGAGAACGGCAGGCCGCTAGGGAATGCCGTGGCCTGCGAGGTATTCCCGGACCAGCGCGGCACACCGCTCCGGCTTCTCCAACTGCAGGAAGTGCGACGTCTCGGGCACGAAATCGTAGTCGACGGCCGATGCATGGCTCAGGTCGAAGGTTGGCAGATACGCGTAGGGCAGCGTGGGATCGGCGCCGATGACTTTCGTTGGGCAGGTTAGCGTTTTCAGATCCAGCAGTGGCGCGAAGCTCCTCGCGTATTCCGTGATCTGGGCCTCGTAATCGCGAGGGCATCGTAGTTCATAAGCTTCGTCGTCGGCGGTCTTGCGAAGGGTCGATCTCGCCATGAGTTCATGTACGCCAGGCACTACGCGGCCGAATCCGGGAACCAGGGCAAGAATTTCGACAAATTGCTGTTCGGAGTCGAAGCGTTCTGTACGGCGCCGGATCTGCGCCGTTGTCCGCTCCGCCGCCTTTATGAATTCCGATTCGCTGGCTGCGGGTTTGCACAGCGGCGGATCGAACAGAATGAGGGCCGAATAGAGTTTGCTGAAAGACATCAGCGTTACAAGCGCCGATAGTGAGTGATGCACACCAACGGTTGGCTTTTCGCCGTATTCCCGAACGATGGCCTTGAGGATGAGGTCATGGTCGGAAATCAGTGTCGGAATGTTGTGGTCCTGCCGAACGCCGACCGTGTTCCAGCCGTGGTTGCGAATGTCGTATATCGTCAGGTCGAAATCGTCGGCGAGCAGCGACCAGAACGGAAAATAAAGATCGGCCGCGAGACCGTTGCCGTGACTTAGAACGAGCCGAGGGCCGTGCGGGTTGCCGTGCCGACGCACAGCGATCTCCGTGCTGTCATCGACCTGTACATTGTGGATCGAGAGCGGCTCGGGCAGTGTCCACTCGGCCTTGTTCGTCATGGCGACTCGCATCCATTCAGAGGTCGAGGAAATGTCTTGATGCTTCCATTTGCGGGCGCAACAGCCTAGTTATCATAGTCGGGACAGGCCCAAAAGCAACACGCTGGCGCGTTTTCGCTACCCCTCGCTCGGCGTATCGGAGTGCCTGTACATGAAGGTGAAAAAGGTGTCCGGGTTCAGACACATGTGGGACTGGTGCCGAAGTGATGGAGGGGTGGTTTCTGCTCTGATGGGGCGGGAACGGCGCAGCTCTTTTCCGCAGGGAGCGTAGCGACGCAAGGAAAAGAGGTGCGCCCCGGCGCTCGCCGGGGCGCGGGTTCGGTTAGCCTTTGTTTTTCGAACAAACAAAAAGGAGCCGAACCATGCAAATCAAGTCCCTGGGGATGAAACGTGTGCGCATGGACGATACCACGCCGGGCGATGCATTTGAGCGCTTACGCAAGATCGAGACCTATCGGGAGTTACGCGCAGAGGGGTGCGGCGAGGCCGCGGCTCTGCGCGCGGTCGGCTGGTCCCGATCCACCTATTACCGCTGGCAGGCGCGCTACCGTTCTCAAGGCGTGAAGGGGCTGGCAGCCAAAAGCCGCCGCCCGAGACGCACCCATCCCGCGCGCTGGACGCGGGCCCAGGAATGGGCCGTATGGCGGATGCGCAAGCACTATCCGTTCATGGGCAAGCGGCGCCTTAAGGTGATGCTGGATCGCGAAGGAATCCTCCTGTCGGAATCGACCATTGGACGGATCCTCGTCAAGGGCGTATGCCTGCGCCGGATCACGCCGTGCGCGTTCTGCCGCGGGCGGGTGACGGCCAAGCGAAGGCGCAACTTCGCCAACGGACACGCCCAGCGCTGGCGTCCCGGCGTGAAGGCCGCTCAGCCCGGCGAGTGGGTGCAGATCGATCACATGAGTGTGTCGCGCGACGGCGATACGCTCAAAGAGTTCAAGGCCGTCTGCCCGGTCAGCAAACAACTGGTCGTGCGCGTGTATTCCCGGGCTACCGCCAACAACGCCCGGCGCTTCTTGCAAGCAGTCCGAAACGAACTGCCCTGTCCGCTGCAATCCCTGCAAGTCGATGGCGGCGCCGAGTTCCGCGCCGAGTTCGAAGACGCCTGCCAGACGCTCCAAATCCCCCTCGCCGTACTGCCACCCAAAAGCCCCCAGCTCAACGGCGTCGTCGAACGCGCCAACGACAGCTCAAAAACCGAGTTCTGGAACCTCTACAGCGGACAACTCACCGTCAAGGACGCCGCACCCGCCTTGGCACAATACCAGCACTTCTACAACCATGTCCGACCTCACTACGCCCTGGACTTGCTCACACCAATGCAATACCTTCGAAAATACAGGACAGCCGAACACGCTCAGTCCCATATGTCGTGAACCGGTACAAAAGGTTGCAACATTCGCGCTGATGCTCGTATAGTAGCAACGGCATCTGGTCTCGGGGGATGAATTGCCGTCTCGGTGGCCTTTGCTAGCCATAAACCCTAATGGGAGGAAGAAGTTATGAGCAATACTGCAGATCGCATCAGAAGTCTTGTGAAGGAAAGCCTCGGCGCTGGCGAGGTAAATCTGGATGAACTGTCGTCGCTCGACAAGGTAGCCGTGTTGAAGAAAATCGAAGGCGAGTTCGGCGTCTCGATCCTCAACCGGGACGATGTCCAACTGAATAGTTTGGACGATGTCGTAAATCTAATCGACAATTGACCCATTCGCGCACGCTGGTCCCAAGCGTGCGCCGATGGTTCAGCCAACCGGGTGGGACAATATGAATAATGCCGGCCTGTCGGCCACAGCGCAGGCAATGGTGGCGCCGGGCAAGGGCATCCTGGCCGCAGACGAGAGTACGCCAACGATCGGCAAGCGTTTTGCGGGCATTGGCGTGGAATCCAGCGAGACCTTGCGCCGTGACTACCGTTGCATGCTGTTTTCCACTCCGGAGGCGGAGCGCCACATAAGCGGCGTCATTCTGTTTGACGAAACCTTGCGGCAATCCATGCCCAGTGGCGAGCCGATTCCGCACTACTTGTCCGGACGCGGCATGATTCCGGGGATCAAGGTGGACAAGGGCGCCAAGCCCTTGGCGGGATTTCCAGGCGAGAAAATTACCGAAGGACTGGACGGATTGCGCGAACGCCTGGCCGAGTATCGCGGTCTGGGTGCGCAGTTCGCGAAGTGGCGGGCGGTCATTGCCATCGGTGAGGGAGCACCCAGCGACTACTGCGTGCACGCCAATGCGCATGCCTTGGCGCGCTATGCGGCGCTGTGCCAGGAGGCAGGCCTGGTTCCCATCGTGGAGCCGGAAGTACTGATGGATGGGCCGCACCCGATTGCGCGCTGCGAGCAGGTGACCGTGGAAGTCCTCGACCAGGTGTTCGACGAATTGGAGCGGCATCGGGTAGAGCTGGAAGGGATAGTGCTCAAGCCCAATATGGTGGTCTCGGGTAGCGAATGTGCGGCTCAGGCGGGGGTCGATGAAGTTGCCGAAGCTACGTTGCGCGCGCTCCAGGCGCAGGTGCCGGCGGAGGTACCGGGCATCGCGTTTCTGTCCGGCGGGCAGTCGGCCGAGGAAGCGACCGCTCATCTCAGCGCTATGAATACGCGCGGGCCGCATCCCTGGGAGTTGACCTTTTCCTACGGACGCGCTCTCCAAGCTCCGGCCCTGGCGGCTTGGCAGGGCAGGGCAGAACTCCTGCCGGCTGCGCAGCAGGCGTTCGGCGAACGCGCTCGACTCAACGGCTTGGCGCGCACCGGCGATTACCACGCGGAACTCGAAGCCGCTTAGTCTCTCCCCGAAGCCGCGGACGTTCTACAGCCGATCAACCGCCAGCGCGTCGCCCGCCGAAGGCGTAGTGCAGGATCAAGTAGGCCACCATGGAGCCGACCAGACCGGATAGTGCCGGTACCAGCCATTCCGGCGCGAAAAAGTAGCTCAGCAATCCCAGCGGATAGGCCAGCAGGGCCGCCCAGTTTGCGGCGGGCAGGCTGGAATCGTCATTGGCGTTCATGCGCCCCCGCGCCACGATGTAGTAGTGTGCGATGACCGGCCCGATAAGCGGCGGAACGATTATGGCCAGTGTGCCTATCCAGGTGAGGAAATACTGGTATATCCCCAGCCCTAACAAAGTTCCCAGCAACCCGCAGATCACCGTCATGACCCGCCGCGGGCGGCGCATTATGCTTGATGTCTGAATGACCGGCAGGTAGAGATTGGCGTCACCCGTGGTCCACAGCGCCACGCTCATGCCCACCACGCCCAGCAGTGCGATCCAGCCGGCCTGTTCGCGCAGGTAGGAAGTGAAATCGCCGTCACCGCCATACACCACGCCGCCCAGCGCGCCCACAATCTGCAGAAACCATTGGGCGATGATGAGCACGATGAACGGGATCGCAATCGCTACCCAGGCGCGTTTGGCGAAGCGCGTGTATTCCGCCATCACTACCGCGCCTACTATCCAGGAGCCGATCACGGCGTTGACGCCGCCCAGCACGCTCAATGGATATTCCGCGCCGGCGGCCTTCTCGGAGGAAAGCGCCAGAAATGCATCCTAGCCGCCTGCCTGACCCACATTCAGGTCGATGGAATAAAGGCCCACAGCCACCAGAATCACCACCGACGGTACGCTGACCCATTCCAGCGCCTTGACGCCGAAGTAGGTCGTGACGGTGAATAGGATCCCGGCAAACAGGGCGATTGCGTAGAAAGTCGCGGAGTCGAAGTCCTGCGCCCAGGCGAAACCAAAGGCGCCTACCACGATGCCCTGCCAACCGATGGTGAGAAGGGCGATGAACAAAACCGGCAGATAGGCTCCGATTCGTCCATACACCAGCCGATAGAGCAGGCCGCTGTTGCAGGCGGTCTTGTATCCCATGTAACCGACCACGGCCCCGATCGCGAAATTGGCCAGGTTGCCGAAGAAGGAAGCTTGCACGGCGTCCGGCCAGAAGCTCATCCCCTTGCCGAGGGCGCCGCCGGTCAAAAGGCCGGTCACCAAGAAGCCCCATCCGAAGGCCAGCGTCAGCAGCGGCAAAGTGTTGCGTCGCTGGCTGTCACTGAGCGGCGTGAGCGGGTTATCCGCGCTGCGCTGCTCCTCCTCGGCCTTCAGCGTCCACCATTCCTGAAAGCGATTCGTCATTTTGTGTTTCCCCCCTCTATCCTGGTTGGTCAGCAGTTTCCTCCCGGTCCTGTTCCGGTTCCGCCGCATCGTCTCTACCTCTGTCGCCCCGCTCCGCCATCAGCTCCACTTGCTCCAGACGCGCCTCGATGCGACTGCGGCGCACTGCGTCGGATTGTTCGGCCGCCTTCAGCGCCAACTCCAGTTGGGTGTGCGCACCGTTGAGGTTGAGCCGCATCAATTCGTACTCGGCCATGAAATAGTGGGCATCGGCCACTTGGCCTGATTCTCCGCTGGCTTGGGCCAGCAGACGCGTGGTTTCCGGGTTGAGTTTGCCGCTGATCAGGTATTCCAGCAACAACTCGCGCGCCATTGGCGCCTGACCGTTTGCGATCAGCGTCTCGGCATAGCGGTGGGCAATGCTGAGATTGCCCGGAAACAGGTGCAGTGCATCGTCGAAGGCGCGCCGCGTCTCGGTCATGCGCCCGGCAGCCGCGGACGCGCGCGCCGCGGCTATGCGCAGCGGGATAGAGTTCGGGTATTCGGCCAGCAGTGTACGCAGCACGGCTTGTGCCTCGACCGGCTCGCCGACTTCCAGCAGCGCCAACGCCTCTCCGTAGAACTTGCCGATGTTGGCAGGATTCTCCGTGGTCGGCAGCGACCGGAAGTGCCGCAGTGCCGATTCGGGGTTTTCGCTGTCCAGCAGGCGGGCTTGTGCGCGGGCGAGGTAGTAGTTGAGGCTGCTGTCCACATCACGCATCATTTGCGGGGCAATGCGCCCGCGCGCCTCGGCGATCCGGTTCACGCCCACCGGGTGCGTGCGCAGAATTTCCGGCACCGCGGCCGCCGCCAGCGAATCCCTGCGCGACATGGTTTCGAAGAACGATGGCAGACCTCGCGGATCGAAACCGGCCTCGGCCAGTGTGCCGATGCCGATTCGGTCGGCCTCGTATTCGTGCGCCCGGGTAAAGTTGATACGCTGCTGCAAGGCTGCGCCCTGGGTGGCCATCAGCGCGCCCTGCATCATTTCTCCGCCGCCTCCCATCAGGCTCCCCACCAGCAGCGCGCCCACCAGCATGGCCATCGACATGATGCCGGTGCCGCGCATGGCTTGAATCTGGCGAGAGATGTGCCGCTGCGTCACGTGCGCAATTTCGTGCGCCAGAACTCCGGCCAGCTCGCTTTCGTTGGCAGTGGCTTCGATCAGCCCCGTGTGGACGCCGATATAACCGCCGGGAAGCGCGAAGGCATTGATTGACGGGTCCTGCACCACGAAGAAATGAAACTGGTGGTCGCCGTTTTGCGCCCGGTAGGCCAGCCGCCCGCCCAGGTCGGCCACGTACTCGTTGATTTCCGGATCGTTGACCAGCTTGCCCGCGCGACGAATCTGCTCAATGACGCTAAGTGCGATTTCCCGCTCCTCCTGACTGGTGAGAGCCGAATCCGCGAGACTGCCCATGTCCGGCAGGGCCTGCTCCCGACCGGTCTGGGCTCCCGCCGGCAGGCTCTGCGTGCCCAGCAGCAACGCCAGCGCCGCGCAAGCGGCGCGATGGGATGCTGAGCGCCGGCAGTCGCTCACAAGGCGCGCACGGCCTCCAGCACTTCGTCGACGTGTCCTTTCACTTTTACCTTGCGCCATTCCTTGCGCAGAACGCCCTGCTCGTCGATCAGGAAGGTGCTGCGGTCTATGCCCATGTACTTGCGGCCGTACATGCTCTTCTCAACGATCACGCCGTATGCGTTGCATAGCGTTTCGTCCGGATCCGAGAGCAGGTGGAACGGAAAGCTCTGCTTGGCGCGAAAATTGTCGTGCGAGCGGATGGACTCGCGCGAAACGCCCAGTATTACCGCGTTGGCGGCCTCGAATTGGTCGTGGAGATCGCGAAAATTCTGTCCTTCAAGAGTACATCCCGAGGTGTTGTCCTTGGGGTAGAAATACAGTACCAGCTTGTGGCCCTTGAGCGCGCCCAAGGTTTGCGTACCCCCGGCCGTGCTTGCGGTATCGAAGTCCGGGGCCGGTTTGCCGATTTGGGTCGTACTCATTCGCTTCTCCTCTTCTCCTGATCTGCTCCATCCGCGCTAACCGTGGATCGGCTCGATGACCGCGTCCAGGTTGTTCTTGTCGCAGAAATCATGAAACTCTTCGCGCAGCAGCGCGATTCCCACATCACGCGGCACATGAACCTCAATGCGCACTGCCAGCATAGCCGCGCCGGTGCTTGGGGCATTGTAGCGCCGCGCATGGACTTCGGCGACTGGCAACTCGCGCCGCGCGAAGAAGCTTACCAGCGCCAGAGCAAGATTCTCGCGCTCCAGCGCGACGGCTTCCACGTGATAGGGGGCCGCCGGAGATGGACCCGTCCGCGGGGGCGTTTCACTAATCGAGACCTCGCACCCGGTGCGTTTGCTCATGCGCTCCAACGCGCCGCGAACCTTGCTGGTGGTGTGCCAGTTTCCTTCGACCAGCAGCAAGGCTCCGAAACTGCTTCCTAAAACCGTCATTCGCGCGTCGCGAATTTCGCCTCCAGCCTCACTTATCACTTCGCAGAGTTCGCGCGCCGAGAGGTCTTCAATGGGCCCGACCGCAGATATCGCCAGCAGCTTCTCCATGCCATCGTTAGCTTACACGAACCCACCCCAAAACCCTTGTTACGGCGGGATAAAATTTCCGTCGTCATGAAAGGTAGCCTGGTAGCTCTGGTCACACCGATGCGCCCCGACGGCGCAGTGGACTACGCGGCTATGGACAGCCTGATCGATTGGCACGTGGATTCGGGCACCGCCGCGCTGGTGGTGGCCGGCACAACCGGCGAATCCGCGACACTGGATCCCGAAGAGCATGCGGCATTGATACGCCACGCGGCCCGGCAGGCGGTTGGGCGGATTCCGGTCGTGGCCGGCACGGGATCCAATTCGACCGCGCAGACCATTGCGCTTTCGAAGGCGGTTGCGGGTGCTGATATCGCAGCCTACCTGGTGGTGACGCCGTACTACAACAAGCCCACCCAGGAAGGCATGGTCCAGCACTTTACGGCCATAGCCGAAGCCGTGGAACGCCCGTTGATCCTCTACAATGTTCCGGGCCGGACGGCGGTCGATTTGCTGCCGGACACGGTCGGTCGCCTGGCCGGGCACACGGGCGTGGGTGGCTGCAAGGAAGCCACCGGAGAAGTGGATCGGGTAGCGCGCCTGCGGGCGCTTTGCGGAGAAGAGTTCCTGTTGTACAGCGGTGACGATGCAACGGCCCGCGAGTTCATACTTGCCGGCGGCGACGGAGTGATCTCGGTTACGGCCAATGTCGCCCCTGCCGCAATGGCGGCGATGTGTGGGGCTGCAATCAGCGGCGACGCAGCGCGGGCGGGCCGCCTGGATGCGCCTCTGGCTGGCCTGCATGACGCCTTGTTTGTGGAATCCAATCCCATTCCGGCAAAATGGGTGCTACATCGCATGAATCGGATAGATGAAGGTATTCGCCTGCCGCTAACCTGGCTTTCCGCGGCGCATCGCTCGCAGGTGGCAACGGCCATGAATCAGGCGGGGTTGGGATCGTGATGCGTGGCATCAGCTATGCCGGCTGCGCGGCTCTGGCGCTTGCGCTGCAGGGTTGCGGACTGTTCGGCGGCGGCACCCCGCCTTGCGAGAACCCGCAGCCCTACCAAAGCGCCGAATCCGCCGAACCGCTGATTGCTCCGGAAGGCCTGGATACTCCGCAGACCTTCGGCAATCTTGAAGTGCCTGAAGGTGAAGCGCTGCAGGGGCCGCCTAAACGCAGCAATGGTTCCTGCCTGGAGGAGCCCCCACGGATCGAACCGCCGGGGGCATAGCGGCGGCAGCGTCGCGGAGAGGTGGCCGAGTGGACGAAGGCGCCTGATTGGAGATCAGGTATACGGTCATACCGTATCGTGGGTTCGAATCCCACCCTCTCCGCCAAAGATGTCCCGCGTTTGGCGTTAACCGCGGCGCGTCGAGCAGAAGTGACGCCCGGCGGATAGCAAAACGTGCGAGTTGGCTTCGGAATAAGGCGAGGCTTGGGGGGGGGGGTGGCCTCGATAGCTTGGCGGTGACTCCAGATGGGGGCCGTGGATCAGCCGAGCGACTTGACGATTGCTGTAACGCCCTTCGTGACACTGCGAGCGCGATCTTGTTCGGGGCTCCACTGCTCTTGCTGAAAGCACCCTCCTGTAGCCGCACTCCAGAGCATTATTCGCAAGGGCTTTGTCTCCTGGTACGACTTTCTAAGCTGGCGATAATTTCTTGCCAACAAACTGTATTCGGTTGAGATGACATTTTGCGCAGAGAGAATCTCGGCTTCCATGCGCTTGCGCTTGTCTCGGTTGGTACCGCTGGAAAGCCAATAGCGATTAGCTAGATTGAGATAGCCATACAACGCATGGCGCAATTCATCTACTCGCAGATGTAGTCTGTGAACACGATTTTGAACATGATAGTTGGCAAACCAACCGACGAAGGCTGCGATAACCGCTCCGGCAAGGCCGGAAATGAGTACCAATAGCGGGTTCACACGCGCTCAGCAGGCTCGCTTGCTTCCGAAATGTGAACCATAGCGAGTTCAGCAAAGTCTCGCAGAGCCTCGTCCTTTGCTGTAACCTGCAGGTGGCGTTGTAAGAATTCCTTCCGGTAGCCCGCTCGAACTAGGCCTCCAAATGCCTCTTCGAGAAAAGAAGAACCGACACCGGCTACTCCGTCCAACGAAACTTCCAAGCGGTCGGAACCAGTCAGATCCCTTAGTCGCGGAACAAGGTGCGTGTCACGAAATTCAGTGCCGTTGTATTTTCCGTCTTGCCGGAATCGACCTGCCGGGTACATTGAAAATACTTCGGCAATCGATATCTTGGTGATTTTTCCGCCCTTCATTTTCCAACTCTCCATTCTATTAGTGTGCCACGAAGTGGGTGGGGATGGTGCGTTAGCGTTTCTCGCTCAATGCCATCCGAGCTTCGTTCCACCAGATATTCGCCCTTTTGGCTGGTCACGCGGTAATACCCCTCACCAATGTACTTGAAATACCCGCGCACATCCCGCTCTAGCCCATGTCCCCTGTGTGGCTGGTCAGTGCGAGTTCTTGAAAGTTCGTGGGCCTCCTTAATCATCTTGGCATGGTCTCGTAGAAGACTCTTGCCAAGGATGCGTTCCTTTAATCGCTCCCCATAGTTGCGAGGAAGCGTCTCTGGGATTCCGCTACCTTGATCGTAGATCATAATGGTCACACCGTCCGCATCGTGAGAGGCAGATAACCACCACGATGCTGCGCGACGATTCTGGTGTTGATATGCGTGCTGAACCACATTGGTCATTGCTTCCGTAACAGCGTTGTATAGGCGAACTGGATTCGGCAGTTCCCCTGCGATTGGTTCCAAGTCCTTCGAGCGCAAGCGATCAATCGCCTTCCCATCAACCTTTCTCCCACTGCGGAATTTCACATATTGCGTATCACCCTTATTCGAGGCATCGGGCAAGCCGTGGCCCACTACCTCAAGAAGATCGAAAAAGCCCATTTCGTTCAGCAAACTGCATACGTTTGGATCCCACTCATGCACGTCGACCACACGGAGACGTGAGCGGTACAGAATGTTGCTCCAACGATCAAGCTCCGCCGCCAAAACAAGCGCAGCTGCAGGAGATAAGGCGCGTATCTCACGGAAATCAACGTAAATCACCTCGTTTCTTACTCTGGCGCTATGCTGACGAATTTCGCGGAGTGTCTTGACAACGCCCTGTAAGTTCGTCTCCAAAGAGAAATTCGGTGGACAAACAATTCGTATGTTTGCGCGGCGACCCCGTATCTGAGTCCTTGATCGACTTCGGGGCGGTTGTCTCTGACGCTTGGATTTTCGATTCTCCTTAGTTGCGAGCCGACGCTTGTTCGATAAGCGTGCGTGGATTCGATTCCATTTTCGCGATTGGCTGGTCGGCTTCTTCATCTACCGGGAATGATCATGCACCGTATCTATGGTCATTGGGCCGCCCTGGAATGCAAGGTCGAGGCTACGATACCCGCACTACGCTCGCCCTGGCAATCACAAAACTGCACGCATTTGTCCCTGAATGGTACTGGGTTTCTTGGCCCATTCCCCTGTAATCCGAGCCGTTTTGGATGTGGGATTTCCTTGTATGTTGACCCCAAGGAGGTCCCCCGATGAAGCGGAAGCGGTATACGCACGAACAGATCATTTCGATCCTCAAGGATCACGAGGCCGGCCAGCCGGTCGGCGAGTTGGCGCGCCGGTATGGCGTCGTCGAGAACACGATTTATCGCTGGAAGTCCAAGTATGGCGGCATGGAGATATCCGACGCCAAGCGGCTTCGTGATCTTGAGCACGAGAACGCCCGGCTCAAGAAGCTGTTGGCCGAAGCGGAGCTGGACAAGTCGGCGCTGAAGGAGCTGGTCCAGGGAAAATGGTGACGGTCGCCCAGCGGCGAGCGGCCGTGGATCACCTCACCGATCGCCGCTACAGTCAACGACGTGCCTGCCGCCTGGTGGGCCTGCCCCGTTCGGTGGCCTGGTATCGTCTCAAGGGCCGTGACGACGCGGACCTGCGTCACCGGATGCAGGTCCTGGCGGAACGCTATCCCCGCTACGGTTATCTGACGTTGCACGAGATGCTCAAGCAGGAAGGCCGCGTCATCAACCGCAAGCGCACGTATCGGGTCTACCGCGAGGAAGGCCTGCAGGTGCGTACCAAGCGCCGCAAGAAGATCACGCGGCCCAGAGTGCCCATGCCGGTGCCGACGAAGGCGAACGAGCGCTGGTCCGCGGACTTCATGTCCGATCAGCTCGCCAATGGCCGGCGGTTCCGGATCCTCAACTTAATCGACGACTTCTCCCGCCCGTGTGTCGGTCAGATCGTCGACACCTCGATCTCCGGCGCCCGCCTGGCCCGGTATCTCGATGAGCTCGGCACCATCCGGCCATTGCCCAAGACCCTGGTGCTCGACAATGGCACGGAGTTCACTTCCAAGGCGATGTTCTTCTGGGCCCGGCGAACCGGTGTGCGGCTCCACTTCATCCAGCCCGGAAAGCCGACTCAGAATGCGTTCGTGGAAAGCTTCAACGGCAAGTTCCGAGAGTACTGCCTGGACTTACATTGGTTCGGCAGCCTGACGGAAGCACGCGCCATCATCGAGCGCTGGCGAACGTACTACAACCATGTCCGGCCTCACCGATCCGTGGGCAGAATGCCCCCCTCGGTGTTCGCCAAGAACGTAGCTTGATATGATGAATTTCCCACATCCAGGGTGGCTCGGATCCAGAGGAACGGTCAGAGAGTGAATGATATAAGTCAGCGAAACATGAAAGCATCCAAGTTGAAGGAGCTCAAAATTGATGCATCCACACGGCTGCGCGAGTTGACTAGCGAGGACGCCAGCTCCCTTTATGCGCTGGTCGATAGCAATCGGAAGCACCTGAGGCAGTGGCTACCCTGGGTCGACATGCAGCAAGGGCCACACGATTCAGGGCAGTTCATCGAAGGCGCAAGAAATGACAATCAGGCGGGAGTTGCTTTGACTCTGGGGATTGAGCACCAGGGCGATGTCGTAGGAATGATCGGATTCCATGAATTCGACAACGATAACCGCAAAACTTCAATGGGTTACTGGATTTCTTCGTCCCATCAGGGAAAAGGAATCGTCTCGAGCTGCTGCGAGAGGTTGATTGAATACGCATTCACTAATCTCGGGCTGAACCGAGTGGTAATGAAAATCGCTGAAGACAATATTCGCAGCCGAAGTGTGGCGGAACGCCTTGGATTGGTCCGCGAAGGAACTTGCAGGCAGTCAGAATGGTTATACGACCACTTTGTTAATCAGGTGATCTACGCAATGGTGGCGGATCAGTGGTTAACTGACCGAGGCGCTGGATCTAAACAGGGGCATAGGGGGCGTCAAAGATGCGCCACGTAGGGTTTGGGTCAGGCGGGGGCGGCGAGGAAGTTGTCTACGGCGTCGGCCCATTCTTCGGGCATTTGATCGACGATGTCGATGCCGCCTCCCGCGAGTTCCACGTACGTGAAGTCGGGTCGGATGCGGGCCGCCAGCTTGGCGTTTTCGTAGATTTGATCGCCGGTGTTGGTGAGGATCATGGTGGGCGCTGCGACGTTCAGCAGCGCGTTGTTGTGGTCGTAGATGAAGGCCGCGTGGTGGCCGGTCCAGAAGGGGGCGTAACCCTGGAAACGCTCCACGACGTAGCGGGTGATCGTCTTCGGGTCGGGACTCGTGCCGGCTTCGGCATACATGCGGTAGCGGGACGCGAAGGCATCCTGCATGTGACTGCCGTCAGCTTCGTAAACGAAGTTGATTTCGCGTTCCTCGACGAATTCGAGGAAGGTTCTGCGTTCTTCTTCTGTTACCGGCAACGGGCCATTGACAATCAGCTTGTTCACTCTCTCGGGAAATAGCAGTGCAACTTCCGTTGCCACCATGCTGCCGGTGTGGTGTCCGAGCACATCGGCCTGCTCGATGTTGAGATGGTCAAGCACCGCGGGCACCGCTTCAGCCCAGTCGCTGGCCGTGGGCACGAAGGGCGTGGGGTCTGACTCCCCGAATCCTGGTGAATCCACGCCTATGGCCCTGATTCCGCGACTTGCCAGAGGCTGGTAAACGTTCTCGAACTGGCGCGAAGTCATGGGCGCTTGCGGGCACAGAATAAGCGGTCGGCCATCGCCTCCCGTGTCGCGGAAGTGGACCTGCCCGAAGGGACCGTCGGCGTAGCCTCGCCTGGGCACATAAGGCATGGGCATCGGCCCGGATCTGACCGCATAGGCATTGTCTTCGGCTCGCGTCGCAGCGTTGGCGCGGGCGCCGGACATCGCTGCTATTGCCGCGCCGGCATACTTGATCGTGTCTCTGCGCGTTGCTGTCATGGATTAAACCTTACTTTTCAAGTCTTTCGGGCGATTTGCGACCGACCGATCAGGCGGCGGCCTTGTGACCCTGCGCCAGCATTTGTGCGACGCTGTTTTCCACGGCTGTGCCGACGAAGAACTCCGGATTCAGCTTGGTGAAAAGCCGGGCTGGATTGTGGAAGACGAAGTCGGCGAAATCATCCTCGCTGATAAGTCCGTCCTCGACCAATTCATAAGCCTCGCACAATATTTCGGACATTTCGGGGACATCCCAGTGGCCGAAGTCGGAGGAAAACATGGCGTTGAGCTTACGTCCACCCGGCAGCAGCCGCGCATCAAACGCGGTGGCGTTCATTCGGTCGTCCGCCTCGCAGCCGTAGTAGAAATTGGGTACCAGCCGGTCGAGCAAGTCGTCCACGCTGGCGATATTGGCCGCTGCGAAGTCGTCGATGCCGTCGTGCTCGGTTGCGCCACTGCCGAAGGTGGCTTCCTGCGCGCGGTCCGCCAGGACTTTGCCGCCGTATTGTTCGAACAGGGAGCTAAGCAGCTTGCGATCCACCTTCTCCGGGTTGAATTGCTGCACCGCCTCGGCGCTGCGTTTTTCCCAGCGCTCCTTGAGGTCGCAAACCAGACTCGCGCCCCAGGCCACGCCGCATTCCAGGAAAGCGAAATTCAGGTTCGGGAAGCGGTGGGTAACGCCGCCGAAAAACAGCGCCTTGGCGAAGGCATGGCCGGCGGCGGCGAAATGCCCGGTCTGGTTGTACATGTAGTTGCTCGGAGAGCGGCGCATGTGCATGCCTTGCCCGACCGCGTGCGCCGTGACGGGAATCTTGAGGTCCATGCAGTGTTGCCACAGCGGGTCGTAGTCGTAGATGCTGTCGATGGCCAGCGTGTCGATCCAGAATGCATAGGTTCTGTATTCAGGATTGCTCTCGTCAATCGCGCCGATCGGGCGTCGCACCAGGTTAATGAACATTGGTACCTTGAGGTTCAGTTCGCCGATGGCGTGGTCGAGTTCCTCAATCGCTTCCTCGGGTGTTTGGCATGGAATCACCGCCGCGGGCGTGATGCGGTCATCCAGCCCCCGGAACATTTCCGCCATCATCAGGTTATGGGCCCGGCAGGCAGCCCGGCGCACATCCTTGTCGGGGATGTCCGGCAGCGCGAATCCGATGGTCGGGTAAACGACCGCGTAATCGATGCCCATCTCCGGCAGGCGTTCGTGCATCAGCTTGGGCAGCATCGCAGTCGCCAGGTCGCGCGTGTTTTCCGCCGGCGCGGCCCAGAAGGCGGGCCGAATAAGGTTGTGGTGACGCCGCTGTTCTGGGTTCAGCTTGTACCAGTTCTGGCGGTCGCGCCGGCGGAAGGTCGCGAGGGTCTGCTGCGACATCTCGGGGCCGCCGACTTGCTTCAGGTAATCGAAGATCACCGGAAACAGCTCAAGCATGTGTCCATCCGTGTCGATGACAGGATGATTCAGGCGTTTACGAAGTTCGCTGGAGCGCGAGAGTTGTGCTTTGCTCACGGCGTTTCCTCCCTTCTGGGATATGTTACTTCAGCCTTTCCCCCGCTTAGACGCGCGTGGAACGGCCTCCGTCCACGATGATGTTGGCGCCGATAACAAACCGTGCTCGGCGCGAACAGAGAAAGACCACCACGTTGGCGATTTCTTCGGGGGTTGCCATACGGCCGAGCGGGAAGGCGGCAATGGATTGGCGGAACCGTTCCGGGTTTTCGGCTTCGACCTGCGCCCAGATTCCATCTTCGGAATACGTCGGGCCGGGCGAGACCGTGTTGACGCGTACACCGCCTGCCGCGAGTTCGCGCGACAAACCCTTTGCGACGTGGGCCAGGGCTGCCTTGATGGCTCCATAGGCATCGCGGCTCTGCGAAGCGGCTGCCGAAGTCGAGCCGATTACCACCACCGCGGCATCGCCGGAGTCGATTGCGGCCTTCAGCAGACTGGCTTTGGCGGCATTGACGATTACCCGCAGCGCGCCGATTTCCACGCGCATGTTCTGCTGCCATGCTGCCTCGGTATCGCCGGACGCCATGGGGCTTGCATTCAGCACCAGTAGATCCAGTCCGCCCAGCCGGCCGATGGCCTGCTCGATCCACATGCGGGTCGCTTCGGTATCTTCGAGGTCCACGGCGGTCCCCCTAACATGAGCCGCGGAATCGTCGGTTGCCGCTCCCGCTGCCACTGTGCGGGCGCAATACTCGACCAGACATCCTTCCGCTACGAAAGATTCGACGATTTCGCGGCCTATCCCACGCGACCCTCCAGTCACGATCGCCCGCGCTCCGGCCAGGTGAAGATCCATGAATTCTCGGCGGATCCTGGTTTGCGCGGCGGTCTCTCAGGCCGGCTCAACCTGGACCAGTGCTTCCAGCGCGGTCGAGATCAGGTTGTGCTCGACGCGGGTGTATTCCGCTGTGCCGATTTTCTGCTTGTTCAGGCTGTTTACGGTCGATGCACAAAGGCTGCCCACCTTGCAGCCCAGCGCGTTGCCGACCGTGAGAATCGCCGAGGTCTCCATGTCCACGGCAAGAACATTCTGCTCGGCCAGTTGCTCAAGGTTTCGCCGCACTCGGTCTTCGGTTGCGTCGTCCAGCGCGAACATGTCCTTGTAAAAGCCGTCGAAACTCGCGAACTTGCCTACGTGGCAAGTTACTTCGCGCTGTGCCGCGGCCCGCGTCAGCGCACGCACGAGGCGGGGACACGCGCTGCGGCCGGACGCGCTATCGGCATAGGCGGCTGATGTCCCTTCAAAAGACTCCGCGTCATCGGCGATGATCATGTCCCCGATATTCACCGGAGTAAGCCCGATGCTGGTTCCGATGCGCAGGAATACGCTGGCGCCCAGGTTCGCGAGTTCGTGCAGAACGATGGCGGCGATGGGCGAGCCCATCCCGAAGGCCGACAAGGTGACCTGGCATTCCATGTAAGTTCCGGTTACCGTGGCCAGCCCCCGATTGATGGGCAGGGCTTCGACGTTCGTCAGGTAGCGGCTGAATCGCGACACCCGGCCCGGGTCGCCGAGGAGAATTACGCGGTCGGCCACCTGCTCGCTGCTGCAGCCGATGTACCAGGCTTTCCTGGCGTTCATGGTTGGTTAACCATGCGATCTTCCGCGCAACAGCGAGGCGGCCGCGTTGACGCCCGCCGCCGTCACCGCACGCAAATCCGACTCGCCGGCAATCACGGCCGCCAGGCAGCCGCCTGCCAGCGTATCGCCGGCGCCTGACGCATCGTCGAAGGATATGGGCTCTACATCAACGCGGACAGTCTTCTCGCCGCGCTGCGCCGTGACCGCGTCTCCGCCCGCCGTTTCGACGATGACCTGCCGGGGGCGCCCGGCGGTTGCCGCGCGCGCTTTATACACCCACTCGCGTTCCTGATGATTGCAGAAAATCCAGTCCGCGCGTTCCCCCAACGCTACGCGCAGGTCTTCGGGATACGACAAGGGATCGTTCTTCATAACCCAGGCGACCAGGCATTCGGCGCTGATGAGGCTCAGCGCCTCCCTGGCGATATCGGGCGGACCTACTGTGACGCAGAGCATTTCCGCGTTGGCGATCAATTCCTCTTGCGTCGCGGTAAGCGTTTCGCGTCCGAGCATTCCCGGGTCGAAGAGGCAGCCGCAACTGCCATCCTTTTGATAAATCACGAAACAGACGGGCGTGTTGCCCGGATCGACGGTTGCGATACCTTTCACTCCCACACCGCCATCTCGCGTCCAGGAAACGAACAATTCGCCGTGGGCGTCGGACCCGACCCAGGTTACCAACGATACGCTGATGCCTTGGCCGGCTATCGGCAGGGCCACATAAAGCGGACAGCCTCCGGGGCGGGGGAAAGCATCCGCGGGGCGTTGCCGGATCATGACCGTGCGGTCGCCGGCAAAGAAGCCGTCGAGCACCGCGGGGAAATCGATCGATGCGTAACCGATGACGGCGACCTTGCTCACGACAGCAGTCTCACGCCTTCCTCCAGCGATACCACCCATCCCAGGTAGCGTTCGATGTCTTCCAATGAGGCTTCCGCCAGATGCCGCCGGTTCGAATTCACGGCATCCCGCACCACGTGGCAGCGGTATCCGAGCGAAAAGCCGTCCTGCACGGTGGCGCGCACGCAGACGTTGGTCTTGACGCCGCCGATCACCAACGTCCTGACGCCCAGTTCTCGCAGCAGCAGATCCAGATCGGTGGCTTGAAATGCGCTCATTCTCCGCTTTGCAAGCATGATTTCCATGGTTCCTCGGGGCGCAAAGCCTTCCACCAATTCGGCATCCAACTCGCCGGCGACGCAATGCGCGGGCAGCTTGGCGGCTTCGAAGTCGTTCAATCCGGGCCGATGGCGCTCGCCGACAAAAATCACGGGGCGTTTGGACGCGCGGGCGCTGTCTAGCAATTTGCGCAGGGCCGGCAACAGATTCGCGCTCTCGGGGTAGTAGTTCTCGCAATCCTCGTGAAAGAACGAATTCTGCAAGTCGATGAGCATCAACGCGACGGCGCCGCCGTTGTCCGAACGCCTCTTCACGGCTTGCCTCGCGATGGCGCCGGCTGGTTCGTGGGCTGCAGGGCCGATATCGGGTGCGAGCGCACCAGGCGCGCGTCGTAGGTATAGCAATCCTGGAGATAGACGGCTTCGATCAACTCTATGAGACCGCCTAAGGCATCGAAACTCTTGCGATGCACGAGCATCACGGCCGCAGGCAGGCCCACGCCAAGTAGCTCGCCTTCCCGGGCGGTGGCCAGGCGGACGTTGATGTTTTCTTCCGCATGGTCGATTACCAGCGCGCTATCGTCGAAGGTCTTGTACAAGGAGAAATCGGGTTCTGCAGTGCTACCTCCTGTGGCGGCCAGCGCCGGAATCCTGTCGGCGATGCGGGCAGGCACGAGCGCCGTATGAATGGCCCAGGGCAGGCCATCGACGAGTCGAATTCGCTCCAGTAGCAGGGCGGGTTCGTCGCAGCCGAACTGAAGAGCCTCATTGCGGCTCATGGACCGTTGCGCAAGCAGCCGATGGCTGGGAATGCGGCCCTGGCGGCGTACGCTTTCCGAGAATCCGCGCAGGTAACCGGGCGATCGGTGCAGGGCAGGGCGCGCCACAAACGTGCCTACGCCCTGTCGGCGCTGAAGGAGGCCCTGGCTCAGCAACACGTCAATGGCCTTGACCGCCGTGCCTCGGCTGACGCGGAATTGCCGGCAAAGCTGGGACTCGCTGGGCAACAGGTCGCCCGCCGCCCACCTGCCCGCACGAATGCCGTCGCGCAACGCGTCCGAAAGAACGATATAGCGGGGTTTCGCCGCTCTCCGGCCAGCGATCATTGGCGTAGGTCCTAGCTTGCTCAAAGCGCCACCCATGTTACCCAACATTTTCCGAATGACCACTTGACTAGTCAACTGAATCGCTATACTTTGGTATGTGCTGATCGCAAGGTCTCGTTTCCGGGAAAATGCGATGGACCGTTTCATCGAGGGAATTCGCCATGGGAAAGAAATCGTTCGTTCTAGCCATTCTCGCAACTCCACTGGCGCTCGTTGCTCCTGTGTTTGCCCAGGAACCCACAACGGTTCTAGAGGAAATCGTCGTAACCGCGCAAAAACGCGAGGAATCGCTTACCGATGTCGGCATTGCGATTGACGTGGTGGGCGGTGACCGGCTGCGCGAGGCTGGCGCTCTTTCTCTGATTGAAGTCGGGAAATACTCTCCGGGCCTTAACGTGCAGACCCCGTTCGGGGAATTCGGCTATCCGCTGATCGCGATACGCGGCGTCAATACCGACGGGTTCATCGAGACGCTGCCGCAATCCACGGGCGTTTATGCCGATGGAGTTTACGTATCGCAGCCGCCGATGCAGGCATTTCGCCTGCTGGATCTGGAGCGTATGGAAGTGCTCAAGGGGCCTCAGGGAACCATATATGGGCGCAACACCATCGCCGGAGCGATCAATCTCATTTCCAAGCGCCCCACGTTCGAGCCCGACGGTTACGCGACGGTGGGAGTGGGCCGCTACTCGCGCGGCTATTTTGAAGGCGCATACGGCAGCGCCCTTTCCGAGACGGCGGCCGGCCGGATTGCCGTCAAGTTCCTGCGGCAGACCGACAGTCCGCTCACCAACGTCTATCCCGGCAAGGACGACGGCGGCGAGCTCGATCAGCTCATGGCGCGCGGTTCGCTGCTGTTCCGCCCGTCCGATGACGTCGAGTTGCTGGTGCGCGCCTATGCCGGGCGTGATAACTCCGATGTCTGGCCCTGGGCGCTCATACCCGCGGGAGAGGATACCGACGGCGACGGCATACCCGACCAGATCTGCGCCGAGTATGCGCGCGGAGATTTCGAGGCGGCTGCCATTAACTGCCTGGCCAGAGACCCCTTCGTGAGTGGCGCTACCTTCAACGATACCGATGGCGATCCCTATACGATCAACCAGAACGCGATCGGCAATCACAACTACCGGTCGAGCGGCATTTCCGCCGAGCTGAACTGGAATTTCACGGGGATGACCCTTACCGCCGTGACCGGCTGGGACGACTTTGAACGCCTTGATGAGCTGGATGAGGACGCGGGGCCGACCGTGGCTATTGACGATGTCCGGAGATCGGAAGTGTCGCAGTTTTCACAGGAAGTGCGGCTGGCGTCCGACGCCGACGAGGGCTTGCAGTGGCTGGCCGGCGTTTACTTTTCCACCGACGAACTGGAAGGCAATCCGTCCTTTGATTCGGGCGGCCGTCAGGACTATTCGACGCTGAAAACCGACACCCTGGGTGTATTCGGGCAACTCGAATACCCGGTTGCCGACGATCTCGCGCTTACCGTTGGCGCGCGCTGGTCCGATGTGCAACGCGACTTCGACTACCGAACCACCGGGTTCTTCGCCGCCGCGGAACTTAAGGCGGGGGCCAGCAGTTCTTTCTCGGACAGCGACTACTCCGCCCGGCTGGCCTTGGACTGGAGCGTCAACGACGACACGCTGATTTACGCCAGCATTGCGCGCGGCTTTAACGCCGGCACCTTCAACAGCCAGTTTATTGACGCTGTCGCTAACCTTGCGCCGACAAAATCGGAATCGCTGACCGCCTACGAGGTCGGAATGAAGTCCACATTCGCCGGCGGGCGCGCGAATGTCGAGGCCGCAATCTATTTCTACGATGCAACCGACCCGCAGGTGGTGGCGGTCGAGCCGCTGAGCCTGATATCGGCCAATTTCCTGATCAATGCCGACGACTCCACGATGCAGGGCGGTGAAATCCAACTGCGCGCCCTTGCCGCGGACTGGCTGGAGCTCGACTTGGGTCTGGCCTATATCGACAGCGAATACGGCAATCTGGTCACCTCCATCGCCGGCACCGGCGTGGGCAGTCCGTTCCCGGACAACGCCCCGGTTTTCGGCTCCACGCTGGCGGATTTGAGCGGCAACCGGATTCCGAACACACCCGAACTGAGCATTAATTCATCGGCCACCGTAACGTGGCCCGTAAACGACGGGTGGCGCTTTATCGGTCAGCTCGATTTCCTCTGGGAAGACGACATTCCGCGCGACCTGCGGGCCTCGCCGGCGCTCTACACCGAGGCGCATATCGACGTGGACCTGCGGCTGGCCTTGCAGTCGTCCGACGGCAAGTGGGACGCCGCGTTCTGGGTGCGCAATCTGACCGATGAGCAGTACCTTACCGAGGCTTACGAAGTGCTCGGCTTCGGCTTCTACATCGCTGCCGGCAACTACAGCTATCCGCGAACGTTCGGGCTTGAGTTGACCCGTAACTTCTAGCCACCGGCGGCGCATGCGCAGCGAGTTTGCGATGAGGAGAAAGTGAGCAGGCGCAATTTTGCCGGCGCGCTGGCCGTATATACGATCGGCGGATTGTTCTGGGCTTTCCTGCCGTTCTTCATCGGATTGAACATTGCCTCGGGCGGCTTCGGCCAGGCGCAGGCCGGCGCCCTCGGCACGGGCTATCTGATCGGCTTTTCTACCGCCTCGCTCACGGCTCTCTGGTGGGTGCGGCACTGCAACTGGCGCGTGCTGAGCCTTGGCGCGGCGGCCGCCGTGATAGCAGCCTTGCTGATACTAGCGCGTCTCGGCAGCTATCCGGCAAGCCTTGCTACGGTTTTCTTCATCGGCCTGATGATGGGCGCGCTGTGGACGATCGCCTACCGCATCTTCAGTGCGTCCGGCAACCCCGAGCACAGTTTCGCCGTCGGAATCCTGGTTTCCTATTCGGCGCTGGCGGCCGTCAGTTTCGTGGTCGGGCGCTACGTAGTGGAGCCGTACGGGCTTCCCGGCTCCAGCTATTTTCTGAGCGCTCTGATCCTGGTGCTCGGTCTGCTGGCGCTACTCCTGCCGCGCGGGCTTGAATCGGACCAAGAGCAGCGGGGACAAGCACCGGGCTGGCCTCCGCTGGCAGTCGCACTGGCGTTGCTGGCCCTCTTGGGAACCGGATTCGCATTCGCGGCGGTATGGGCGTTTGCCGAACGTCTGGGTGCGAGCGCAGGTTTCGCTGCCTCCTCGGTAAGCGCCGTGATTGCCTCGAATCTCCTGGCTTCGGCGCTGGGGAGCTCGGTCGCGGCAACGTTGCTGGGCATGCGCGCCGGACGCTGGATTCCGCTGGCAGTGGGGATGCTGGCGATGCTGTTGTCGGTGTTGGCGCTGCTTCAGCTCGCGGAGTTTTGGTTGTATGCCGTGGCACTGGCGGGTCTCGGGTTTGCCATTGGTTTCGTGCTGCCGTACCAGATGGGGAATATTGCGGCGCTGGATAGCAAGAATCGCTTTGTTGTTCTCATTCCTGCTGCACAGGGCCTGGGATCGGCGCTCGGACCGTGGCTCGGCGGGGCTGCTGCCGAGGTTGGCGGGTACCGCCTGCTGATCGGCGCGGCGGCTGCGGCGCTGGTGATCAGCGCACTGATGATTTTCGCCACGCTCGGGCGCAAGGCGCCAGCATGAGCATTGTTCAGGAATACCGGCGCTTGCTCGACGAAAAGCTGGCGCTGGTTTTCGACCACCAGGAGGCGCAGATCGCCAGCGCCGCCGATGCCTGTGCCGACAGCATCGGCAAGGGCAAGCTGGTCTTCACTTTCGGCACCGGCCACGGCTCGTTCGCCGCACTGGAGATGTTTCCACGCACCGGCACCGTGGTGGGATTCCGGCCGATTGTGGAGAGCACGATGATCTCATTTCACCGGGTGCTCGGCGACATGGGAGCGCGGCAATATCGTTTCATCCACGCCCAGGAGGGCTACGGCAAAGCCATCCTGTCCTCTCATCAGACCGACCCGCGCGATTCCATGCTGATCTTCTCGCATTCCGGCATCAACGCCGTGACCATGGACATCGCTGTCGGAGCGAAGGATATCGGGATGACCGTGATCGGCGTCACCAGCATCCCGCATTCCTCGCAGGTGGCATCCCGGCACTCATCCGGCAAGCGCTTGTTCGAAGTGGCCGACATCGCGATCGATACCGGCGCCCCGTTGGGCGACGCCGGCATTCTCATCGACGGACTGCAGGACAGCGTTGGAGCTACCTCGACCAGTGTGGCGATTGCCGTGGGGCAGGCGATTAACGCGGCAACGGCGGAGAAGCTGGTGGCGCGCGGATATGAGCCGATGGTCATGGTCAGCCCCAATACCACCGACAAAGCGAGGGCGAACCGGCAGAACGATCTGAACTATGCGGAGCTCTGGCGCCGCCTGTCTGATCGGTAGTCTCGCGCATAATCTCCTGCACCATGCTTGAATGTGCGCTGTTTTATGGCGGCGCCGCTCGCGCTCCGGCATCGGATGAGTGGCGCGAAATTTGCGACCCGGCGGACGGCAGCCGCGTCGGTCGTTGCGCGCTTGCGAGCCGCGAGGATGTCAGCCGCGCCGTGGGCCATGCGCTGAAGGCGCACCACGTCTGGTCGCATACGCATCCCGACGAGCGGGCGCTGATTCTTCACCGGGCAGCCGACCTTGTCGAGGCGCGAGTGGATGAAATCGCCGCCTTGCTGACACGGGAGCAGGGCAAGCCGCTCTGCGACAGCGAAAAGGAAATCCGCTTCGGCATTCAGGTAATCCGCTACTACGCCGAGGAAGGGCGGCGCGTATTCGGCACGCTGCGTCCGTCGGCGCTGGCGAATGTCAGGAACGTCGTGTCCTATTTTCCGGTGGGGGTGGTGGGGGCCATCGTGCCCTGGAACTACCCGGTTGATCTCTATTGCTGGAAGGTGGCCCCGGCGCTGGCCGCCGGCTGTCCGGTCGTAGTCAAGCCGCCTCATGAGACACCCTTTGCCATCGCTGCGGTGCTGGAGTGTTTTGTCGAGGCAGGCATTCCCACCGGGGTACTGGCCAACCTGCCGGGTACCGGGCCGGAAGCCGGCGCCGCGCTTGCCAGGCACCCGGAAATTGCCTGCATTTCGGCGACCGCCTCAATATCGGCGGGCCAGGACATCATGCGCAACGCGGCCGGCAACCTGAAACGCCTGTCGCTGGAACTCGGGGGCCACGCGCCGTTTATCGTTCTTCCCGACGCCGATATCGAAGCAGCGGCTGCCGCCGCGATGCGCCGTTCTTTTTCGAACATGGGGCAAATCTGCATTACCGTCAATCGCATTCTCACGCATCCCGATGTGCACAAACCGTTTGTGCACGCGCTGGTGGAAGCGACGCGAACGATAGAACTGGCGCCGGGCCTTGCTCCGGGCGCGTGCTATGGGCCGGTCACGACGCCTGCCGTGATTGAGCGCTCGCAAGCGCATATCGACGACGCCGTGGGCAAGGGCGCCAGGATCATTGCCGGCGGTAGACCCGCCAAGGCTGGCAGGTTGGCGAAAGGCTTGTTTTTCCAGCCGACATTGCTGGACGGTGCGGCGCTCCACTGTTTGCCGATGATCGAAGAAACCTATGGACCTGTGGCGGCCATAAGGCAATGCGAATCGCTCGGCGAACTGCTCTCGGTGGCGAACAGCCTGCCGTTCGGTCTGGCGGCCTACATCTACTCCGAAGACCTTGAGCACGCCTGGGCGCTGGCGGACCGCCTGGAATTCGGCGCGGTAGGTATCAACGTGTCCGACACGTCGGATTTGCAGGCGCCTTTCGGTGGCTGGAAACTTAGCGGCTTCGGCCGCGAGCTCGGCCCGGAGGGATTGGAGACCTTTCTTGAACCCAAGCACATCCGGATGCGCGTGAAGCCGCTGCCCGTCAAACAGGGAGAGAACCCAACATGAGCATCGCCCCTGAACTTCAGCCGTTTCTCGATCAACTTCCGGTGCTGGAACTGAACCGAAAAGATCTACCCCGGACACGTGCCGAACTGAACCGCATGTCCAAGGCCGCCGCGGCAATGATCGAGGGATACGATCACGTTGATGTTTCCGATCAGTTCATCGCCGGTCGGGATGGGGCAGAAAACCTGCGTCTGAGGCGCTATGCGCGCGCGCAGTCTTCTGATAAGCGCCCCGGTCTCTTGTGGATACACGGGGGCGGCTACATTCTGGGCTGTCCCGAGATGGACGAATTGCAACTGCTCCGCATGGCTGATGAGTTGGACTGCGTGGTGGTGGCTCCCGACTATCGGCTGGCGCCCGAACATCCCTATCCGGCGGCGCTCGACGATTGCGATGCGGCGCTGGGATGGATGCTCGAGAATTCCGAAGCGCTTGGACTGGATGCCAAGCCGCCGGTCTTGGGCGGCGCCAGCGCCGGGGGCGGGCTGGCGGCGGCACTGGCGCTGCGGGCCAGGGAGCGGCGGCCTGGCGCGATTGGCTATCAATGCCTGATTTACCCGATGCTGGACCACCGCAACGTCGAACCGGAGGCCGGACAGGCGCTGGAGTACGTGTTATGGGACCAGGACAAGAACCGCTTTGCGTGGGATTGCTACCTCGGGCGGAACGACGATTTGTCCGCGGGCATTTCCCCATTTGCATCGCCGGCCCGCGCGGAGCAGCTCCAGGGCTTGCCGCCAACCTACCTCTGCATCGGCGAAGAGGACTTGTTTTATGAGGAGTCGCTTGCATACGCGCGCCGTTTGCGCGAAAGCGGAGTAGATGTGGAACTGGAAGTCGTGCCCGGCGCTCCGCATGCCTTCGATAAGCTTCCCGCTCCTATGTCCGAACGCTCGCTTAAGCGCCGCTTCGCCGCACTTGCGCAATACTTCGCGCAGCCGGCCTGATTCGGTTGCGCCGGCGCCTTGCAGGGCAAGTCCGGGGAATCGAAATGCAGGGCGCCTGTCCAACAGCCTGACGGAAAATCGGTCCGGCTGGTCGTTGTGCAAACTTGGGTTTGTGAAGTGGACTCTCGGACTATAGTAAGGGGGCATCGCAATGCGCATCAAGCTCTTACACTTTCACACCATTGTGGTTTTCGCCGGCATGATTCTGTTCGCGCGGGAAGGCGCAGGATCTCCCGAGCAACTTGCGGAGCGCGGTGAAACGAGTTTTCCAAAGCTGACGCCAGCGGAAATTCCCGGCGCGCCAAAGCTCGGCGAACCGTTTTTAGTGATGGCCGGCGGCAAGCCTGTGCTTACGGAGAAGCATGGGCTGGTGGCGCCGGCATTGTGGGACTGGGACGGCGACGGCAAGCGCGACCTGCTGGTAGGGGAGTTCGAGACCGACAGCGGCGAGGACCTTCCGATGGGGGAGGACGGCTCGACAATACGTGTGTACCGCAACATTGGAACGAACGCCGAGCCGCAGTTCGCTGAAGAGTTCGAGTGGACGCGGGATACCGATGGCAACCTCTTGGAGGTGCCGCAATGGTGCATAGGCGTGCCGCAATCGGCGTGCATCGGCTTTACGCCCATGTTCTACGATCTGGACAACGACGGCTACAAAGACATGATCACCGGCCAGTACCATCCCGGGGAAGTGACGTGGTTCCGGGGCAGCGCTGACGGATTTCTGCCGGGCCGGACGCTGCCGCAGGAGGGCGACCCGGCTGCGGCAGCCTTCTCCGGCAGCCACTATGACGGCGAGCAGTTCGACATCGGCACCTTCCAATACTGGGCATACACATCGGCCACCTTCGGCGACCTGGACGGCGACGGCGACTATGACCTGATTGTTGGTGGTTCCGGCAGCTTGCGGAGTAGTGAGAACTTCGGCGGCCCGAAGAATCCGAACTTTGGGGTACGTGAACTTTTGCTGGACATCCATGGCAATCCGCTGCGAACCCGAAAAAAGGGTCGGCGCAGCTTGGGCATGGTGTTGTCGGGCATGCCCAGCCCGCCATCGGTGGACGGATATACCAATCCGCTGGCCGTGGACTGGGACTGTGACGGCGTACTTGATCTGCTGGTAACCGATTCGTACCGCGCGCCCAACAGCCGGGCCGTTTCATTTTTCCGTGGCGTAAAGACGCCGGATGGTCATCGCTTCGAACCGGGCATTGACCTGTTGCCGGCGGAAGGCGGCGCAAAGGCCTTTCCTGGCAGTGGTCATCGCGTGTATGTGGACGACTGGAACGCCGATGGAGTGAACGATCTGATCATCGGCGCGAGCGTTGCGACGGTGAATGGCGGCGCATTCAGCGGCGAGTTGTCCTGGGAGTGGGAAGACGTGAACAAGGTCGAGAGCGCCGGAAAAGACCCAGGACGCTATCCTCCACTACCCCGTCCGACGCTTGAAGCGCAACGCACATATTATGAAGAAATCACTGCCCAGGGGACTGCCGAGGACAGGACTATAGAGGTGCCCAGCGACAAAGAATTGCGGCGTAGGGTCAAGCAGGAACTCCGTGTGTGGAAGGCAACGGTCGGCAGGTTCTACGAGGAAGGCAAGGAGCAATGGCTTACGATGCGGCATCAGGGCCGCGTTTACGTGATGCTGGGCAGCGACGATCCCGGAAAAACCGGTAGGCTTCAGAAAGGCGAGCAGCGCCTAGAACCGTTCCCGTTGGTAGCGGTGCATAATGTTCTTTGGAAAGTGGACTCTCGGACAATTGAAAGGGGGCATCGCTATGCGCATCAAATTCTTACACTGTCTCACTCTTGTGGTTTTTGCCGGCATGATTCTGTTCGCGTACGAAGGCGCGGGATCTCCCGTGCAACTTGCGGAACGCGGTGAAACGAGTTTCCCGAAGCTGAAGCCCGCGGACATTCCGGACGCGCCAAAGCTCGGCGACCCGTTTATGGTGATGGCCGGTGGCAAGCCGGTGCTTACGGAGAAGCATGGGCTGGCGGCGCCGGCGTTGTGGGATTGGGACGGCGACGGCAAGCGCGACCTGTTGGTAGGGGAGTTCGAGACCAACAGCGGCGAGAACTTTCCGATGGGGGAGGACGGTTCGACAATACGTGTGTACCGCAACATTGGAACGGACGCCGAGCCACGGTTCGCTGAAGAATTCGAGTGGGCGCGGGATACCGATGGCACCATCATGGAGGTACCGCAGTGGTGCTGCATCGGCTTTACGCCCATGTTCTACGACCTGGACAACGACGGCTACGACGACATGATCACCGGCCAGTACCACCCCGGTGAAGTGACCTGGTTCCGGGGCAGCGCCGACGGGTTTCTGCCGGGCCGGACGCTTCCGCAGGAAGGCGACCCAGCATCGAACGGCAATCCCATGTTCGGAAACTACGATGGCGAGCCGGGCGACATCGGCACTTTCGACTACTGGGTATATACCTCGGCCACCTTCGGCGATCTGGACGGCGACGGCGACTATGATCTGATTGTTGGTGGTTCCGGCGGCTTGCGGGTTAGCGAGAACATCGGCGGCCCGAAGAATCCGAGCTTCGGCGTGCGCGAGCTGTTGCTGGACATCCACGGCCAGCCGCTGCAAACCCGCTCGCACACGAAAGCGGAAGAGGAATACATGCAAACGGGCATGAGCCTGGCGCCGTCGGGCGACGGCAAGCCCAATCCGTTGGCCGTGGACTGGGACCAGGACGGTGTGCTTGATTTGCTGGTGACCGATTCGTACCGCGCGCCCAATAGCCGGGCCGTTTCATTTTTCCGTGGCGTAAAGACGCCGGATGGCCATCGCTTCGAACCGGGCATTGACCTGTTGCCGGCGGAAGGCGGCGCCAAGGCGATTCCGGGCAGCGGTCAACGGGTATATGTGGACGACTGGAACGCCGATGGAGTCAATGACCTGATCATCGGCGCCAGCGTGGCGACGGTGAATGGCGGCGCATTCAGTGGCGAGTTGTCCTGGGAATGGGAAGACGTGAACAGGGTCGAGAGTGCCGGAAAAGACCCGGGGCTCTATCCTCCGCGCCCCCGCCCCACGTTCGAAACGCAGCGCGCTATGTATGAGGAAATCGTTGTCATGCGGGCTGCCGAAGGCATTACGATAGAGATGCCCAACGACGAAGATTTGCAGCGCATGGCGGAGCAGCAAGTTCCCTTCTGGGAGGAAACGGTCGGCAGGCTATACGAGGAAGGCAAGGCGCACTGGCTTACCATGCGGCATCAAGGCCGAGTTTACGTGATGCTGGGCAGCGACGACTCCGAAAACGGCCCGGAGGCCCCGGCAGGACGCATAGCGCTTGGATCCGGCCCAAACGGCAATACGCCGAATGCCTCGGCCCGAGAAGCCCCGGCCGCCGCGTCGTCGCCGGTCACCGTCCATGCCGGGCCGTTGGCCGTGCTTGAGCCGGGAGGCCGTGTGGATGTCCATGTGCAGCTCGACATGCAGGACGGCTGGTACATCTACGCTTCCACGGGACGCAACGATGCACAAGGTATGAAGGAAACAAGCGTGACTTTCGGTATGCCGGACGGCTTGCATGCCGCCGGCGCCATGAAGGCGCCTCCTTTTGGCTTCAAGGGGCCCTACGAAATTCACAGCGGCAAAGGCGTTATCTGGGCCCAGCCGCTGCAAGCCAGCGCGTCCGCTCTGCCGGGAATTTATGAGGTAAGCGCCGAAGTGACTTATCAGACCTGCAATGACGACCTGTGTCTTTTGCCGCAGACCGAAAACGTCATGGCGCGAGTTCTGGTGCAGTAGCCAACTAAGGACAGGCGGCCCAGCGCTTGCTGGGCCGCCTGTCGAAATTGCATCGCCCGTTGCTACCGACTGCGGGTTGGCCTTGTCCCTACAACTCGTTTCCTAGTTCGTACTGCAGCTCAAGGAAGAACACACGGGCGCGAGCATTCCAGCGGGTAGGGTCGTAGGGCAGATTCTCGAAGACCGTGTAGTGATCCTCGTCGAGGATATTGCGTCCGCCGCCGCGCAATCGCAGTCCGTTGTCGAATTGGTAGGTTAGCGTCAGATCAATCGTCATCAGAGAATCTACCTCAATGGTAGGCAGACGCTCATAGAGCCGAGTGCAGCGTCCGATTACCTGAAAGCAGACACCCGTGCGGTCATTCTCGTAGCTGGGGCGGTAATTGATGAACAGATCGGCGCCGAACCGATTCCACAGCCACGTAAGCGATCCCTGCAGCCTGTACTCGTCGCTGCCTTTGATGGTGCCTGCGCGAGCGATGGAGGGGCTGCCTTCCACCACCGTAAAGAACTCGTCCAGCACCCGGGTGTAGGTCAATCTCGGGTTGAATGCGCCGACATCGGTTTGAAACGCATACTCTCCGTAAAGAATCAGCATCTCGTTTACTTTTTCCGACAAGTTGATGTTGTACGCATTCACCGACGTGATGTAGCCGTCGGCGTCCCGCTGCACGATTTGCGGAAGCGCGAAGCCGATTTCGGGTTCGTCATACAGAATGCTGTTCGAATAATAGATTCTGTTCTCGCTGTCCACCTTCGACCAATCCGCCGACAGCGTCAGGCCCGGCACGGCTTCCGGTGTCCAATCCACCGCAACTCTCTGATTGGTCGAGGTTTCGGACTGGATGTCCGGATTGAAGGAAGAGTAGTTGATGGGAGGACGGATATACCCCGTAAGCCCATCCGGGTGATAGGGGTCAATATAGTAGCCAGGGAATGTGCGTGGATTATCTATGTTGAAGAGGTCTCGGTATTTGGGCGGCTTGAAGGACTTCGACCACGAAGCCCGCAGCGTTAGCTCTTGCGCCGGCTGGTAATAGAGTCCTGCTCGCCAAGTGGTGTCCGCCTTGGTTTCTCCGACGATGTTGGGCTCGCCTTGGTCGATCCACTGAAAATACGGAATGTCAGTCCAGCCGACGCCAGGAGTCCAGACCTGTCGCGGAGCCGGCTCGCGCACCGCGCTAATTCCGCCTTGGGCGCCCTCATAATCGTAGCTGTCGCGCCGAACCTGCGCGCTGAGTTGCAATGAGCGCAGCCCGGGCCGGGAGTTGTCGGCACTTACGAGCGGCAGGGCCAATTCGGCGAACCAAGCGGTATCTTCCTGGGTGGGCTTCTCAATGCCTTCGTAGGTTTCGCGGCCATATCGGCGTACCTGGCCCTCCTGACCCCAAGACGTGCTATGGCTGTAAACTCTCCGTCTCTCGGACTCCCCTCCGACGACGTAACGGATGGGGCCTCCCCAGATGTCGAAAAGCTCGCCGCGCACTAGCGGTTTGATAATAGTGGTATCCGTAAAGCCGAGGCTTGGCCCCAAGGCATTGGTGAACAGCTCGTCAAACGCGGAACCCTGCGCTGTGCCGTCGCCGAACAAATTCAGCGCCACGTTGGGGTCCGAGCTTTCGAGCGCCCTGTAGAACGCCTCCGCACTGGGGTCCCAACGGCTTCTTCGCCAGTCGGTGCGTATCTGCCAACCAAAGTTCTTCGACTCCGAGTGCGAGATGTCGAGTTGTAGTTGGTGTTTATCCGCAATCTGCCAGTAGAAACCCGCCGCATAATTACGCTGCTTGTCTTCGGTTTCCGTGTAGGAGTAGGGTATGCGGCCGTCCTGCAATTCCCGCAGCGGATAGTAACTGACTACCACAGTCCTTCCGAACGGATTGTAGGCGTTGCTCGCGGGAACCACGTAGTTGGACATGCCGGACTGAAACAACTGAGTTGAATCAAGCTCGGAAATGACAACATCGGCATAAATTCGCAAGTTGTCCGTGAGGTACTGTTCGCCGTGGAACTGTAGCGATGTTTTTGTGTCATCTGCGCCGTTTTGCGGCACCACAACATCAAACGGCGCTATCTCGTTAGAGAAATCGTCCGGCGTTGCGCCCACTCCACTGCCCGAGGGCAACTGGAGATAGGTATACGGCCAAGCGCAACCGGGGAAAACGTAGGAGCCATTGAACTCGCAGACGATGCCGGGCTGGTTGTATGCCGTGGTCCAGCGTTTGTCGAACTCCGGCCCGAAGTCGTCGCGAAAGTCGTTACTGGTCCAGATCTTGAAGTTGTTGATCGGCTTGTTTTCCACGCGCTCAAGACTGACGTTAAGGTTTCCTGAGTCCCAAGCGAAACCACCCACCAGATCGAACTTTCTTCTGTCGGCGTCGGTGGCGCTCCACTCGTTGCGTGCTGTTGCCGTGAGTCCGCGATAGTCTTTCTTCAGAATGAAGTTGACCACGCCGCCGATTGCATCGGCTCCATATACGGCCGAGGCGCCGTCCAGTTGAATGTCCACTCGTTCCACGGCGGTGAGCGGGACATTGAGGATATTGGCGAAGTTCGACTGATTGCCTGCCTTGCCCGCGATCCGCCGGCCGTCCAGCAGCACCAGTGTGTTCTCGGAGCCCAAGGCGCGCAGATTCACCGTGGAGGTGCCCAGCCCCAAGGCACCGAGGTTGACGTCCGTATCAGCCGCTCCGCCCCCGAACAGCATATTGGTTTGCGTCGTGATGGAAGCGAACGCATAGGGCAGGGTGCGGAACAGATCTTCCAAGCTGGAGATGCCGCGCCTTGAAATCTCCTCCGCCGAGATGCTGATTATCTTGGCCGAAGGATCGCCGCCAATCAGCCGGGTCCCGGTAACGACCTGCGGCGCAAGCTCTATGGCTTCTTCCGTCTGCGGCTCCTCCACGATTGCCTCGTCGTCGGCATCCTGCGCCCATCCCGGAGCTGAAAGCGCGAGGGCAAGAAAAGCGATCCCCCCCCCCTTTACTTTCCGCGCCATTGTCCAAGCACTCTTGCCAGTCGCATTCATAGCAATAATCCCCTCAATGTATTCAAGCGCACAACTCCGCGGTGTAGCAATTCGTCACGCGCCTCTGCGCAGGGCATACTGCCCTGCTTCCCAATTAATCGATTCTAACCCAAGATTCACTGGGCGATTCGCACGTTGTTCGGGTAGCTCACTTCGTACTGGTGGGCGATTTGCCAGCTTTCTCCAGGCGCAAGGGTCCCGCGCCAAGCGATGACTCCAGGGCGGTCCTCCAGATTTTCCTCTGCCGGCTTGGTTGCGTTTTCCCGCTCTTACAGCAGTACAATTTCAATCTTGGATACTAGTAATTCCTGATGGCGCAGTGGGGCAGGGGCCGGCGAAGCGATGAAGAAAGTATTGGTAATTCGCAACGTAAGTTACGAGACGGAAGGCCTGCTGGAGCCGCTCCTTCGAGATGCGGGGCTGGCGCTTGATATCGTCGATTTCCAGAGCGACCCATCGGCGAACCCGAACCTCGGCGGGTATGCCGGGCTGGTCGTTATGGGTGGGCCGATGGGAGCAAACGACACCGATCGTTATCCACACCTGCTGCATGTGGAGCGACTTCTTGCCGAGGCGATGGAGCTGTCTCTTCCGTTGGTAGGTGTTTGCCTAGGCGCCCAAGTCATAGCCAAAGTGCTCGGCAGCGAGGTATATCCCAATCCGGTTCGCGAGGTCGGGTGGTACGAGTTGCAAAGAACTGCCGATGGAGGGGCGGATCTGCTGTTCGAAGCGCTGGAAGAACGCGAACAGGTGTTGCAGTGGCATGGCGACACCTTCGATCTGCCGCGCGGCGCCGCGCTGCTTGCGTCGTCGCCCGACTGCGTCAATCAGGCCTTTCGCTATGGCGAGGCGGCCTACGCGATCCAGTTTCACCTGGAAATTCTGCGTCCGATGATCGAGGAATGGGTGCAGCGGGACGCGGCCCGAGGTTGGCTGGCGGAAGATGGGCGCATCAGCGCCTCCAGGATACTGGCCGACACGCGGGCCTATATGGATCGTTCGATGATGCTGGGGCGGCGCGTATTCGCGCAGTTCGCCCGGCTGATCGCCGATTGAAACCGCTCACGGCGCGTTCATGCACGTTATCGTCATCGGCTGCGGCGTGATCGGGGTGACCGCGGCGTGGTTCCTGGCCAGACTGGGCGTAGCGGTTACCGTATTCGAGCGGCAGTCGGGTCCGGCGCTCGAAACCAGCTTTGCGAACGGCAGCATGCTCACGCCCAGTCTATCCTCGCCCTGGAACTCGCCTGGTGTTTGGTTGACGCTCCTGAAGTATCTTGGGCGCAAGGAAGCTGCACTGCTGGTCAGACCGTCGGCAGTTCCCGGATTGTTCGCCTGGGGCTGTCGGTTCCTGCGCAATAGCAGTCCCGCGCGCCACAAGCTCAATATGATAAAAAACTTGAGGTTGTGTAATTATTCCATTGAAATGATGGATTATATAACGTCTGAACATCCGATAGAATACGATTCGGACCGATCAGGAATCATAGAAGTATGCCGCGACGAGGCTGCAATGCGGCGAGGGCGGGAGCGCTGTGCCATACTCGGTGGAGATGCAGTGCCGGTCGAAGAGCTCGACCCGTTAGCGGTTGTGGAATGTGAACCTGCACTTGAGCCCATTGGCGGCCAGTTGGCGGGCGGATTTCATTTCAAGGCGGATGCGGTGGGCGACGCCCACAAATTCAGTTGTGGCCTGGCACAGCTCGCGGAGCAGTACGGCGCCGTTTTCCGTTTCGGCGAAACGGTCGAGGAACTGATTGCGGAGCGCGGCAAGGTGCGGGGCGTACGCTTGCGGAGCGGCGAAGAAGTTCAGGCCGACCGTATCGTGGTCGCGGCCGGCAGCTATAGCGCTCGGCTGATCCAGCCACTCGGCGTCCGGGCACCGGTTTATCCAGCCAAGGGCTACTCGCTCACAACGCCAATGGCGGAAGGCTTGCCACGCCTGGGACACGCGATTCTCGACGACCGCTACAAGGCCGGCGTGGTGCCGCTGGGCGGCACCCGCATCCGTGTGGGTGGGACGGTGGAATTCACCGGTTTCAATCACGATCTTTCGCCGGAACGGGTGGCCAATCTGCGCCAGCTCCTGGCCGCCGTTCTGCCGCAGCACGCGGAACGCATCCCCCGCGCGGAAATGCGTCCATGGTGCGGATTGCGGCCCGCCTCTCCGGACGGCGTCCCGATCATTGGGCCCACGCCAGTAGCGGGATTACACCTGGCTACCGGACACGGCCACCTGGGATGGTCGATGGCGGCCGGCACCGGCAAGGCCCTAGCCGAACATCTGACCGGTAGCACGCCGGAAATTCCGCTTGAAGATTACGCCTTGGCGAGGTTCCAATGACGCTGCTTGATCGCAAGCTGGCGCGCTGCCACAACCTTGAGGACTTGCGCAAGCTGGCTCGCAAACGCCTGCCTTCGCCGATGTACCACTACATGCGCGGCGGAGCCGACGACGAATACTCACTGCGCCGGAACACTGAGGCTTTCGACCATTACGAGCTGTTGCCGCGCTACCTGGTGAACGTAGAGAAGGTTGACGCCGGCGTTACGGTGCTCGGTCAGAAACTCGAATGGCCTCTGTTTCTCTCGCCCACGGGAATGTCGCGGATTTTTCACCACGATGGCGAAATCGGCGCGGTGCGTGCGGCGCACAGCGCGGGCACACTCTATTCCTTGTCCACGCTCGGCTCCACGCGCATAGAGGATGTTGCCGCCGCCAGCGACGGCCCGCGCATGTTCCAGATCTACGTGCTCCGCGATCCGGGGCTGAACCGCGAGTTCATTGAGCGCTGCAAGCAGGCCAACTTCTCGGCACTTTGCCTGACTGTGGACGTGCCGGTGGGCGGCAATCGCGAGCGTGACTTCGCCACCGGCATGACGGTTCCGCCGAAGCTGACCTTCATGAGCAAGCTGGATGTAGCGCGTCACCTTGCCTGGAGCTATCGCTACATCACTTCAGGGCCGGCCGTGATGGCGAATTTCGCGCATCGGATCAAGGACCGCGAGGACACCAACTTGATGGACTATGTGGCTCGCCAGTTCGACAGTACGGTGGACTGGGATGCCGCCGCGCGAATGATCGAGCATTGGGGCGGCCCATTCGCGATCAAGGGAGTAATGTGCGCCGCCGACGCGCGACGCTCGGTCGCCGCTGGGGCCAGCGCCGTGATGTTATCCAATCATGGTGGCCGGCAATTGGATGGCGTTCCCGCGCCTGTCGATCTGGTTCGGGAAGTCCGAGACGCCATAGGCGATGCGGCCGAAGTGATCGTTGACGGAGGCGTGCGGCGCGGCACACATGTGCTCAAGGCGCTTGCGCTGGGCGCCACGGCCTGCTCCACGGGGCGAGGATACCTGTATGGCCTGGGCGCGGGCGGCGAAGCGGGCGTAGCCCGGGCCTTGAAGCTTCTGCGCGACGAGGTGGAGCGTGATCTGGCCCTGTTGGGCTGTGTACGTGCCAAGGACCTTGATGAGCGGTTTGTCCGGGAGGTCAAGCGCTAGCAGCTCTCGACATGATGGATCACAAGCCGCCTTCGCTCGCCGAAATACGCGCCTACCGCGATCGGGCGCGGGAGTTGGTGGCGCGCACACCGGTGCACGAATGGCGCGGGCCGGCGATTGACGAACAGGCACCGGGCATGCGGATATGTGCGAAGCTGGAATTGCTGCAGTTGACCGGTACGTTCAAGGCCAGGGGCGCCTTGGCGTGGATGCTTTCGCTTTCCAGGGAGCAGCTCGACAAAGGCGTCACCGCGATCAGCGCCGGGAATCACGCGATCGCGGTAGCTTGGGCAGCGCATGTGATGGGCGCTTCCGCACATGTCGTTATCATATCTCCGGCCAACCCGGCGCGGGTTCGGCAAGCTCGGGCCTGGGGTGCGCGGGTCGAGATGGCCGATAGCGCAGAGGCCGGGTTTGAGCGTGTCCTGCGCATTGAGAGCGAACAGGGACGGACCCTTGTGCATCCTTTCGAAGGCCGCGCAATCGCGATCGGCACGGGCGCCTTGGCCGTGGAGTGGCTGGAACAGGTTCCGGACCTCGATGCCTTGGTCATACCGGTAGGCGGCGGCGGACTTGTTGGCGGCATCGCGGCTGCCGCAAAGCAGCGCAAGCCCGACATCGCCGTCTATGGCGCCGAGCCTGTCGGCGCCGATTCGATGTTTCAGAGTCTTGCCCGCAACGAGCCCGTTTCGGCGCGCCGGCTGAATTCAATCGCGGATAGCCTGAGAGCGCCGAACGCTCGGGAATACAGTTTCACCCTGACCCGTCGCTACATGGATGCATTGGCGCAGGTAAGCGACGCGGAAATTCAGGATGCCATGCGTTTGATACTTGGGGAATTGAAGATGATGGTGGAGCCAGCCTGCGCGACTGCACTCGCGGCAGCCTCAGGCCCATTGCGCGAGCGCCTGCAGGGAAAACATGTGGGCGTTTTGTTTTGCGGCTCCAATATCGATATCGGCACTTTCCATGGCCTCCTGCAGCGGCCCATCGAGCCGGAACTCAGTAGCTGAGCACAAGTGTGCGTGGTTGACCAAGGGAAGGAACGCTGACGAGATGCAGGCGGCCCGGCCCGAACTCTCTCGGATTCGGGGACGAGCCGTCTAATTCCGCCAAGAGGGCAGCGGCTAGGCTGGCGCTGGCCACGACAATCACCACCTTGCCGCGGTAGCGCCTGGCGAGGCCGCGGGCAAAAGCGGCGGGATCTTCGATCAGCACATCGGAAATGGGCTTTTGCAGGCGTTCGGCCAGCAGGCGCACGGTTTCGCGCTCGGGCTCGCCGCCCGCGCTCAGAATCGGGGCGAGCTGGCTTGCTTGCGCGAGGTCACCGGCCAAACGGCTCAGCGATTCGGAGCGGGTCCGCCCAGCGGAACTCAGCGAAGCCGAGTCACCGCCGTCGAGTTCGGCGGCTGTGAGCAGCAGCACCATGGTCGTGGTTTCCGTGCCTTGCAGGCGCCAGACAAGCAGGAGAACGCCAGCCAGAAAGGCCGCGGCCAGCAAGTTGCGGTAACGCGAGCGCATTATTTCCAGTCTGTAGCTCTTTGCGGCATGATCGTGATGGTACTACCGCACCGAACGTAAAATAAACTTGCCTGCGGGACAGCAAACTAGACGCCCGAAACTATCGATTATTCGTCATGTTCAGCCTCATTCTCGAAAACATCGGCACGCTGATTGCCGTAGCCTTCGTGCTCTTCAATCTATTCGCCTATTTCGTGCGGCGGTTTCGTCAGAATCGCGAAAAAGAGCGATACGGGCACTATCCTCCCGCTGTTCGCGGTGGGCGCCTTAATTACGAAGATTACGAAAAGCGACGCGAAGACTGATTCGCGCATCCAATAGGGAGAGCGCCGCCCGCGGCGGGCGGTGGTATGCTTGCAGACAACCTGTTGACAGACCCAATGACATGAAATTGAGAGTTCCCGCATTGCGCGTTTTCCTGGTCCTTTCGGCAGTCTTGATGCTGCAGGGCTGCAACACGACGGGCGGCGTTTCTTCTCCTTCCGGCGGCGGCTCGGTGGGTGGCGGCGGCTCGATGGGCGGCGGCGGCTCGATGGGCGGTGGTGGCTCGATGGGCGGCGGCGGCTCGATGGGTGGCGGCGGCTCGATGGGCGGCGGCGGTTCGATGGGCGGCGGTGGCTCGGTGGGCGGTGGCGGCTCGGTGGGCGGTGGCGGCTCGATGGGTGGCGGCGGTTCGATGGGCGGCGGCGGCTCGATGGGTGGCGGCGGCTCGGTAGGGGGCGGCGGCTCGGTGGGCGGTGGCGGTTCGATGGGCGGTGGCGGCTCGATGGGCGGCGGCGGTTCGATGGGTGGCGGCGGCTCGGTGGGCGGCGGTGGTTCGATTGGCGGCGGCGGCTCGGTGGGCGGCGGTGGTTCGATTGGCGGCGGCGGTTCGATGGGCGGCGGCGGCTCGATGGGCGGCGGCTCGATGGGCGGCGGCATTGGCGGAGAGGCAGGCAGCGGGGCGTCGGGCAGCGGCGCTGGCGGAGAGCGCGGCAGTGGTGCTGGCGGAGGAACGGGCAGCGGCTCGCCGGGAACTGGCGGTTCTGATGATCCGGAAGCCGTGCTACGTGATTCCATGGGGGACTACGATCGCGAAATTTCCCGTGAACGGGAAGCCATGGCCTCAGCGGGACAGGGCACCGCAGGCGATGCCGGTGGAACGGGCGACACGATCGGTGGTGCATCCGGCGGATCCATGACGACAATACCGAATGCGTCCGGAGGCGGGGTTGGCGGCGGCGGAAGTGCCGGCGGCTCGGAAACAGGTAGTGGCGCAGGCGGCGGCGGCGGCAGTGGCGGAGACGCAGCAGGTGAAAGTGCCCGCGAAGGCGGGGAGGGCGGTTCCGAGGGTCGCGCAGCTTCCAAGGTCGAGATCCCCGAGGATATCGCCGAAGTGGCCGGAAGCGAAGATCAGGTTGCCCGGCAAATTCGCGAAGCGGCGGAAAGCACGGACGACTTGCGGATTCGTGAAGCTTTGTGGGATGAGTATCGCAGGCACATGGGAATCGCATCGGAATGATCAGAACTAAAGCACTTGCAGGGCTTGCCCTTTGCACGGCAGCACTGGTGGGCTGCACGTCCACCAGCGAAGTCCAGTACACGCCAATTGCGCTGCAGCGCGCGGAAACGGACATCGCCCAGACAGCGCTGTTGAGCGTAGGCATTCTGGTGTTCGATCCCGGGCTACCGGAAAACGTCACCGACCAGGAACTGCAGGAAAGGCTGATCTTTCCCGAGATCCGCCGCGCCGAAGCGCGCTATATTCCCTATCACCTGAAGAGCACTCTGGAAGCCACCGGTTACTGGGGCGCCGTGAGCATCCTGCCCGAGTTCAGCCCGGTGGCGGATATCGTGATTTCAGGACGGATTGAGCATTCGGACGGCTACAGCGTAAAACTGCGCGTGGGCGCCTGGGATTCTTCCGCCCGCGAGTGGTTCAACAAGAGCTATGAAATGACCGTGGCGGAGCAGGCATACATTCGCGACAGCGGACGCGGCCAGGACCCTTACCAGAACGTATATAACCAGATCGCCAACGACTTGCTTGAAGTCCGCGCTCAACTTGGCGCCGGGGAACTGACGCGGATCCGCGAGATCAGCGATCTACGCTATGGAGAGAACCTTGTGCCGCAGGCATTCGAAGGCTACCTGGCGCAGAACGAAGACGGACAATATGCACTGAGGCGTCTGCCGGCAGCGGACGAGCCGATGGTGGGCCGGATGCGCGAAGTGCGCGAACGCGAATACGCGCTCATCGACGCGGTCAACGAACATTACGCCAATCTGTACTTCGGTTTGGATGAGCCCTATGCCGACTGGCGGCGCATGGCGCGCGAAGGCCGTCTCAGTTACGAGGAGATGCGCAGGGCCGCCAACACGCGCATGCTGCTGGGCGTGCTTGGCATTCTCGGCGCAATCGCCTACGAGTCCGGAGGCGGCGACAACATGGGAGTCACGGGCACGATGATTCAAGGCGGCTTAATGGGCATACAGTCCGGATTGAGCCGGCGCGAAGAGGCCAAGATGCACGCGGAAGCCCTGCGCGAGGTAGGCGAGTCTTTCGACGCCGAGGCCGAGCCCATGGTAGTGCAGTTGGAGGGGCAAACCCGCCGCCTGACAGGTTCGGCGGAAGAGAGATTCCGGGAGTGGCGCCGCTTGCTGCGTGAAATCTATGCCCGAGAGACAGGCGATATCGAGATGCCGGGCGGGGAAAGCTCGCCGGAAACCTCCGTACCGCGTTCCTGAACGCCCGCTTGGCAGAACCGAGCCGCTGGGCGCTTGCCTTGCGCGGGGCCTGTCGCTGGCTCGCTTTCAAGACCGCCTCATTGACTGCGGGTAATTTGCTGCACTCCCGCCATCGCGCCAGGAACTATGAACGCAACGCGCGACGATAAACTGCTGGCCACCCGTTTCCGGCTCTTGCGCTTGCTCGGCAAGGGGGGATTGGGCGAGGTATGGCTTGCCGAAGATTCTGACAGCGGGCGCGAGCTGGCTCTCAAGAAGCTGGCGGACGAGTTTGCGGAGAGCAATGCGCGCCAGGAGCTGTTCCGGCGCGAATTTTCCATTGCACAATCGCTGGTCCACCCGGCGATCTTGCGACCCGAGGAATACTTTGCGGACGAGCATGGGCATTTCTTCACGATGCCGCTCATGCCGGGCGGACACTTCGGGCAGTGCGCGGGCGAACCTTGGGAACAGGGCGTCAGAAGGCTTTTACCTTTGTGCGACGCGTTAGCGTATGCGCACCGCAAGGGCGTGGTGCATGGCGACCTCAAGCCGCGCAATATCTTGCTCGATGAATCCGAAGCGGCGCGGCTTACTGATTTCAGCGCAGCGCGGGCGGGCGACGGCAACGTGGAAGCCGGGATCCTGCGGCCAGGCGGTTCGCTGGCGTACATCAGCCCGCAGCTTCTTGACGGCCGGCTGGCCGAGCCAAGCGACGACATCTATGCCTTGGGCTGCATCTTCCATGAGCAGTTTTGCGGTTATCCGCCTTATGCCCCGGACTTCGGCGAAGAACGCATTCGGGCCGGAATCCTGGAAAAACCGGCAGCCCCAGCCGGAATGCCGAGCCTGCCTGCAGCGCTGGAAGAACTCGTACGGTCAATGCTCGCGCCGAAGCCCGAGCGGCGGCCACCTACGCCGCAGGCCGTGCGTGGCGCACTGGAAGAAATTTTGGGGGATTCCTCGGCGGAAGTCGGGCACACAGCGGAAATCGTGGCCCGCACTCGTACCGTGCCCGGCGACCGCCCGTTTGCTGCCAGGCAACGCAGCGGAGTGCCTGTATGGCTCACTTACGCCTTGGGGGGTCTGCTGCTGGCGGGGGCGGCCGGTTTGTTCCTGTTGCTTCCGCGGTTCGTGGAAGAACGCACTGCAACCCGTCCACCGCCGCCGACCGCCGCCGCCCGGGATGAAGCCCCGAAAGTGGACCTGAACTTGCTGAAATTGCAGCGCGACGCGGCGGACACAGCCATGGGCGAGATGCTGCGCGACCGCAACTACCTGGCTGCGCTGCGGCCGTCGCTGTGGTCGGCAGGCAAGTGGGAAATGGCGGTGGCGCAGGAACAGCAGGCTGACGAGTTCTACCGCAGGCGCGAATATCCAGATGCGCAGCTTGCATACCGCGCGGCTGCCGAGTTGCTGGGCGACTTGCGCGAGCAAGCGCCGGACATAGGCCGGGAGGCGTTGGCAGAGGCACAGGAGGCTATCGAAGCCGGCAACCAGGCGGGTGCGCTAGGCGAACTCGAAAAGGCGGCAATTCTTCTGGGAGAGACGGATCCGGCGATCGAAACGGCCAGGCGCCGGGTTGCGAATCTGCCCGAAATCATGCAGGCGGTAGAGGCGGCGCGCGCCGCAGCACGAGGCGGCAGCCTTGAGGAACAGCGCCAAGCTTGGCAGCGGGTGTTGCAAGCCGACCCCGAACGGCAGTCGGCCCGTCAAGCGCTCTCGAAAGTGAACGCGGACCTGGAAGAACAGTTGTTCGGCGCCAGGATGTCGCGTGGGCACGCGGCGCTGGGAGAGGGCGATCTAACGGCGGCACGTGAGGCGTTCACTGCAGCAAAGCAACAGCGTCCCGGGGCTTCCGCGCCGGAAGAGGCTCTGGCGGCGCTAGAACTGGAGGAAAGAGGGCAGCGGCTGGCGGAATTGCAGGCCGCGGCAATGGCCGGGCGTTTTCGCGAGGATTGGCGCACCGCAGTGAGCAGCTTCCGTGGCATGCTTGAGATCGATACAGGCATTGTTGCGGCGCAGCAAGGATTGGCCGAGGCGGAGCGGCGGGTGCGGCTCGACGACGGGCTGGAGCAGACCATTGCCAACGCGCAAGACTTGAATCGCGACGAAGCCTGGCAGCGAGGCAGAGACTTGCTGGATCAGGCCAGGCGAATTGCGCAACCCGGTCCTCGGCTGAACAAACAGATTGAGCGTCTCGAGCGGGTGCTCACAGTGGCGGCCACGCCCGCGCCGGTGAGCCTGCGGTCGGACGGCATTACCGAGGTTACGATCTTTCACGTGGGCCGTTTGGGAAGCTTCGATAGCCGCGTTCTTGAGTTACGGCCCGGGGCCTATACGGCAATAGGCCGCCGCGACGGATATCGTGACGTGCGCCGTCAATTTACCGTGTCTCCCGATGGACTGTCCGAGCCGCTGACTCTGATCTGCACCGAACCCATCTGATGGCGCGGGTGGTCATTGCCCTGCCGGAGGGCGAGCGCGAGCTCAAGGCCAGCGAACTGCCGGTGCTGATGGGAAGCGGGGCCGGCGCCCACATACGCCTTCCCGGCCCAGCCACGGCCGCGCCGGTGGCCAGCATTAATCTGCTTGACGGTCGGACCTTGGTGCAGTGCTATGCGGGCATCTCCGGCCTGCAGTTGAATGGCGAACCATTCAGCGGCGCGCAGTGGCTCCAGGAAGGGGACCGGCTTTCAATTGCCGGTGTGGAAGTGCAGGTTGAAGCGCTCAATGCGGATGGCCTGAGACTTGCCGCACGCTATTTGGCCAGCGCCTGGGACACTCGCCCTCCGGAACTCACCGAGGACGACCAAGGCGTGGACATTCCGCTACAGCCTGCTTCGGGAGTTTCGTCCGACAAGCGCGGAAACGTGAGCCGGCTGGCGTTGCGCGCCGCGCTGGGGACGGCGCTGGGCATTCTGGGACTCTGCGCGCTGTTTGTATTCACTGCTGAAGGCGTCCTGATTGAAGTGGAACCCGCGCAGGCCGAGGTTCGCGTCGAGGCGTTTCGCCCGACGCCTCACGTAGGAAGCCGTTATCTACTTTGGTCCGGGACCTACCGCGTGCGCGCCGAAATGCCGCGCTACTACCCGCTGGACGAGAGGATAGAGGTGGGCGGCGCGGACGGCGAGGAATTTCGTTTCGCGATGGAATTGCTGCCCGGACGTGTCGTGGTGGAGACCATTGACGGCGCCCGGATTGCCGTGGAAGGCATGGATGGCGTCTTCCAGCCCGGCGACGAAATCGAGCTTGCGCCGGGCAGTTACGTGCTCAAGGTGTCTGCGCCGCGTTACAAGGAGCTGACCACCGGGCTGACCGTCAGGGGAGGCGGAGACATTGAGCCTTTTGTGGCCGCGCTGGAACCCGATTGGGCGGAAATAAGCGTACGCAGCACCCCGTCCGAGGCCGAAATCCGCTCCGAAGGAGAGTTACTGGGCCTTACCCCGGTGACAGTAGAGCTGCTTTCCGGGCAGAGTGTCCTATTGATTTCGAAACCCGGTTTCGCCACCCACCGCGAAGAGTTGACCGTAGTCGCCGGTGCCAACCAGACCCTGCCCGAAATTCGCCTTCGCCCTGCGGCGGGTGTGCTGCGCGTCTCCACGGAACCACCTGGCGCGGCGATAACCGTAGATGGCGAGTTTCGCGGCGGTTCGCCGGCCACAGTCGAAGTGAGCCCCGACCGGCAACATCGCATCGTTCTGTCGCGGGCTGGTTATGAACCGCAGGAGCAGTCCTTGACCCTCGGCAGGGGCGAGGAGCGGCGGCTCAACGTCCGGCTGGCGCCGCGCTTGGGCACGGTGCGGCTGCTGAGCCGCCCGGCGGGCGCCACGGTATTCGTTGACGGAGTGCAGCGGGGGCAGACGCCGCTCGAACTGGAATTGCCCTCCACGGAGCATCGGATTGACTTGCAGCTCGAAGGCTACGTGGCGGTGACCCGCGAAGTCATTCCTCAGCCTGCTTATCCGCAGGAGATCGCCGTTGAAATGCTGACGCCACTGCAGGCACGGTTGGCTGCTCAGCCCCGGGAAATTGAGACTTCACTGGGCGCCAAGTTGGTCATGCTGTTCCCGGGCGAATTCGAGATGGGCTCGCAGCGCGGCAGCCAGGGATGGCGCAACAACGAGGTGCGCCGCAGGATACGGCTCGACCGGCGCTACTATCTGGGCGTAACCGAAGTAAGCAACCGCGAGTTTCGCGCTTTCGTGCCCACGCATACCTCGGGCGCCGAGCGCTTCCGATCGCTGGCGGCCGACAGCAGTCCGGCCGTGAACATCGACTGGCAGGCTGCGGCAGCTTTCTGCAACTGGCTGAGTTCACAGGAGAATCTTCCTCTGCAATATGTCAGCCGGGCAGGCCGCTTGCTGCCGGTGGAAGAGCTCGGTGTCGGCTATCGACTGCCCACGGAGGCAGAATGGGTTTGGGCGGCGCGCTATTCCGGCGGGGCGGGCGATTCACGCTATCCCTGGGGCGAGCGGATGCCGCCGGCGCCGGGTTCAGGCAATTTTGCCGACCAATCGGCAAGCGGCATTCTCACCACGACTGTTACGATCTATAACGACAACTTTCCGTTTACCGCGCCCGCGGGGTCTTTTGCAGCCAACCGGATCGGTTTTTTCGATCTCGGCGGGAACGCAGCCGAATGGACCAACGACTTCTATGGCGCCGAAACGCAGTTCCCGAACGTGGAAGTAAACCCGCGCGGCGCCAAGGAGGGACGTTTCCACGTAATAAGGGGATCAAGCTGGATGCACGGAACGCTTCGGGAACTACGCTGGAGCTTTCGCGACTTTGGCGATGAAGAACGGCTCGATGTAGGATTTCGACTCGCGCGCTACGTGGAGCCGCAGGAACAGGAATGAAGAAAGCCATCGCTGTTGCCGCCATCATCGGTCTCGGCCTGAGCGTCACATGGGCGGCCAACCGGATGACCGTTTGGCTGGACTTCCTGCAGCAGGAATCGGTCGAAGCGCAGGATGAATCTGCCGAGCGCAGCCGCCAGCCAACGGGCGGTGTGCGCACGACGGAGGATGGCGACGGCTCCCCGTCTGCCGCCGATCCGCGCGATCTACCTGAACTTTCCGTGGAAGTCGCTTCCATCGAAGAAGACCTTGCCCGTATCGAAGAGGCCCTGGAAAACGAAGAAGTGCTTGAAGAATTCATTCCTTCCGAGCCGCTTTCCGCCGACAATCCCATCCCGATGCCCACCGACATCTGAACTGCGATTGCGCACAGTGCGCAGGTCAGGCCTGCAGGCGAATGCGGTGTTGCAGGCCGAGGTGGGCGGCAAGCGAACGTAAACGCCGCTGGACGGCTTTTCCGATAAGGATCTCGGCGCTTTCGGGGCCTTTGAGAAGCAGCGTCTGCGCGTCCCGTTCGAGCCGAAATTGTTCAAGCACCTGTGCGGCGCCACCGCAGATGGTGTACGCGAGGCGCATGGCCAAGCCGACGCCGGTTGCGCGGCGCTGATCGCCCTTGCGAAGCAGCTTCGCAAGCTTCAGGCGCTTGAGCGTGGGTTTCATGGCCGCATGGCGGGAAGCTACAGCCAGGCCGAGCATGACGCGCTCGCGGTGATCTGCGCCGGTGTAAGGCATGCGCAGTATTCGGAGAAACACCTGCTCGGCACGGTAATCGGGGTGTTCCGACCAGCCGATATCGGACAGGTGACAGGCGGCCAGGCGTAGCCGTTCCGCCACCACGCCTTCCAGCGCCGGGGCGATCCAGCCCGCCAGGAATTCGCCATCCGAGACGCCACGTCCCATGCGCCGCGCCACGCTCTCGCATACCGATAACAGCGGATCGCGAACGCGTAGGCCGGCCGGCAGCGCCTCGTAAAGGCAGCCTTCGCGCAGACCGTTGGCCGAGAATACCACCTGCGCGGCGCCGCTTTCCTGCAGCAGGCAAACCAGCGCGTCGGCGGCAAGCGGCAGTGTCTGGAGGCGCTCGGAGCGAAGTTCCTTGGCCGCCATCAGGCGTTTTTCAGGCCAAACGCTCAGCGCCGCGCAGAATTCCGCGGCCTCCGCTGCCGCGACGGCGTAATGGTGGATGACATGCAGGGGATACTTGGTCTCCTTCATGTGTATGCTGGCCAAGGCCCGCCAAGCTCCTCCCACAAGGTAAAGTGTTTGGCCGCGCGCCTCGCGCGGCCAGTCCAGTTCCGCCAGGTGCGCGCGCAACTGTTGTTTGTCGTGTTTCGATCCGTTGGCGCCATTTCCACGCACCGTGCCGAAGGGCAGTGAAACGCGCTGCGTGATGTTGCCGGCGTCCAGCAGCGCAAGTTCCAGGCTTGCACCGCCCAAGTCGGCCGCCAAGCCCGTCGCGCCGGGAATTGCGCTTACTACGCCGCGCGCGGATACTTCGGCCTCCCGCGGGCCGGGCAGCAAGCGCACTTCGAGCCCGCATTCGCGGCGCACCGAGCGCAGAAAAGCGGCGCCGTTACGGGCTTCGCGCACCGCCGCCGTAGCCACGGCCTGAGTGTCTTCGACTCCCATTTCCGGGCACAAGCGGGCGAAGCGCTGCAAGCTTTCGAGGGCCAGGCAGATAGCGTCTTCCGGCATCGCGCCGGTACGGTCCAATCCGCGTCCCAGTCCACACAAAACCTTCTCGTTGAAAATTGGCAGGGGAGCGCGCCCGCCGTGTTCGTAAACCACCAGCCGAACGGAGTTGGAGCCCACATCGATAACCGCCACCGGCGCATCGCTCAGGATGGCGGGGCTGGCTCGCAGAATGCCCGGCACTAGTCTGCTTGCATTGCTAACCGCCCGTGGCGGGATTCTGTTCTGCCGCAGGCGCTTGTTCGGACATATCCGGGAAGAGTTCACCGGGCATCGCGGGTCTCGAATGCTGTCGCGCGCTGCCGCGTCCGGAGAGACTGGGATGGGTCATGAACCAGGTGTGCGCGCTGAACCCATCGGGTTTCTGCGCAAGGCGCCGGTAGGAACCGTCCGGCTGCATTTCCCAACTCTGCATTACGTCCATGCGGTTGGCCATCAGTACCTGTTCGACGAGTTGCCGCTTGACCGTTTCGTTCTCGACAGGCACCAGGGCCTCCACACGGCGGTGCAGATTGCGCGGCATCCAGTCCGCCGAAGACAGAAACACCTTGCTGTCCGTGGAAGGCAGCTTGTGTCCCGCTCCGAAACAAAGGATGCGCGCGTGTTCCAGGAATCTGCCTACCATGCTGCGTACGCGGATGTTTTGCGAAAGCCCCTTCATGCGGGGGCGCAGACAACATATTCCACGCACGTAAAGCTCGATCGACACGCCGGCTTGGCTAGCGCGGTAGAGACAGTCGATGATTTCCGGGTCCACCAGCGAATTGAGCTTGGCCCAGATTTGCGCCGGCCGGCCCTCGCGCGCGTACGCAATTTCGTCCTCTATCAATTCCACCAAGGTCTGCTTGAGCTGAGCGGGAGCGTAGATCAGCTTTTCCATGTATTCCGGAGCGGCGTAGCCGGTCATGTAGTTGAAGAGCCGCGCCGTGTCGCGCCCCAGAGCGGGGTCGCAGGTGAAATAGCTCAAGTCCACATAGACGCGCGCGTTGACCGGATGGTAGTTGCCGGTTCCGAAATGCGTATAGGTTCGGAGTTCGCCTGCTTCACGGCGAACGACCTGCGCCACTTTCGCGTGGGTTTTGAGCTCCATGAATCCGTATACGACCTGCACGCCGGCCCTCTCCATTTCGCGCGCCCAGCGGATGTTGGCCGCCTCGTCGAATCGGGCCCGAAGCTCGACCATGGCGGTGACCAGTTTGCCGGCTTCCGCGGCCGCGATCAGGGCCTCCACGATCGGGGAATCTTCCGACGTGCGGTAAAGGGTCTGCTTGATAGCGACCACCGCAGGATCCGCGGTTGCGCGGCGCAGAAACTGCACCACCACGTCGAAGCTTTCGTACGGGTGATGCACGACGAAGTCCTTGGCGCGGATGGCAGCCAGGATGTCGCCCCCATACTCCCGTACCCGTTCGGGGTAGCGCACGTTCAGCGGCTGGTGCTGCAGATCGGGGCGTTCGCCGCTTATGATCTGTGCGATGTCCGCCAGGCCCAGCATGCCCTCCACATCGAATACGTGGGCATGCGAAGCGTCGAATGCCTCGAGCACGAACCGCCGGAAATTCTTCGGCATGCCGGCCGCCACATCCACCCGGATAACATTGCCCCGGCGGCGGCGAAGAAGCGCGGTCTCGAAGGTGCGTACGAGATCTTCGGCTTCTTCGTCGATTTCCAGGTCGCTGTCCCGGCTGATGCGGAAAATGCCGTGGCCCAGTATCGCCATGCCCGGGAAAAGCCGTTTGAAGTTCTGCGCGATGATGTCCTCTACCGCCACAAACCGCAGGTTTTCACCCGGCACCCGAACGAAACGCTCGATCTGCGGTGGAACCAGAACCAGACCGTTGAATTCGCGCTTGTCCTCTGGTCTCTTTAGCCGCAGCACATAAACAAGGCAGCCGCTTTGAATAAACGGGAAAGGATGGGCGGGATCAACCGCCTGGGGCGTCAATACGGGAAACAACTGGTTCTCGAACCACTGCGCCAGCCACTCGCGGGCTTTTTCGCCCAGCTCGTCGGGCTGTACCGCCGCCACGCCTGCCTCGCGGCACTCGGCCAGCAACTGAGCGCTGCGTTGCGACTGCGCCTTGAGCAGCTTCTTGACGTGCCGACGAATCGCCCGCAATTGCTCGGCTGGCTGCAGGCCGTCATCGCTGGCCTGCGTGACGCCGGCGGCCACCTGTGCCATGAGGCCGGCGGCGCGCACCATGTAGAACTCATCAAGGTTGCTTGCCGAGATCGACAGGAATCGCACGCGCTCCAGGAGCGGATGGTTTCGGTTGTCCGCTTCCTCAAGTACGCGCGTGTTGAATTGCAGCCAGGACAGCTCGCGATTGATCAGCCGGCCGCCGGCATGTTCGGCATCACTCAGTGGTCGTGGCGCGCGTTCCATGATCGGGTTAGCATACAGGAGCCATGAGATTACCCAACCCCTTCGATTGCGGCGCCGACCGGGCGGGAACCGAGAGGTGACGCGCTTGTGGCTGCTTCGGCACGCCAAGGCCGGGCCTTATTCGCCGCACGATTTCGCGCGTCCGCTGGCGGCGCGCGGGCGCCGCAACGCACCCGCAATGGGCCGCAAGCTCGAAGCGATCGGCTGCGCTCCCAAGCGCGTACTATGTTCGGCAGGGCGCCGAGCGGTGGAGACGCTGTGCGGCGTGTTGCCGTTCCTGCCGAGCGATTTGCGCATTGATGTATTGCAGAGCCTCTACACCTTCAGTCCGGCCTCACTGCTGCGCCATCTTCGTGAACTTCCGCGCGAAACGGGCGACTTGATGGTGGTCGGGCACAATCCCGCTTTACAGGAAACCGCCTTGCTTCTGGCCGGTTCGGGCGATGCTGACGCCCTGGCGGCCTTGCAAGGTAAGTTTCCCACCTGCGCCGTAGCCGAGCTGGAGTTCGGCGGAGCGCCAACTGACCACGGCTGGGCCGAGAGCAGCGCCCATCTGCGCCGCGTGCTCATGCCCAGGCCTCCCCGGACTTCGGTGGCATGAAAAAGCAACTGCCGGTCGAGTTCGTGTTCCAGTTGTTCTCGCTGTTTCTGGCGGTGATCCTGGTGCATGCGATGTATGTGGCCTGGATTCGCCCGCAAGCCAATGCCGTGCTCGAAGAACAGCGCATTCTTCTAGAACAGGACGCGGAATTTGTGCCGGAGCGGTCCCTGTATGTGATCGTGCGCGACTTCGAACAGGAGGCCTGCCTGATCCTGGCGCTCTGGGCGCTGGCCATCATGGGCTACAAGGCGCGCGGCGCGATGCGCGAGCGATCCCTGCTGCAGCGTGACCTGCTGCCGCTGGCTGAGGGCGTACGCATCCTGCCCGAAGACACGCGCGAGCACGCGCGGCAACTGCGGGCTCTTCCCGTGGCGCAGCAGCGCTTGCTGCTGCCTCGCGTGTTGCTGAGCGCCTTGCAGCGCTTCGGAGCCACCGGTAATGTTCAGGACGTGTCGTCCGCCACGCAATCGTTAGTCAACGCCGAGGCCGAACGCCTGGAATCGGAGTTGTCGATGATTCGCTATATCGCCTGGGCGATTCCTTCGATCGGCTTCATCGGCACGGTGCGAGGTATCGGAGAGGCGCTGACGTTGGCCTACCGGGCCGTGGAAGGCGATATCAGCGGCGTAACAGAAAGTCTGGGCGTGGCCTTCAATTCGACGTTCTTCGCCTTGCTGGTAAGCATATTCATCATGTTTCTCGTGCATCAATTGCAGTTGCTGCAGGAGCGCCTGGTGTTCGAGACTGCTGACTATTGCGACGAACGGCTCATCCGGCGCCTGCAGGGCGATTGAGCTTGAGGACCTATGCCGAGGGTCGCTCTTGAAGTGAACGGTGCGGCGCTGGTGGGCGCCGCCAGCCGTGGCGTATTGTTCAACGAACCGGGGTTGGCGTTCGTGGACAAAGGCCGAGTGCTGTTTGGCCGGGAAGCCGTCGCCGTGGCGCGGCAAGATCCCGGGCGCAGTTTTCCCAATTTCTGGGAATTGCTTTCGGACAAGCCACTGGCAAGGCCGGCGCCTGGCTTCCGCACCTACGCAGATCTAGTCCATGCACATCTCGCTGAGCTATGGGACCGATTTCGCGAGTCCGCGCAGGATGTCAGCGAGGTTGTTTTCGTGGTTCCCCCCGGCGCGGCCGATGATCGCCTGGCGCTGCTGCTCGGCATCGCCGAAGAGGCCGGGTTGCCGGTGGCCGCGCTGGTGGAAAGCGGCGTGGCGGCGGTCGGTGCAATCCCGGCTGGCCGATCCTGTATTTTTGTCGATGCCGAACAAGAATATCTGGTAGCGGCGCGCCTGGAACAGCGTCGGGATCGCGTTCACTCGGCTGAACTGCTGTTCAGCGGCCGGCCCGGCCTGCGGCACTTGCGGGCCGCCACGACTGCCTACGCCGCGAGCCGCTTTATCGCTGCGTCGCGCTTCGACCCGCTGGACCTGCCGGATACGGAGCAGGAATTGACCGAAAATCTCGATACATGGCTCGAAAAACTCACAGCGCGCGGCGAGATCAAGGTGGAACTCGGCGCTGCTCCTGTTCCTGTTTCCGCCACGCTGCGCGCAAGCGAATTCATGACGGCCTTCGAACGCCAGCTCGCGGCGTTGGGAAACCGGCTGCGCTCCTGGTGCAGTGGCTCCAACGCCGCTACAGTTCGTCTGTCGGCAACGTTGGCGGCCACGCCCGGCTGCCCGGAAGCCTTCGCCAGACTACTGCCGACGGAAGTTCAGATATTGAAGCCAGGAGCAGCGGCCCTGGGCGCGTTGGCACGCGTACCGACCGCGCCGTCCGGGACACAGCGCTACGTGTTGCTGCGCTCGCTGACTGCCATTGAGGAGACCGAGGACTCGATCACGGCTTCGATAACCTCTCAACCGAACGGTGCGGAGCACGATGCACCCGCGGGCGTGGATGGAGACGAGGGCATGCCTACGCCCACCCACCTGGTTCTCGGAGGGCGCGCCTGGCGCATCGATAAACTGGGGCTCCGCCTCGGTTCCGCGCCGGAGCCGGGAGGCTCGGCGATTGCCTTGCCGCCCGATGCCGGGATTTCGCGCAATCACTGCACTGTAGTCCTGGAGAACGGTCAGGCTTTGCTGCATGATCACAGCCGCTACGGAACCCGGCTTAACGGCGCGCCGGTAGCGGAATCAGCGCCGCTGCGGGGCGGCGACCGGGTAGGCGTCGGTCCGGTGGAGTTTGTCGTGATCCGCGAGGTGGTCAGCGATGGCACGTAGGCCGTTTCATGTCTTCAGCATGTCGTTTCTCGACATCATTTCCTGCGGTTTCGGAGCCGTGGTGCTGTTCTTCGTGATCATCAACGCCCAACAGCGCTTGCGGGCAGACGCCGAACGCATTGACCTGTCGAGCGAGACCATGCGTCTGGAAGAAGAAGTGCTGGAGGGGCGCAAGGATCTGATACAGGCGCGCGGCGAACGGGACGAACTGGAAGAGCGCCGCGCCCGCGCTACCGAGGAATTGCGCCGACTGCGTGAGCGCCTGGCCGCGCTGCTGACCGAGCTGGCGCAGTACGAGAGGCTCGGTCTGCAAAGCGAAGAGTCGGTCGATAAGCTGCGCGCCGATGTGGACCGGCTGCGGGAGATGCAGCGGCAACTGGAAGCCCGCATTGCCGCAGCGGACGAGGGAACGGGACGCGACCTGCGGCGTTTCGAGGGCAGCGGCTCGCGTCAGTACCTGACGGGCATGCAGATGGGCGGAGAGCGGGTGCTTATTCTCGTGGACGGGTCGGCAAGCATGCTGGGGCGAACCTATATCGATGTACTGCGCTTCCGCCTGATGGACGAAGAGTTGAAGCCTCGCGCTCCCAAGTGGCTCCAGGTGGTCGATTCGGTGGACTGGATCACCACGCGGCTCACGCCCGAGCAGCGTTTCCAGGTGTATCTCTACGGCGAGAACTACGGCAGCGTTCTTGAAGATTCCGATGGCCAATGGCTGAGCGTTGCGGACGGGAAGCGGCTTGGCGAGGCGGTCGAGGCGCTGCGCAACCACGCGCCAAGCGGCGGCACCAGCTTGCATGCGGCAGTGCGGGCGATTCGCGCCTTGGAGCCATCGCCGGACAATGTGTTCTTGCTGACCGACGGCCTGCCCACTCAGGGCGCCAGCCCACCTTCACGGGTTGGTTGGGCCGATCAGCGGGCCCGAGTGCGGCACTTCGAGCGCGCGGTGCGCGATTTGCCGCCGCGCATCCCAGTGAATGTCCTGTTCTATCCGCTCGACGGCGACCCGGCGGCGACCGGGTATTACTGGATGATGACATCGCGTTCGCGCGGCTCCTTCGTGAGCGTTTCGCGCGACTGGCCTTGATCCGGCGGATATTGAGGTGGGGGCCGCAGGGAGGCTGGCCAGCTTCCAAAGTGCTGCGATAATTCCCGCCCCATGAGGCTCGCTGTATGAAGCTCGGATTGCGCGGCAAGGTAGCGCTGATAACCGGCGCCACCGGCGGTCTTGGCGCTGCCTGCGCAGAGCAATTGGCCAGCGAAGGCGCGAAGCTTTTCCTGACCGCGCGAACCAAACAGGACCTGGCTGATCTGGCCGGAGGTCTGCAGAGTCAGCACGGAGGTGAAGTAGCTTGGCGGGCGACGGACCTTACTGCACCGGATGCCGCAGCCAGCGTCGCCAAAGCTACGGCAAGCCGCTTCGGCGGCATTGACGTGCTGGTTAACAGCGCCGGCGCGTCGGCCGGCGGCGTGTTCTGGGAGATTGCCGACGGGGTGTGGGAAGACAGCATGGCGCTGAAATTCATGGCCACGGTGCGCATGATCCGTGCGGTGCTGCCGGGAATGAAGGAGCGTGGCTATGGCCGTATCGTCACGCTGGCCGGCAACTCGGGCAGGGAACCCGACCCGCGCATGCTGCCCGGCGCGGCTGCCAACGCGGCGCTGCTGGCCGTCACGGCGGGCCTTGCGCGGGAGGTGGCGCAATACGGAATCGTGATCAATGCGGTGAATCCGGGGCCGACGCGCACGTCGCGCTGGGAGGGCATGATGAAAGCCTTTGCCGAGCGCAGCGGAAAGACCCCGGAGCAGGAGGAACAACGCTTCTTGAGCGGCATTCCACAGGGCCGGTTGGCCCAGGCGGCGGAAATCGCCCGGCTGGTGGCGTTTCTTGCCAGCGACGCAGCGCCCCATGTCATCGGGCGTTCGATCACGGCCGACGGGGGCGCATCCCGCGCCATTTTGTGAATCGCCGGCACAAAAACGAGAGGCGACAGCACGCAAGCATCATGGAAACGGAACAACTAGCGGAAATACGCGAAGCGGTGCGCGCGGTATGCGCGGCCTTTCCCGGCGAATACTGGCGCGAACTCGACCGCGAGCGGGACTATCCCACCGAATTCACCCAGGCCATGACCGAGAGTGGTTTTCTCGGCGCGTTGATTCCTGAACAATACGGAGGCAGCGGCCTGGGACTTGTCGCGGGCACCGCCATTCTTGAGGAAATACATCGCTCCGGATGTAACGCCGGAGCCTGCCATGCGCAGATGTACACCATGGGCACCGTGCTGCGCCACGGCAGCGAAGAGCAGAAGCACAGATGGCTGCCCGGCATAGCTTCCGGCGAACTGCGCTTGCAGGCATTCGGCGTTACCGAGCCTGGCAGTGGCAGCGACACGCTGGCCTTGCGCACCACGGCCAAGCGCAGCAACGGCGATTACCGGGTAAAGGGGCAGAAGATATGGACTTCCCGCGCCGAACATTCCGACCTGATGGTGCTTTTGGCGCGCACCACGCCGCGCGAAGAGGTGAAGCGCCGCACGGAAGGTCTATCGGTGCTGATGCTGGACATGCGCGAGGCGGACGGTATGAGCATCACGCCGATACGCACCATGATGAACCACTCCACTACGCAGGTTTTCTTCGACGATGTGAGGGTGCCGGCGGAGAATCTGATCGGCGAGGAAGGGCAGGGGTTTCGCTACATTCTTGACGGGATGAACGCAGAGCGCACCCTGATCGCGGGAGAGAGCGTCGGTGATGGCCGCTGGTTCATCGACAAGGCTACCGCCTATGCCGGAGAGCGGCAGGTGTTCGGGCGCCCGATTGGCGCCAACCAAGGCGTGCAATTTCCGATTGCGCGGGCCTACGCTGCCGTGGAAGCGGCCGCGCTCATGGTGCGGGAGGCTGCGGAGAAATTCGACCAGGGGCTTTCCACGGGCAAGGAGGCCAACATGGCCAAGCTGCTGGCTTCGGAAGCCGCCTGGGAGGCGGCCGAAGCCTGTGTGCAGACCTTCGGCGGATTCGCCTTTGCCGAAGAATACGACGTGGAGCGGAAGTTCCGTGAAGCGCGCCTGGCCCAGGTGGCGCCGGTCTCCACCAACATGATTCTGAGCTATATCGGCCAGCACGTCCTCGGCATGCCGCGCTCGTACTGAGGCGCATACGCCCACCGCTGGCGGGCAACGTTATCTGCGCGACGCGCGCTCTGCTTAAGGCTGGCGCCGGACTGCCGGGGGATCAGTTACAGCGGCGATTCTTCGCTGGCGCCCTGCGGCACAGGATCGAAAAATTCCGCCAGCTTCTCGCCTAGCTTGTCAGCGCGTAAATTAATTGCCACAACCACGCCTTCGGCATCCAGGAGGTAATTCATGGGAATGGCCGTTACCCCGAACTGCTCCGGAATCGGACTCGCATAGGCCAGCAGGTCGCTGGTGTTGATCCAGGGAATGCCGTCCTCTTCGCTGGCTTCGGCCCAGTCGTCGCGGTCGTCATCCAGGGAATAGGCGAAAATCTCGAAGCCTTGCGGTTTGTATTGCTCGTAATTGGCGATCAGATTTGGATACTCCGCCCGGCACGGACCGCACCAGGACGCCCAGAACTCGATCAGCGTATAGTCGTTGCTGCTGCGCGCGTCTTGCAGAAAGTACTCCTGGCCGTCCAGGCCGGTGCTCGAGAAATCCTTCACCGTGACGCCTTTCTTCATTGCCCCAGCCGCCGCCATCAGTTTATCGCTGTGCCGTATGCGGCTGCGCGTGTTCGTGATCGCCAGGTGAGCGCCCAGGACCGCCTCAAGCGCATCCAGCCGCTTGAGCGCCGGTTCGCCGCCGATGCCTCCCATCTGCACGGCATAGAGGCTCGTCAGCGGCTCCACTTCTTCGGATTGAGCCAGCGCCCTCAGCGCGTCCGAGCGTATCGTCTGCAAGGCGTTGTAGCGCTCCCAGGTTTCGTCGCGCAACTCCTCGAAGCCTTCGTCGCCTTCCTCCACGCCCTGGCGCCGCGCCATCACGTCGGAGTAGGCCGCCAGCGCTTCCTGGTACGGTGCGCTGTCGCGCCAGGAGGCAATGATTTTCTGGTTGTAGGGACCGCCGTGCGCGACCAGGCCGGCCACCCTGCCGGCATCTTCGATGCGTATTTCACCGGGCTCCAGGATGAATCGCGCCGATCCCTTGGCGTTTCCTTCCGCATCCGTCACTCCCAGGAAAACTACGCCTCCGAAGTCCAGCTCGCCCTCAATCTCGAATGCTCCGCCGCGCAGCTCCGCGCGCGCGATTTCCTCGGTGCCGCCCACAACCCCATTGCCGCGGCTCAAGACAACCTCGCCCTCCTCAAGCCGCTCGGCGATACTGCCGACAATCCAATAGCGCTCCGCGCCGTTGTCTGCATCGGGAATTCCCGGGCCACCGCCGCACCCGGCCAGCAGTGCAAGCCCCAGCGTACCCGCCCAGAGAAATGCCAAACGGATCTTCGGACCAAGATGTACGTTTGCTTGATTCATGTTTCTGCTCCGGCTGTTCGCATCGCTACTGCTACTCGGGGCCGTGTTCATGCTCAATCACGCTCAAGCGGCTCAAGCGGCGATACGCCATATCCTATAGCCCCGCTCTGCTTCCCATAAGCGCGGTCATCAGAAAGACTTGCGAAGGTTGAGGCGATACGCACGTCCCTGTGTCCATTCCGTCAATGGGCTGATCTGACCGCGAACGCGTTCACCATCGCTGGCGCTAACGCGGGTATAGCTCGCGAATGCGTCGGTGATGTTGTTGACCGTAAGCGTGATTTCCGCACCGTCCAGCCAATCCGGCGCCGTAAACAGCGTGTCGTCGTCCAGCGCGTATCCGAGCACCAGGTCGTAAAGCGTGGGCGGTTCGTCAATGTAGGTGAAGGTATTGCCGATTCTCGAGGTCGTGTCCCCGCTCTCGATATCGAAGCTCAAGAACAATCCTCCGCGCGTCCAGGTGAATTGCGCGCTGGTCTTGTGCTTGGGTACCGGTGCGATAACAGTGTCTTCGGGGCCCGTATCGTCACGGCTCGACACCAGGTCATGGACGATGCCGCTGGCCGGGTCCACTTGCACTCGGTACTTGTTGGAGTATGACCGGCGCACGGTAATGTCGTACTCGTTCTGACCCATCTCCCACTGGTACCCGATCTCGTAGTCGATGCTTGAACGCTCTATCGCCGACACAATGATCCACCGGTCGTCCAGCACATAGATATCCTCGGATTCGATGTACATGACGTTGGACGGAAGGTCGTCGAGGTATATGATCGGCACAGGCAACTTGTATATCCTGTCCTTGAAATTGGTATCACTCCACGCCGCCTTGAAAAACACGCCAGGTAGAAAGGCGGGAGAAAATTCTCCGGATACTGTAAGCGTGTCTGCTGTTTCAGATCTCAGTTGGTCATTGCCGCCGCTGTAGCCGAATACTTTCTCAGATGGGATCGTAGTGATCGATGGCCCCCCCGACACGTAGTACCAGAGCGCGCGTGGGTTTGCCTGGTAGAGGCCTTTCTGCAGCAGTTGATTCAGTTGCGGTGCAACAAATGAAGTCGAGGACCTGGCCCTGAACAGAGTGCTGTCGTTCGGTCGATAGACCAATCCTGCCGACCATGTGAACTCGCTGCCCGGGTCTTGAGCTTCGACGGATTCGGCTGCTGCGGATTCCGTTTGCCGGTAATTCACATCCACGTTGGAGTAGGAGTCGTAGCGCCCGGAAAACGTCAGGCTGAGGCGTTGTATGCCCTGCAGAACGTTATCGGCGCCTACCAGCGGAATCAGGCCCTCGACGAAGGCCGCATGATTGTCACGGCTAATGCTCGTATTGAACGGAGAAGAGCCGGTTGGCGTTGCGCTGCTGAGATAGTTGCTCAGTTCGTTGAAGGAGTCCAGCGTATCCTGGCGATAGTCGTAGCCCATTACCAGTGCAATTGGACCTCCCGGCGCGCTGAACAACTCGCCCCGCGCCAGAGCCTCGAATTGCACATGCTCGTTCTCGGATCCGGACTTCACATCCGGGATTATGTAAGGGCTCAGGTCGCCGAATGGATTGATTGGCTCAGGCGGCGCGCCATATACCGTGCAGTTGCCCCCAAAGAAGGAACTGTAGTTATAGTCCGTTCCTCCGAGCTCCGCAACCTTGTCCGCACATTCCGCTTCGACGATTCCACTGAAGCGGCCGATCACCGCCTCGCTCACGCCGTCGGAGTTGATGCCCAGGCCGTAAGCTGGGTCGCGCACGTTCAAGCGCGTGGTGTCAGTTTTCGAGCGTGAACTACTGAAGTCCGCCTGCCAGTCCCAGGTTCCCAAGGCGCCTTCCAGCCCCAGGCCGAGATGCAGTTCGTCTCTTGTGGAGTCGTAAAGCCTGGGTGGCTGATCGGGCGCCAGGCCAGTCAGGGAGACCTGAGTGCCGAAGGGATTGTACGGACTGTTGGCGTGCAGCGTTCCGCTCACCGCATTAAGACCATTCTCCTGCGTGACCTCCTTGCGCGTGGCGCGCAGGTTGGCGTGAAGAACCACGGGGCCGAGCTCCTGATCAACGCCCAGGAACACCGAATTGCGTTCCTGCTCAGGACGCAAGCTGTAGCGCTGCTCGGCCTCTTCCCCCCAGTTCGGCTCGCCCACTATGTCCAGGGAACTCAGGGTATCCGTGTGCTGGAAACCTGCCGGCAGCGTCAGGTCGTTTATGCAGGTAGCCATGGCCTGGGTGGCTGGGTCGAGGGCGGCATACTGGTCGCGACTTATGACGGCGCCATCCAGTTCGAACACGATGGCGCGTTTGCGATCCCAAATCGGGGCAGCGGGGTCGCATTCGTCGTCGAAAAAATTGGTGTAAACGCGAATCCTCGGGCCGGCGGCTGTGGTTTTCTGGCCCTGCTGATTGCCGGTCTGCAAGCTGCTTCGGTTCTGAATAATTATGGAGTCGCGGTCCGAAGCGTCGAGGCCGGAATCCCGAAAGTACTCAAAGCCGGCGTTCAAGCGCCCTCCTTCCCAAGCGAGGCCGGCACCGATGTTGGCGCGGCTTTCGCTATAGCCGCTCTTGTGGGGGCGGGCGTAATCAAGGTCCAACTCCACACCGGAGTAGTCACTGCGCGTAATGATGTTGACAACCCCGCCCACGGCGTCCGAACCGTATACGGCGGAGGCACCGTCAAGCAGGATTTCGATGCGCTCCACCATGGACAGCGGAATCGTGGAGATGTCGGTGACACCGCCCAGAATCCCGCTGTATCCCGCCCGCCTGCCGTCCACCAGCACAAGCGTGGACTCGCTACCCAAACCACGCAGATTGACCGTGGAAGCGCCGGTTACATTGCGCGCGCCATTGAGCCTGGAGCCGTAGGTCTCGTTGGTGGCGTTGACGTTTTGCGGAAGCTGACGCAGCACGCGCGCCAAGGTCAGTTCGCCGGAAGCGCGGATGTCATCGCGGTCGAGCACGATGAGGTTTCCGGACAGTTCCGAGGGCGGCCGGTTCAGGCGGCTGCCCGTGACCCGCACATCGGTCAATTCCAGCTCTTGATTTTCCGCACCCTCCTCATCGGCTTCCTGCGCCCAAGTAAGTTGTGGGGCAACAAATAGCCCGGCAGTAACTACCAGCAACCCGGCGGCGACGACCGGAAGACCCTTTGCGAGTCGAATGGATTTGCTTGATTCTTTCATCCCATAACTCCAGCGAGACGACCAAAATGAAACCTGTGTTCGAGGCCCACATCAGGGCCAACACATCTTAACTATCTTACATTACCGAAAAGCCGCCGTTGCTTCGGGGCAGAATCGGGCATTTGACGACCACACAACGCCCAAGGTGACTACTGTGAAATGGCCCGGACAGGCAGAAAATTTGCTTCGATTGGCCAAGTGCCTGCGTGCTAGAATCCATCACGCATCCACCAAGGGGGACAACCGTCATGAAGCTGCGCCTTTACTTTCTCGGACCTGTCGCATTGATGCTGGTTGCCGCTCCAGCATACGCTCAGAACGACTCTGGCGCCGTGGAGGAGATCGTGGTCACCGCGCGCAAACTCGGCGCGGAGCGCCTGCAGGACGTGCCCGTGACCGTTACGGCGATCACCGAAGACACGCTTCGGGATATGCAGGTACTTGACTTCGAAGACTTTGCCTACCAGGTTCCCGGGCTGAGTTTCCTTGACGCTGGCCCCGGGCAGCGGCGTTATGTGATTCGCGGAATTCAATCCGCGGGGCAACAGCAGGTTGCGGTTTACTACGATGAAGTTCCGCTTCCAGGCATCCAGAGCTCAAGTTCCAACAGCGGCTCTCAGACCACGGACCTGAAACTCTTCGACATGCAGCGCATCGAAGCTCTGCGCGGCCCGCAGGGAACCACCTTCGGCGCCAATTCACAAAGCGGCACGATGCGCTTCATTACCGCCAAGCCGGACCTTGAGGCGTTCAGCGCCACGCTGGGCGGTCAGTTCGGGCAAACCTCGCACTCCAACGACTACAACTGGAGCGGACACGGCGTGGTGAACATGCCGCTCTCGAATGCCTTGGGAATGCGCCTGGTTGCCTATAACGTGGATGATGCCGGTTGGCTGGAGAACAACCGCTGCCGTCCCGTCGATCCGGCTGAGGATCCGCGCGACCCCGGCGTGGAACTGGCCTGCCTCAATCTGCAGGACTTCAACTATGTCGAGACGCGCGGTCTGCGGGCCAATTTTCTGTGGCAACCAAGCGAGACCTTTGCGCTCAACGCGCAATACTGGTGGCAGGACCGCTACCTGGCGGGCGATAACCGCTATCACCCCTACGATACCTACGACGAACGGGGCGTTAGCGATAACGGCGACGATGACAGGGTGGCCGGTTTTACACATTTTCATACCGGCGAATTCCTGGTCGGAGACTACGCCCAGACTTTCAAGCCCGATGAACAGAATATCTTCAGCCTGACCGGCGATCTTGATCTCGGGTTCGCGACGCTCACCGCAACGGCTTCGCGCTACGAGCGGGACTTCGAGTTCAAGTTCGATTCCACCTGGATAATCACGTACCTTTATCAGAACAACAGCTCACCAGAGTTCAACTATTTCACCGAGCGCGCGGATCTCATTTACGCGCTCACCGACCAGCGCCAGAGCCTGGATCAGAACCACTTCGAGCTGCGCCTCACTTCGGCGGGGGACAGCGCCCTGCAGTGGGTGGGTGGCGTTTTCTGGCGCGAGCGAAACAGCGATTTCCAGAGCTTCGTGCCGGTCATCAACTCAGACGGGCTGACCTTTGATCCGGGTACGCCTTTCACTATTCCGCCCACCAGCGAGCCTGGCGCCGGCATTCCGGGCTGTCATCCCTGCGTATTCGCGCGGTTCGCCAACAAGGACATCACCGAAAACGCGGTGTTCGCCGACGCCAGCTACCAACTGAACGATCAGTGGGAACTGGGCGTGGGGCTGCGCTGGTTCAAGGTGGAAGTATCCGAGATAGGCGATACGGTGTTCAACTTTGCAGCGTTCGCGCCCAATCCGCCGGATGGCCTGACAGACGACCTGACGATTGATGATGACGAAATAACCACCAAGGTGGTGCTGCGCTGGCAGCCCAATGAGGCGCTGACCATTTACGGAAACCGCTCGGAAGGCTATCGCCTGGGCGGCACCAACAATCCCGGCATCATCAACAACCCTGCGTCCGCGGAGGCCGGCGTACCGCCGTTGTTCGAAGCAGACAAGGTGGCCAGTTACGAAATCGGCGTCAAGTCGCAATGGATGGACGGCGCCATTCAGTGGAATAACGCGGCCTTCTTCATGACCTGGGAGAACCTGCAGGTGGCGGCGCAGGATCCCACGGGGGCGTTCAACTTCATCGGCAACGCCGGCGAAGCGGAGGTGACCGGCTTCGAGACCGAATTGCTCGGCCGTTTCGGCAACCTGGACTTGACTGCGGCGCTTACCTACCTGGGCAAGCGCGAATTGACCGAGGACCAGGTGTCGGAATCGGTGCAGGCGCCCGGAAAGGCCGGCGATACGATTCCCCGGATTCCCGAGCTCACCGCTAGTTTCGCCGCCCAGTACAACTTCCAGCCTCCAGTTGTGGGTTGGGACGCCTTCTTCCGCGTTGAAGGCAGCCACAAGGGAGATTCCTGGACGCAACTGCGCCCCACCGCCGGCACTAATCGCTATCAGGACTCGTTCAATCTGTTCAATGCGCGGCTCGGTTTCCGCAACGAGGAACGGGCGCTGGGTCTGCAGTTGTATATCGAAAACCTGACCGATGAGGCTCCCGATCTGTTCGTCAACGCGGCCAACGGTCAGCCTACCAGCAAGATAACCAGCCGGCCCCGCACCGTGGGACTGTCCATGACGCAGGCGTTCGGAAGCTGACCATACCCATATTGTGAGGAGGGGAACCTCGCGCCACTCCCCCTGTGACGGGGGGAGTGGTTTTTTCTGCCAATGAAAACGGAAACCTGGTCGTCCACGCGCGGGTTCGTGATGGCGGCGGTGGGCGGTGCGGTCGGCCTGGGCAATTTTTGGCGTTTCCCCTATATCGCCGGCAGCAACGGCGGCAGTGCGTTCGTGCTGGCGTATGTCGGTTGGGTGTTGGCGCTGGGGCTGCCACTGATCATCGCGGAGTTGGCCATCGGGCGGCGCGGCGGGCGCAATGCCGTGCATACCATGCGCGAAGTCGCGCGCAGGGAAGGGCGAAGCGGCGCTTGGGTAACGATCGGTTGGCTTTCGATTCTGGCGCCCATGCTCGGCGTGACCTACTACGGCATTGTGGCGGGCTGGTCTCTCAACTACACCTTGCTGGCGGCTCAGGGAGCCTTTCAAGGAATCGGCGCCGCAGGTTCTAAGGAACTGTTTGCAGCGCTGCAGGGCAATCCCGCGCGCCTGATGTTCTGGCACGGCCTGTATTTCGCAATCGTGGTGGCGATCATTGCGGCCGGCGTGAGAAGGGGGCTGGAGCTGGCCAGCAAGCTGATGATGCCGGGCTTGTTCGGGCTACTGGTTTTGCTGGTGATCTGGGCTGCCTTGGCGGGCGATTTCCGGCAAGGGATGAACTTCCTGTTCAACGCGGATTTCTCAGCGTTGACGCTCGAAAGCGTGTTGATGGCGCTTGGACAGGCGTTGTTCTCTCTGGCCATAGGCGTGGGCATGCTGATAACCTACGCGGCGTACTTGCCCCAGGGCGTTTCCCTGCCCAGGGCAGGCGCCATCATTGCCGGCGCGGATTCACTGGTGGCGCTGCTGGCGGGCATGGCTATTTTTCCCATCGTTTTTGCGGTCGGGTTGGAGGCTGAAAGCGGTCCCGGCCTGATCTTCGAAACGTTGCCGGTTGCGTTTGCAGGCATGCCTGCAGGCGGGATAGTCGGTACGCTGTTTTTCGTCCTGCTGAGTCTCGCGGCCATTACCACCGGATTCGGGATGATTGAACCGGCCGTGGCCTGGCTGTCGCGGCGCGCCTACATGTCACGGCCCGTGGCGACAATGCTTGCCGGCTTCGTGACCTGGGCCGTGGGCTTGGTGTTTGTGCTGTCGTTCAACGTGTGGAGCCATGTGAAGCCCTTGGGGGGCGCTTTCAGCGATATGGGGCTGTTTCAGCTCATGGATTTCCTGGTAGCCAATTTTCTTTTGCCTATGAATGCATTCCTGCTGGCCGTCTTCGCAGGCTACTTCCTTTCTGCCAAGTCGGCCGCAGCGGAAACCGGGCTGAGCGGGCCCCTGCTTCGGACCTGGCGCGCGCTGTTATGGCTGGCGCCGGCGCTGATCCTGCTGGTTCTATGGGGTTTGCTCAGCGAACTGCTGTCGGCGGGTTAAACTTCCGTTGTGTGCGCCCTGGAGGCAGCGCATTGTGCCCGGGTGGCGAAATTAGGTATACGCAGGGGACTTGAAGATTGAGCACCGGGCGGGAAACCGCCGGATGCGCCAGGAGTCAAATTCGGGGAAACCTCAGCACGGCAAGGTGGTGGCAATCCCGAGCTAAGCCCGTTTGCGGGAAAGTGTAGAGACTTGACGGCTCCGGCCTAAGTCGCCTGTTGGCGATAGGGCAGAGGGAAAGTCCAGGCCCCAAAGGGAGGCGCGCTGCGCATCCCGCGGCGAAAGCCGTAGTGGGCACGAAAATCCCCCGGGGGTAACCCCGTGCCGGTTCGAGTCCGGCCCCGGGCACCAGTTCCTGAGCAGCAAGAAAACTGGTGCAATATGCGCGCTCTCCCGCGTCAGGCGAGCGCGGTCGCGAATAGCGCCAGCAAGCGGCTCCAGGCCCGCTCGGCCTGCGCTTCGTTATAGACCGAGGAATCCGGCGGGCACCAGCCGTGTAGCGCACCTTCATAAACCTCGATTTCGGCGGGAAGTCCCGCAGCCGCGAAGGTTTCGCGAAGCACGTCCTTGGACTCGGGATCGTTACGATCGTCGTTTTCGGCAATCGCGAACAGGTAGTGCGCATTCATTTCTGGCACCAACAGGTGGGGGCTGTCGGGCCGATCAGTGACGAGTCCGCCGCCGTGGAATGATGCGCCGGCGCCGATGCGGTCAGCGCGCGCCCAGGCAGCGCGCATCGTGATCGGGCCGCCCATGCAGTATCCGGTTGTGCCCATCTTGCGGTCCGAATCGACTGCCGCCTGCGTGTCGAGGAAATCAACAAACGCTCTGGCGTCGGTGATGTGGGTTTCGGCACTGAGCTGGCGAGCCAGCGGAAACACCGTGTTGCGCACGGATTCGTCCTGAAACGTCGCGCCTTCAGGCACCACCGGCGCGCGCGCCGAGCGGTAGAACGGGTTGACTACCAGGACCGAGTAACCGGACTCGGCGAGCCGACGCCCCATCTGCCGAAAAGCCGGCCGCAAGCCCAGGATGTCGGGCCACACCACAACGCCGGGATGACGCCCGGCCACAGGATGCACGAACAAACAATCCGCAACGCCATCAGGCGTGGCGACTTCGACATTCTGTTCGGTAACCTCCAGGGCGTCGGCTACACGAGGCAGCAGCATGGCGAGCCCGGCTCCCGCCGAGAGCGCGCCGAATTGGCGCCGGCTTAATTCGTTTTGCCGGTTCAGATAATCTCTGGATTCCCGGAATGTCCGCTCATTGCACATGATTCGCTCCTTTGCCGGTTAGCACACTAGCTCAGGTCGTTGATTATGTTCTCGATCAGCTCGGTGCGGGCCGTAAGGCGGGCCGCGGTTTCGTCCGCGGAAGGGACGTAGGCCTCGACATCCACGCGCGAAAGCACGTTTTTCTCGGCAAGAAGCTGCTCGTGGGTGCCGAGGCGATCCCTCAGCACGCTGATCTCCATGGCCAGACGCCAGATAACGGCCACCAACTGATCGGGGCTTAATTCATCGATCTGTCGGGGCCGCGGCAGCTTGAAGGGCCGGTTCGGAACGGCAGCGGCGGCATTCATCTGGTCTTTACTCCACCGAAGATGTAGTACTCGCCCGTTCCCAGGGGATCGTAATCGGCGAACACGTGTTGTGGATCAAAGCCGCCGTCGATCAGCGCTTGCCGGATGTCGGTGTCGGCATAGCCGGTCCAGAAGGGTTCGCCATTGTTTACGACCTGCCAGTGGTTGGTAACCTGCTTGGTCATAGACAGGCGCGAGGGCTGATAGGGTGTATCTCCATTGAGGAATATGCCGCCGGGCGCGAGCAGGCGGTGCGCCTCCGCCATGATTCCGGGAAGAATGTCGTGCCAGGTTTCGTGGAACAGGATATGCGAAACGATCAGGTCGAACTGCCCGTCGGCCAAGCCGGTCTGATTGGCATTGGCCTGCCGGTAATGGATGGCGAGGCCGCTGTCCTCGGCCCATACATGCGCAAAACGCAGAAAGGGCGCTGAAATATCGACGCCCCAGACCTCGGCCTCGGGGAAAGCCTGCTTGAACGCGATGGTCTGGATGCCGGCGCCGCAGCCCATGTCAAGCACGGAAGCCGGATCAGCTTCGGGGAATCTTCGCCGCAGCGCGCCTACCAGATAATTGCCCATCGAGGGATTGCCTACCCGCTCGTCGCCGGTGGACAAACCTTTCGCGGCCCGGTACAACTCGCCGGTGCCAAGATAATTCATCCCCAGTGTCAGGCTGGTGTCCCCCGGCAAGCCGAAATAGCCGCCGGGCTGGCGATGAATCTCCACGCGCCGAATGGGGTCGGGCGGAACGAAGTCTTCTTCAAGCTCAAGGCTGCCCAGAGTGCCCCGTTGCGCCAGGGACTGCCGCCGGGACTCGAATTCCGGAAGCAGCCGTTCGCAAGTGGCGCCAACCGTTTCCCACATCAGGTCCTGAGAAGTGAAAACCGAGCTTCCCCATAGCTGATAGAGATGGTCGCCCGCAAACGCTTCGGTTCCTTCCAGGCGGTCGCGCGGCGCGCTCCCATGGGTCTCGGTGTAGGCAGGTTCCAGCACCTCCTCGAAACGGCGCGCAAGACGCCCCTCAAGCGGTCCGTTCACGTAGCCCTTGAGGGCGCCCACAAAGGCGTGCCTGGCAGCCTCGTCGTGGGTAGGCCGGTAAAGTTCCTTGAGTGTTGGAGTGGTCATGATTTTCTCCCCGATTGACGCATAATTTTCTTCTGCCGAGTCGGACATGCCGTCGCCTCTCGGATCAGAGCAGTTTGCTTACCTCGAACGCGGCCCGTTCTCCAGATTCCATGGCGCCTTCCATGCCGCGATTGGTGGTGGCCGTATGTTCGCCGCAAAAGTGGATTCGCTCAGCCGGTGCGATTAATGCCGGCAAGCATTCGGTGACCTGACCTGGCCCCCAAATGGCCCAATCGCCGCCTGCGAACGGGTCCGTCTGCCAAGACTTGACGCCCGCAAGCTCCAGCTTGCCCTTGGCCGCCGGCCGCAGTTGTTCGTAGGCTTCCCGAACCCGTTCCTGAGCGGCTTGCGGTCCCAGCGTGTCCAGCCGGTCTGCGAGATGGCCGCGCGCCCAGGCCATCAGGCAGGTCACCTCGTTGGAATCCTCTCCCTCTCGCAAGGCGCGGATTTCACCGGCGTCCGTATCCGTCCACATGGCAGGGTTGAGGCCGTCGTCTTCCCAGAACGGACTGCGCGGCACCAAGATGACCTTGGTGATCTTCTGTACATGCACGGTGCGCACAGCCTTGGCCTTGGCGGGTGGCAGAAGCGGGTCGAACTTGACCCAGCGCATGGTGGGAATGGGGAGCGAGCAGACCACGCGCTCGGCCTGATACACGCTGCCGTCCCGGCAATGCACCTCGGCTTGCGCGTCCCCGCTGCGGATGCCGATCACCTGCTTGCCGTAATGCACTTCGCCGGTCAGGCCGGCGGCCATGGCTTCGGGAAAGCGCTGATTACCGCCATGCACCTTGTAGGCAACCCGCGCCACATCGCTCTGCAGTTTGAACCAGGCTTGAACAAAGAACCACATCAGCATGGAAACGTCATGCGCTGAGGTTCCATATTGCACGTTGGTGTTGTAGTTCAATTCGATAGCCGCATCGCTCCAGCCTATCTCCTTGAAGAATTCGTAGGCCGAACGGTCGTGTGCCGCGCTCTTCGGTTCTGCCCAGTCGGCGAAGGATGCGAGTGGATTGTGTTCAGCAATCACGGACTGGTAAAACCCGCGGCCCGGGAAGCGGCCGCGGGCATCGGCAGGCATCGCGTTGAGCGGATGCGCAGCCCATTGCTCGCGCGGGATAACCGACCCGCGCAACGCCAGTTCCACCCGGCTCGGATCGCGGTGAGCTTCGGGCGAGAGGTCTCTGCGCGCGTGATGGTCGATCAACTCCAGACCCAGGCGTCGGCCCGTGTCCTGCATGCGCGCATAGGCCCCAAGTATCGAGTCGCCGCCCCACTCGGGGTTACCGGTCACGTCGGGGTGACTGAGCATACGTCCCCCGGCTCGCTCCCGACCTTCCAGACAGATCGTGCGTGCGCCAAGTTGTTCCAGCAGATAAGCGGCGTTGAGCCCGGAAAGCCCCGCGCCGATAACGATCACGTCGGTCTTGGCGGCGCCGGCGGCGCGCGCCACGCGCGTACCCAAACCCGCGGCCAGTCCGGCCTTAACGAAATCCCGCCGGCTGAGGCCCGGGCCGATACTTCTTGTCATGGCGACTCCATGCGTTCCTGCGTACCCTCATGTTATATCCGTCAATACCGATCCGAGATGTGCATTGAACGCGGCGGGGTCTTCCAGCATCACGAAGTGCCCAACATCGGACATCTCGACATAACGGAATACCGTGGCATGGGCTTGGAGGTGCGCGAGGTCGGTGGGCAGGTAGTCCGAACTTATGAGAATCAGTGGCACTTCAAGCAACGCTATGGCCGGCGTGGCATCGTAGTTGCCGCTCGCCTCGCGTGCGCCCACGGCGGCCGCATACGGAGCGGCCATCATGTCCGCCGTTACCCATTCGCGGATTGCCGGATCGCTTTGCGGCACAAACATGCGGGCCACGAGCTCTGCAATGAAACCCTCGTAGTCGCCGGCCAGGCCTTGCCGGACTCTCTCGCTTTGGAGTTGGGGCGTTGCGCGGCCGCCGTTGTGAAAGGTGTCCACGCCGACCACGGCAGCCACGCGGCTGCCTAGTTGTCGGGCGGCCTCCACGACTACCTTGCCGCCCATGGAATGACCGATCAGCACAACCCGCCGCAACTCAAGCGCCGTAACGACGGCGGCCACATCCTGGCCGAAAGCCTGCATGGTCCAGTTGCCGCGGTTTTGTCCCGAGTCGCCGTGCCCGGCCAGGTCCACGGTCACCACGCGATGCGAGCGGGCGAAGAAATCACGTTGCGCGGCCCAGTAGCCGCGGTCGCAGTTCCAGCCATGCACGAAAACCAGCGTGAGGTCGCCTTCACCTTGAACGTCATAGTGAATGGCGACGCCATCGGGCGCCGAAACCACGTCTGCGCTCGCTGCGGGAGCCGGCTCCGCGATCGGGCCAAGTTCGGTCTGGAGGCTTTCCGCGTCCAGCGGTGAAAGCGCGAGCAGAGCTGCTGCTGTCCATAGCGGAATAAGGCTTGCAGCGGACGTCATTGCCAAACCATCCGGAAACCGGCCGCTTTGCGGCGGATTTTGCAGGCTGTAGGCGTCGGGAAATGCGCCGGCAGCAGCCATGCGTTCTCCCGGGCCGCGCTATCCAGCGTTTGCAGCCGGGTTTGAGCGGACATATCCGCGTCCCAGCAAAAGCAACTCGACCACTCGGGGTGCTCGACCTGAATCGGGTGATGGATCACGTCGCCGGTCAGATAGGCACGCTTCCCGCGTTGTTCGAGCTTGACAATGACATTGCCTGGCGTATGGCCGGGCGCAGGCTGCAAGGCAACTCCCTCGGCGACTTCCTCATCGGTGCTGACCAAGACCGCTTGGCCCGAATCGAGAATCGGCGCCACGCTGTCGGCCCAGGAGCCGTGATTGACCTGGTCGGCGGGCGTCGCGGCCAGAACCTGCTCCCAGTGCTTGATCTCGGTTTTTGCGAACAGATAGCGCGCATTGGGGAAGGTCGGCGTCCATACGCCGTTACGCAGCCGCGTGTTCCAGCCTACGTGATCGGCGTGCAAATGGGTGCACATCACGATGTCGATGTCTTCCGGCTTCAGCCCGGCGGCCGCCAAATCGTCCAGGTAAGGCCCCTGGCGCTGGTGCCAATGGGGGTTGTTGGGCCGCGGCTTGTCATTCCCGACGCAGGCGTCCACCAGGAGGTTGCATGTAGGCGTGCGCACCACGATGCTGTGAAACGACATGACCAGCAGATTGCGTTCGCGGTCGAAAAGCTTCGGGTCCTGGGCCGCGCGGCTAGCTCTCAGGGTGCGCGAAGACGCAGTCGGGAACAAAGTTTGCGCGGCCAGAAACGCGCCTTGCAATTCGACGATCCGATGCGCCTCGAAGGGGCCGGGCAGGGAAAAGACCCGGTCCGAAACAAGGCGTTCAGCCAAGGTGGTATGGAATCTGGCGAGGCCCGTAATACTGTTCCACCGAGCCGTCCTGCGAGTAGAAGATGTTCTGCACGAAGGTCCCGCTTTTCTGGCTGCGCACGATTACCGCGGTGGCCCGCGCCGTCGCCTCGTTGTGCTCGGCGTGAATTTCCCAGGGCGCGATGCAGTCGACGTGGCCCTTGCCCACGCGAACTGTCTCGATGGCTTCAACTTTGGCGCGCTCCGGCAGGTCACCGGGTTGGCCGCCGTCGGTCCGGCGAAACCGCAATACCGATTCGGCGCCGTCGAGCACGCCGTAGAGCGTCCATGAGCAGCCGTGATCATGTATGGTGGTTTTCGCGGCGGGCTTCTTTATCAGCCCGTTGATGACGAAGCCGTAGTCCGGGTCCTGGTAGAAGAGCAGGTTGGCGTGCTTGCCTTCCAGCCCCAGTTTGGCGGGGCTGTCAGGCCAACTCCGCGCGTGCGCCTTGAGTTCGGAATCCCCAAGCAACTCTCGCAGCAGTTGGGCCGCCGCATCCCAGCGGAGCGCCTCGTCCGGCTGGTTGCGATGCAAATCGCGCAGCGCGGTAACGAAACGCTCCACGGCCGGCAGCATGGCCTCATCTCGCCCGTTCATCGGGTTCCGCGCAGTGTCCAATTCCAGGGTTCGTTCGCGATCGCAAGGCGTCAGAAGCTGAAGCTCACGCTGACGCCGGCCTGCCGCGGCATGGGAAGGCCGACCAGCGCCACGGCGCCATATCGGAATCCCGTGGTCAGCGCGTCGTTGTCCGTGAGGTTGTTGACGAACGCCGTGATCTGCGCGTTTTCGGTACCGACGCCGGCACGTACATTGACCAGTGTGCGCGCTTCGATCGTTTCAAGATTCAACTCATCGATAAACATTTCGCCCCGGTAGCTCACGTCCACTCCTGCGAACCATTCGGTGGCGGCGCTGATGCCGATCACCGGACAGCGACAGCGGTATTGCAGCGAGGCAAACAGGGAGTTATTGGCCGTTCGCGGCGTCTCGTTGCCGGACACGTCGGCGTTTCCGAGCACCGTCCGCGCGTTGTTGGACTCGAAGACCTGGAATTCCGTGTCGATCCAGCTATAGGCGAGGCTGGCGCGGAGGAACTCGCTGAGGTTGGCGGCAACGGATATATCCAAGCCCGCGACATCCGTCTCGCCCGCGTTGATGAAGTAGCTTCCGTAGTTGGGATCGGGGTCATTGAAGCGATACACCTGGTTGCTCCAGTCGATCATGTAAGCGGCGGCCTGCAGACTCAGATTTCCGTCCATAGCCGACAGTTTGGCGCCCAGCTCATAGTTCCACATCTCCTCTTCTTCCACCGTGAGAAAGCCCGGAGGCGCAGAGGCGTTGAAGTTACCGGGTTTGTTGCCCTTGGCGGCGCTGACGTAGAGCAGGGTGGTGTCGGCAAGCTGGTATTCGGCCAGCACGCGAGGAAGGAAGGAATCGAAATCGTCCGATTGGCTGCGGCCGGTGTCAGGGATATCCAGTTCGATTTCCTCGGTCTGGTATCGCCCATCCAGCCCCAGGGTGAGCTTCTCGGACAAGTCGAACGACACAGAGCCGAAAACGGACAGGTTGGTGGATGTCTTGAACGATGGCGGCTGCCGGAAATTACGTATCCTGGCAGTATTGAAATCCTCCTCGAAGTAGGCCGTGCCTACCAGCCAGCGCCACGGGCCCTGGTCGGGCGAGGCCAGGCGCAGCTCCGCGAAACTGGACTCGATTTCACGCTCGGTTACGGTCTGGAACAGTTCGCAGCCCGGACCGGCATAGGGACCGACGCAAAGGAACCAGAGGCCTGCCAGATTGTTCGACGGAGAATAATCGCCGTCCGCTTCGTTGACCGTGTCTTCGCTTCCTGTCCCGGCAATGAAACTAAGCTCGTGTCCGCTGGCCAACTCGTATGTCGCGTTCAAGCTGGCGCGCATGGTTTCCGAATCGATGCCGGGGTTGTCCAATTGCTGCGTGCCGCCGCCGATCACGGACTCTTCCGGGAAGGCCAGTTCGCTCATGCTAAGCGCCGTGGTCGCCCGCGCGGCCTCGCCGAACTGGGCATCGGTGTACATCAGCATCAGGTCGGCGGTCAGTTGCGGCGAGGGCGTCAGGCGTACCGTGGCCGAAAACGAGTTTATGTCCTGCTCGCCCATTTCTTCGCCGTTGGTGACGTTGTTGTAGGGGCTGCCTTGGCCGAAGGTGCCGGCGGAGAGGCGAAACAACAGCCTGTCTTCGACCAGCGGCCCCGAGATCGACGCACTCAGTTGATATTCCCTCTCTTCGGCGACCGAACCCCGCACATTGCCCTCGAACTCGTTGCCGGGTTTCTTGGTGATGTAATTGATGGCGCCCGAGAAGGAGGCCCTGCCGAACAGTGCGCTTTGCGGGCCCTTGGTGATTTCCACGCGCTCCAGATTGTCGAGCAGGACGGTGTACAACGATCCGGAAACATAGACACCGTCGATGAACTTCGACGAGTTCTGCAGCGTTGGGTCGCCGGTGTTGGTGGATACGCCGCGGAAGCTCGGCGAATCGCCCCGCCCCTCGGCCTCGTAACTCTCGTAGGTGACGCCGGGCACCGCGGTAACCAGGTCAGCGATGGTGGTGTAGCCGGCCTGCTCAATTTGCTCGGCGCTGAACGCGGCAACGGTAAGCGGAATATCCAGCAGCGATTCGTTGCGCTTGCGGGCGGTAACCACGATTTCTTCTATCGCTGCGCCTTGCGCGAACGCCGGCTGAACGGCAGGCGCCAGCAATGCGGTGGCCACAATCGCCAGTATGTATGCGTTGGGTCTCATGCCAAAAATTCTCCTTGCTCCCAATATCCCAAGTGCCGACACGGCTTTCGGGTGCCAATCTTACACACCTCCGAGCGCGAGCGCATTTGTTGCGTGAGCGCGTAAGATTGGCGCGCCGTGACTTCATCGCAGCAGCCAAGCAGTTTTCTGGCGCCGTTCGCAAACCCGGGTTTCTCCACGCTCTGGGCCGCCAACATGCTGTCGCTGACAGCTTTCTGGATGACGGAAGTGGCCTGCGCCTGGCAAATGCGAGTGATGACGAATGCAGACCCGCTGCTCGTTGCATCCGTCTATACGGCTTTGCAGCTCCCCATCGTGTTCCTGGTGATGCCGGCCGGGGTCATGGCGGATCTTTCCGACCGGCGCCGGGGGCTGGCCTGGACGCATGCCTGGCTGGCCGCGAGTCTGGGCGTGGTTCTCTGGTTGACTGGAACGGAGCGCCTGACGCCGCTGCTGTTGCTGATTTGTATGCCGCTGATTGCCATAGGGTTGGCGATGCGCATGCCCGCCGTTGCCGCGTTGATTCCGGAAATGGTGCGCAGTCAGCAGATTCCGGCGGCTGTGAGCCTCAACAACGTGGCCCAGAACGGGTCTCGCCTGCTTGGTCCGGCGCTCGCGGGGGCCATCATTGCAGGATTGGGCGTGGCTGCCGTGCTGGCCGTAAACACTGCCATCATGGCCCTGATCGTTGTGCTGTTCCTGTACATGCGCGATCCTCCATCCACGGGCGCAAAAACAGCAACTACGCAAGGATTTCTGGAGGCGTTCAAGGAAGGCGTGCTGTTTGCGGCGCGCACGCCTTGGAAGCGCAATATTCTCATTCGACTCGGCGCTTTCTTCGGTTGTGCTGCAGCGGTGCCCGCGCTGATGGCCGTGCGCTTCGATAACAGCGAAACCTACGGGCTCATGTACGGCTGCTTCGGCGCCGGTTCGCTGCTCGGCGTGTTGGCGATCGGCAAGCTGGGCTATCGGCGGCTCGACAGCCGGCTGAGCGGCGCTCTGTTTGTGTGCGCGATCTGTGTGATGCTGTTCGGACTGACGGACCACCCGCCGGTAGCCGGGCCCTTGCTGGCCTGCATCGGGGCAAGCTGGCTGTTCTGCCTCAACAGCCTGATGGTATCCGCCCAGATGCAACTGGAGCCGGCCATTCGCGGACGCGGTTTATCGTTCATCTATACGCTGGGAACAGCCAGTCTGGCCGGTGGTGGCCTGCTCTGGGGCGCTTTGGCGCGCGCTCTCGACCCCGCGGTGGCGCTGCTTGCCGCAGGCGCCTGCATGCTGCTGTCGCTAGCCGTCACCCGCCGCCTCAGCATCTCCGCTGAGGCGGACGGGCGCCCGTCGACGGCGGGCTAGAAGTTGCGGCGCACGCGAATGCCTGCTTGCAGCGGGTCAACCACCGTAACCAGGAATTGCCGTCTGAAATTCTGTGCGTTCACGAACGGCTGAATGCTGACCGGATTGTCGTTGTCCAGCAGGTTGGTGACGTATCCCTGGATCGACCACGCCTCGTTGTCCAGCCCGGCGCGCAGATTGGCGAAGAACCGGCTACCTGTTTCGGCAAGATTTGCGGTAGTCGCATACTGGGTCGAATCGTAGCGTCCGTCCAGTTGCGCGTACCAGTCCCATCCGCCCGCGGCCGCGCCGCGAATGCGCAGGGCGGCTGTTAGCGAACGGTCGGACGAGAAGGGCAGGTGGCTCTCGCCTGTGGTGATAATGCCGGCCCGGAATGCGCGGCTGTCCTGGGAGTCGAATACTCGCGCCGGATTGTGGGAATAACCAAGCGCAACATCCACGCTGTCGGTAAGCGATGCGTCGATCGAAACTTCGAATCCCTTGACCTCGGCCTTGCCGGCATTGCTGGTGTAGCCCAGCGTCGTGCCATCCGGATTCGCGAACTGGTCGTCGATCTGAATGTTGGTCCAGTCCACGTAGAAGGCAGCGGCGTTGACGGTCAGGTCTCCGTCGAGCCAGGTGGACTTCAGACCGGCTTCGTAGCTCCAGGCCTTTTCTTCGTCGAATGCGATCAACTCCAGGGGCAGGGTTCCGGTTCCCGCGCCGAGCGCGGTGTTGAATCCGCCTGGTTTGGAACCCTTGGCGATGGCCGCATACAGCATGAGGTCGCTGGACAGGTCGTAGTCGGCCGTAAAGCGGGGTAGATTGTTCTCGAAGGTCTCATCGAGTGGGAAGGGTTCGCCGTTGCGCGTACCGTTGGATGAGAGTTCATCCCTGCTCCAGCGGTATTCCGCGGAAACCGAGAACTGATCGGTCAAGTCGTAGGATGCCTGGCCGAACACCGCCAAGGTTTCGGTTTCATCGGACTGAACGGTGAATGGCGGCACAATTTCATTCGGAAAGATACCGACCCGCGACTGGCCCTGTTCGTCGTTTTCCTGGTTGTAGTAGTAGCCGCCCACCAGCCAACTGAAGCGATCGCCGTCCGGGCTCGCCAGCCGCAATTCCTGGCTTAAGGTGCTGATATCGCGCAGGATGATCTGGCGCAGGTTGTTGAAGAGCGGCGGCCCGGCGGGCAGGTCCGGTGAAAGGCCTTCGAAGTCCGAATCCTGGTCGTTGTGGATATCGGTATTCGTGATGCCGGTCACCGAGCTGATTGTGCCGAAGCCCACGTCCCACTCCAGGTCCAGACTGGCGCGCGTGAACTGGCGGTCCAGTCCCACGCAATGATCGCAATTATGCGTAATGCGGTCAGGATCGGCTTCGACCGCGCCAATAAACCACACCTGGCTGGCCCGAGCGCCGGTTTGCGTATTGGAAGGCACAATGTGCCGCTGCGGCTGTTCGCGCAGTTCGTCGGAATAGGAAACACGGAGGTAGGCGCTGAAGTCTTCTCCCGCTTCCCACAAGGCCGCCACCACCGCCGAGCCGAACTCGTGGCCTCCCACCGTTCCTTCTCCCGTGAGGTTGTTCTTGTAGAAGCCCTTGGCGTCGCTGTAGCGGGCCGACAGCGCCATCGCAAATCCCGGTCCCAGCGGCAGATTGACGCGCCCGCGTGCTTCGTAGAGCCCGTCGGTTGCTCCTTCCGCTTCGATATAGCCGCTGGTACGGTCCAATTCCGGGCGCCGGGTAACGTAGTTGATGGCTCCCGACAGCACGCCCCGCCCGAACATGGCGCTTTGCGGCCCCTTGACCACTTCGATCCTCTCGATGTCGAGCGTTTCGCCATTCAGGCCGCTACGAAACGGCAGGTCGATACCGTCCACGAGCACGCCCAGCGTCGGCTGGCTGGCGCCTCGTATATTGGACTGGCCTCGAATTGCGGGCCGGGCGTCCAGGTAACCGAAGCCGTCGTCCATCGTGAAGCCGGGCGTAAGGCGCGCCAAGTCGTCGAGGTTGGAGATCTTCTGTTGTTCGATCTCCAGGTTGCCGAAGGCGACTACCGACAGCGGCACCTCCTGCAGCGCTTCCGAGCGCTTGCGCACCGTCACCACGATCTCTTCCAGCGCTTCGTCCTGCGCTTGCGCCAGGGAGTAGGGCACGGCCGTAACCGCCGCGAGCACCGAGGCAAGCAACACCCGAATACCTGTTGACCGCGTCACACCTGACTGGACTAAGCATTTCATGTTGTCTCCCCCTTGGTTAGAGCGCATTTGGCGAAGTCGCCGGGCGTATTTCGCGGGGCGAGTGCCACCGCTGCAGCCGAATATAGCATGGCGAGTGGCGAACGACTCTTGCCGCTGAGCAGCCGCGCAAGTCGTCGGCAGGAGGTCAGGCCCGCGCTTGCCGGCCCTCCGGAAGCCACCGCAGCGTCAGAGCGTTTTCAGGTAGGCGATGAGCGCTGCGCGATTCTGCGCGCTCGGCAGACCGACAAAGCTCATCGTGTTACCGGGCACCAGGTTCGCCGGACGTTCCAGCCAGGCATCAAGCTTTTCTTCGTCCCAGACGAATTCCTGCGCCTTCAGGGCATCGGAATAGACCGAATCTTCGAGGCTTGCGGCAGGCCGATTGAATATCCCGGCCAGGTTAGGTCCAATCTTGCTGCCGGACACGGCTTCGGTGGCATGGCAGGCCTGACAGAACACATAGAGCCGTTTGCCTCGCGTTACCAGCCTGGGGTCGGCGGGCTCGGCATCGGCCGCAGCGAAAGAGGCGTCTTGTGCATCGAGCGGTCGGGTCAGGGTGGTGACCCACCCCAGCACGACCAGGCACAGGACGCCGGTGATTAGTCTTGCGTATTTTGAATGCATTATGCGCGCTCCAGGATTTCAACTGCGGTTCTCTCGCCGCTCTCCAGCGCCGATTCCATGCCGAAGTCCATGCGCCGCGTGTGTTCGCCCGCGAAGTGCAGGCGCCGATGCGGCTCGATCATTTCCTTGGCGAAGCGCGTGATCTGCCCCGGTGCGAACATGTGCCGGCAGCCCTGAATATAGGGATTCTTTCGCCAGCCGTAGAGGGCCAGGATGCGAAACTTGCCGCGTGTGGCGGGACGCACACGGGCAAGCTCGGACTGGATCAGCGCGAGGGCCTGGTCTTCGGGCAACTGATCGATGCGCGACGATCCCAGACCGGTGAAAGTGATGACGAAGCGGTGCTTGTCCTCCCCTGGGCGCTTGCCGAGCAGCCACACGGTTTGTATGGTTTCGTCCGTCCAGAACGAAGGCTCCAGCCCGTCCTCTTCCCAGAATGGTTCTTCCACCACTCCGAAAGCGCGCGTGGTGCCCCTGTAGGGCAGGCCAAGGATCGCTTCAGCCTGACGGCCAGCAAAGCCGGGCGACACCCATATATTGCGCAGCGTGGAGAACGGCACCGCCGCCACCACGAAGTCGGCGCGATAGCGGCTGCCGTCCATGCAGCGGATTTCCGCGTCCGGCCCGGACATGTCGATTTCGGCAACCAGCTTGCCGTAGCGGACCCGGTCGCCAAGCGCCTCCGCCATGGCTTCCGGCAATCGGGATGTGCCGCCTTCAACGTTTCTGACCGGTGGAATATCCTCTCCCTCTTGCCGGGTTGCGGCCAAACCATACGCTGTTCTCGGCTTTTCGGACTCAGTTCTTCCAAAGTTCGCGTCAAACTGCGTTCGCGTACCTTCCTGCATCATGCCCAAGCTGGATGTGGAGCGTATGTCCAGCGAAGAGGCGGCCAGCCGGATAGCTGCTTCGGAAACCCCATTCTGCCGAAACAGGTCGAGCATCGCGATGTCGTAGGAAGCAAATTCCGGGTCCAGCCAGTCGTCCAGATTCTTGAGTGGATTCAGCCGCGACAGCAAGCTCATGCCTACCAGTGCCGGAGGTACCTCGCGCTCGTCGGCGGACATCTCATTGTGCGGGGAATCGGGCCAGTCTGCCGAAGAAATCCAGTTGCCGCGCACATAGTTGGACATGGGCAATATGACGCGGTGCTCGGCGACCAGATTCAGGTCGAAGCGAGCGCACAAATCGATGGCACGCGCGTACGAGCGCCCTATCTGGCTGGCGCCGTACTCGGGCCGTGTCTCGATCCCATCGCCGGTATAGGCTCGCCCTCCGACACGGCGCGAGCCTTCCAGCAGAAGCACGTCCAGGCCGAAATCCGATAGCAGCAGCGAGCTGTTTAGCCCGGATAGACCGCCGCCTATAACCACTACCGTGGCCTTCTCCGCTGCGCGCGCTCCTTCAGGCCGCAAGAGCGAATACGAGAGCGGCAGAACGGAAAGCGATAGCGCGCTCTTCAATACCTGCCTGCGATGAATACTCATGTATGACCTCCGATAGGTTTGTGCGCTGACCTCACACCTGAATCGACTCGCCGTCGAGGCGTTCCTGGTCAGCCAGCCGATGAGATTTACGCGCCTTCAGAGGCGGCCCATAGACCCGGCTGGAACTGACCGGCGCATTCGGATCGACCCCGCTGGGACGCACGAACACACCCTTCGCGTAGTAACTCTCCAGCCGCGACTTCAGAGGTCCGAAGCCCACATAGGGATTCTCCAGAGGATCCGAACCCCAGAGGTTGTTGGGCAGGCCCACTTCGCCGGCGTAGATCTGTGCATAGACCTCCGGATCGTCCCACAGAGGCAGATGGGTCAAGGGATTGGCGCGCGCCCGCTGCAGGGCCTTGAGATCTACGGTCCCTGTCAGAATGCAGGCGCCCGGACCGTCCGCCACGCCTTGTACGCTGCCGTCGAAGTTCACCATCTTGGTATAGCCGCGCATTTGCGCCGTGGGGAGTTCGCCGTTGCCGTGATGGAAAAACTCCGCTCCGGGCATCGCCGAAAGCACGTAGGCCGTGTTCTCGAACGCCCGGGTGACGCGTGCGGCGTCCCAGCCGGACCGCTGGCTGCCATGTCCCTCGGAGCTGGGATGGATGATTATTTCCGCTCCGTACTGGGTCAGCATACGCGCTACTTCCGGATGCGCCTGGTCGAAGCAGACCATGGTGCCGAGTTGGCCGATGGGCGTGTCGGCCACCGGAAACAGGAAGTCGTAACCGTAGATGTCCAGGTAGCGGTCATAGATGCTGCTGGGGGTCGTGTCCGGCAGCGAACCCCAGACGTCCGCGCACTGAATCTTCCGATAGCGGTGTATGAGTTCGCCGGTGTCGCCGAGAATAAAGGCGGAGTTGAATACATGCCCGGGCAGCTTGTCGTCGATTTCGAAGCTGGAACCGGCCACGTACACCTTGTGCTTGAGGGCGAAATCCTGCAGCAGCTCCATCTCCGGGCCCGGGTAGCGAATGGCAAGGCGCTGCAGTGTTATCGGCGAGCGGAAGCCATGCCCGCCCTGGCCGTGCATGAAGAACTCGGGCATCACCACCAGTTTGATGCTGGGGCTGGACGCCAGCCGCTCGGCAAGCCGCATGGCCCGCAGGGTATTGTCGCGGCGCAGCGCGTGTACATCGTCCTCGCGCCGAATCAGCTTGCCCATAGTCTGCGTGAGAATCACGTCGTATTGCTCGATACGCTCGGGATGCGAAGGCGCCGGGCGCTGGGCCTGACGGCGACCGCACTCTCCGATCCATTCAGCGCGCGTCCGAGGCGGCGGAGGCAGAGGCTCGGCGCGGGAATCGATCAGCCGCTGGTAACCGTCGGCATATAGGTTGGCGCGCAGGTGCAGCGGCTGTACGGCGAAGATGTCGTTGCGCCGGCGCCGCAGCCGCTGAATGTCGAGGTCGGGAAGCAGCAGATCCGTCTCGCCCGTGGCGCAAGTGGCCGCGCCGTTGAAGTCGATCAGGCGCGAGCAAGCCGGTCTGCGGGGACGCCCGCCCACTGCTCCGGCGACCGCCACGAATCCGGTGTTCTCCCAAGCGCGGGCCCGGCGGGCATTGAGCCGCGCCTCGAAGAGATGGTCGTTCACTTCGGCGACAGGGTTGAGGATGATTTCCGCACCGGCCCAAGTGAGCGCGCGCGCCAGGTGCGCGAACAGGGCATCCTCACCCGGCAGGATGCCGACCTGTCCGAGTCCCGTGCTTGCGGTCTGGAACTTGGCGGGGCGGCCCAGAGCCGAACTGCATTCCGACCTGAAACCGTTTGCGAGATCGGGGGATATCTTGGGCGCCGCGAGCAATGCTTCGCCTCCAGCGGACATCAGAAAGCCGATAGTGACGACCCCGTCCTTGCTCATCATCGGTGCCGCTCCAGCGAGCAGGATGCTTTCACGCGCGGCGATCTCGCCGAGAGCGGCGAGCAGCGCGCTCTGCTCGGGCGCTTCATCCGCCGGTTCGGCCTGCGGCAAGAGCAGCAACGGTTCGTCCAGAGCGTCGAGCTGCCGCTGCCGTACCTGCTCCATGGCGTTATGAATGTTGGTGGCGAGCGCGGCCGCGTCGCCCGCACTCCAGGCTGTTTGTGAAATGATCAGCATGGTGATGCTCCTGATTTCATTATGCCGGCGCTCCGCCTGGTGCCGGTTACCCGCTTTCCGGCCGCATCATGGCTTGCAGCCGCTTATTGATCTCTTGCTGCTTGCTGGCGGAAACTTCGAATGTCGAAATCACGAGCAGGACGAGGACAGCGCCCAGCAGGCAGAACCCGGCGGAAAAATACGCCAACGCCTCGACTTTCTCCTGCGGCACTGTACCGACTTCCGCACCAGCCGGAAAGTTGATGATATCGAGGTAGATGCCGGTGAGGAACGTCATGATGGCGTCCGCGGCCTTGATCGCGAAGCTTCCGAAGCCGCTGATCAACGCCTGCTGACGCTTGCCGGTATTGACTTCGTGTTCGTCGGCCACGTCCGCAGCCAGCGCGCCGATGGCAATGAAGTACACCCCCAGCAACACGCCGGCGGCGAAAAATATGCCGACCAGGATGTAAGCCAGCTCGTCCGATCCCGCCGGCGGGAGAAGCCCGAAAACGGGCAACAACACGGCCAGCGCCGACAGCAGCGTGAAACCGGACATGCCCACCGAAAGGTAGAGCTTGCGATTCACCACCTTGACCACGAACGGCAGCAACACTCCCGCGAAAGCGCCAATGTATTGGGCCGATACCACCCATTGGGTCAGGTCCGGAGGCGTTTGCCAGAGGTAGGTCACGAGATGCACTTTCAGCACGGAAATCGAAACGATCGAGAAGAACACGACGATCGCCAGAATCAGAGACCTGCGCACATTGGGGGTGACAGTCATGGCGGAGATGACGGCTCGCAGCGCCTCCATCGGGCCGATGCGCGGCCTGGGCAGCGGCGGCTCCATGCGCTCGATTTCCCGAATCGGCTTGAGCGTGCCGGCGATACAGATCAGCATGGCGACCACCGCGATGGCGGCGAAGGTGGCTGCAAATGGCGGGTAGTTCGCAGGGTCCAGTTGCCCGCGCGAACGATCGCCGCTTTCGAGAAAGAAATAGCCGAACGCAAGCAGCGGCAAGCTGATGCGCGCCAGGTTCTGGCCGATGTTGGAAAAGGCGATGATCCTGGGACGAATGACCGGATCGCGGCTAAGTTCGGCCCCCACCGCCTTGGTCGGTACGATGTAAAGCGTAATGAAGAGCCGGTTGAGGATCGCGAAGGCCAGCAGCCAGCCGAAGAGTCCGGCTTGACCAAGCCCGGCCGGTGGCACGAACAGGCCGTAAAAACTGAACCCGAAGGGCAGGGCGGCCAGCATCATCAGGGTGTGCCGGCGTCCGAATTTGAGACCCTGGATCCGGTCGGAGAGAAAACCGACATAGGGGTCGGTCACGGCGTCGACGGCCAGAGCGATGAGCAGCGCGATTCCGGTCAGGGTGCCGGACAGTCCATGCACTTGGGTGTACAGGAACAGCACGAAGAGGTCCCAGGAGTAGTTCTTGATGCTGTCCGGCAAGCCGCCGCAGCCGTAAAACGCCATGGTGTACCAAGGCGTTTTCAACTCCAGGGCGTTGGCGCCCTGTTGCGGTGGCTTGGCGGGCGACTTCATGCCACGCCGTCCGCGCCGATCCATTCCTTCATTTCCGGGCGGTACTTGTGCATTTGCTCCAGGTATTCCTGAGGAAGGCTCTCCACGTCACGCGCCTTATGACCGGATGCATGCCAGACGGCAATGCCGGCGCCCTCCGGCATCCGCATCCACCGCTGAAACGGCGCCACGAAGGTGGAGTTGAAACGGACTTCGAGCCGCGGCGCGTCAAAATCGGCGGCCGCGCGCCGATCGAGAAAACTGGTGGCGAACTCCTTCATCGGAATGGGGCGCTGGGCGGGCCGGTCCTTGTAGCCGCTGGACATGGCATACGCGCCCTGGGCGGTCCAGAGCTGGTGGATGACGGCCTCGAAACCGCTGCGCATGTCCCGCTCCACGATGCCGCGGCTGGTAAGCGCGACTATCCGCTCGGCGCCCGAAATATTGGGTTCGACAGTGATTTCCTGTCCGGAAATCGGATTGCGCCAGACGCTGCCGTTCAGGGTTTCGTTGGTGTGCGGATCCTTGAACGAAGTGAAGATTCTGTATTGAAACTGGAACTCGTTGTCGCCCAGAGCCACAATGCGCTTCATTTCGCAGCCTTCCATGCGAAACAGCAACTCCGGGTTGCGGTCGCCGTAAATCGCGAGATAGCCGCCGCGCCACCATTGCGGAGATATCCGGCCCGACAGATCGCCCTGGGCGCGCAGGAAGTTGTGGAAAGCCTTCTGCGGATCACGCATCCAGGGGTCCTTGAGCTCGGGGGAATCGCCGAGTTCTGCCGCGCCCCCCGCCAGGTCCAGCGCACCGGCAAGGCCTGGCAGCAAGCCGAGACCTGCTGCGCCGAGCAGATTACGGCGGTCGAGCAGCGGAAAACCATGGTCATTCATTGCATTTCCTCCGGAAGCGGTTGATCAGGCAGGCGGCCCATAGCCCTCAACCTGCGCGCAAAACCCGAAGGTTCGGCGTCGAATTCGGGCGATTGCTCGAAACGGTCGCCGAAATCGGTGCGCGCGGCGGCCAGGTAATCGTCGTCCAGAGCGTCGAGCGAATCAACCTTATAGCCCTGCACATGCCACAATAGATGGCCGGGATGTTCGCCCATTCCCATCCACGGAAAAAACGGCATCAGCACGTAACCCGCAAATGTGGCCGGCGCCGAATCTAGATCGGGGTCGGCCAGCTCGGCGGCCCGGGCGAAAATAGTGAGTTTCGACCCGGCCGGCGGGCGAATGAATTCGGGTGGCCATTGGAACTCTCCCTGAAACGACACGCTCTGGCCGACGGCGCGGGTTACGACGTTGAAGCCGAGGTCCGCATAGAACTCCGGGAAGGCCTGCCGCATGACGCGAAAGATGACGCCGCGCGGCGAGATCTCGCGGCCTTCCTTCATCCTGCTGACAAAGGGAACGACCTTGTTGAGCTCGCCGGTGAGAGGATTGCGGAACTCGCGTAGCACTTCGTCGGTTTCGAAGTCGCAATAGTAGGTCACCAGGCTGTCGAAGCTCAGGAATTCCGTGTGCGATAGCGGGCGCACCCACTGTTGCTCACAACCCTTCACGCGCAGCAGCGGCACTACCTGGTCCGGCGGCAGCATGCAATGCACTTCGGCGCGGGTGGACCAGATTGCGCGGCCGGGCGTCAAGCGGGTGCTGGCCTTGACGAAAGCGCGCACGCGGTCTGCCTGGCTTTCCAGATTGAGCGCTGCGTCATTGGGCTGCTGCGAAGTGGAGACCGCCGCCTTGCCGCAGCCGGCCCCCAATACGGCGCTTCCGCCGAGCATTCCCAGTAGTTGCCGACGGCTCGTTTGCCAGTCAGCGTGCATTCGCGTAGCGCATCAGGACCCGTTCGTGCTCCCCTCAAGAGATCCATAGTTTACGAGATAGATTGTCTGCTCTTTGCTCGTTGGCGCTGACAGGCTTCTGCGACGAAAGGGCGCACAGCGTACACTTTGCGCGTTCAGGCAGTATCCGAAGATTTACCCGTGACCCCACTCATCAGCCGGCGGGACGCACTTCTCGGCCTGACTGCGGCGGCAGTCTGGCCCAGGCTCGGCCGCGGCAGCGCCGTGCGTACCACGACCCGCTCGGACGTGCTCGTTGTGGGAGCAGGGCTGGCGGGATTGCACGCCGCCTCGCTGCTGGCCGAACAAGGCGCCAAGGTTACTGTGCTGGAAGCCCAGGATCGCGTCGGCGGGCGCCTGCAGAGTTTCGATGGCTTGCCGGGTGCGCCGGAAGCGGGCGGCGACAGCATTCTCGGCGGCTATGGGCGGGTGCTCGCAGTCGCCCGGCAGCTTGGTTTGCGCCTTGTTGACCACGCATCGCGGCGCGGGCTGTCACGTCCAGAAATCGCCCTGCAAGGGAAAATCATTCCGCGCGCCGCATGGCCTTCGCATCCGGGCAACCTGCTTCCGGCGGATTTCAGGAACGAGTTTCCCGGCCGTCGTTTCTTCGAAAAGACAATCGCCGGTCATAATCCGCTAGCCAATCACGACGACTGGCTGCTGCCGCAAAGCCAGGCTCTGGATCAATCCGTATACGAATTTCTGAACGAGCTGGGATGGAGTGCCGACACGATCGCACAAAACTACGAAATCAACATTGGGCGCGGCTCTTCGGCACACGACTGCTCGATATTGATCTGGTTTTTTCGCGTGGCCTGGGATGCCGTGCAGAGCCAGCTCGGCGAACTTGCAGCCAAGATCGAAGGCGGCAATGAGCGGTTGGCGCAATCTATGGCGGCGGCATTGCCAGGCGATGTGCTGCGCCGGCGCCGGGTTGTGGGGGTTACCCAGGGCGGCGGGCAAGTCGAGGTGCTCACGGACGATGGTGGCCGCCATCTGGCTCGGCAAGCGATCTGCGCAGTGCCCGTTGCTCCGATGCGCTGGATAGGCTTCGATCCCGGGTTGCCGCCGATTCTCGATCGGGCCATCAAGCTGTTGCCGGCCATGATGATCAACAAGATCGTGCTTCATGCCAAGCAGAATTTCTGGGAAGACGACGGACTCGACCCCGCCATGTGGACGGATACCCCGCTGGGCGAGGTCCGCGCATTGCGCCAGTTGACAGACAGTCATGAGATTACCGGACTCATGGCCAGGGCCCGCGGTTTCATGGCCCAGCGACTGGACCGGCTGGGCGAGAAGGCCGCGCGCGCGCTGGTGGTCAAGGAGTACGAACGTCTGCGACCGGCGGCGCAGGGGAAACTCGAGGTGGTGGGTTACAAGAGCTGGCACATGGATCCTTATGCAGGGGGCGGCTGGACCGAATGGCGGCCGGGACAGTTGCACGAATACCTGCCACGATTTTCGGAGCCCTTCGGGCGGCTACGCTTTTGCGGTGAGCACACGGCGGTGTCCAACCGTGGCATGGAGGCGGCAATGGAATCTGCCGAGCGCGCCGCGGTCGGGGCGCTGTTGGAACTGTGAGTCCGAATGGCATGGCCAAGACCTGCGCTACCAGGCGCGGATACCTGTTTCGGGCGCCGAGCGATTCTCGGTTCGGCAGTTTGCGGATGATGCGAGCCATTTGCGGGCCGCTGCGGGTACGCTGCGGGTGGCGGGCGCTGCGCATGACGGGGGCCGCACTGGCCGTGATCGGGTTTGTGGGACTGTATCCGGCTGCAGCGTTCGATGCGGACCAGGCTTCTGACCAGGCGCCCGAGAGTTCGCCGGCGCTCCGAGAGCGGCTGGCGGGAGCCAATGCCGCCCGGGGCCGGCTTCTGTATCTGCAATGCCGATCCTGTCACAGCCTTGAGAAGGGCGACAACAAGGTCGTGGGGCCTTCTCTCTTTGGCTTGTTCGGCAGTGCCGCCGGCACCGCTGAAGGTTTTGACTACTCGCAGTCGCTGGCTGAGTCCGGCATCGTGTGGACACCGGAGATACTCGACCGGTGGCTGGCCCGGCCCAGCGATTTTCTGCCGGGCAACCGCATGGTGTTCGCCGGCCTTGGCGATCCCGAAGATCGTTCCGACCTGATCCTCTACCTGCAGCAAGCCACGCGGGCACAGGATGAAGAGTCTCGGTAACCGGCCGCCAATCTATAATCCAGACACCAAAGCGGCGGCTTGTGACGGCTATGCCCGCAGTCTTGTCAGGTTATGAAATCAAGAGGAATATCAATGCATTCTGTGCAGCTTTCTAAATCCGGCCTCGAACATCTGGCGGTTCAGTCGGTGTCGACGCCGGAGCCGGGTGACGGGGAGGTGCTGGTGCGCATGCGCGCGGCAGCCGTAAATTACCGCGATTACATGATCTGCGCGGGCTTCTACGGAGGCGAGAAAAATTTTCCGCTCATCCCGCTGTCGGATGGCGCCGGTGTCGTGGAAGCGGTAGGTGCGGACGTGTCGCAATACCGTCCCGGCGACCGTGTGATGACGGTGTTCTGGCAGGACTGGGAATCACAGCCCGTGCGTTCCGGGATGCGCACCCGCTCGACCGGCTGCGAGGCGCCTGGTGCGCTGACCGAATTGGGATTGTTTCCCGAGCGCGGGCTGCTGCCGGTTCCCGAAGGGATGAACATGGAAACCGCCGCCGCATTGGCTTGCGCCGGCGTGACGGCCTGGACGGCGCTGCATTGCGGAGGGCGCCTGGGGCCAAGCTCCAAAGTACTGATGTTGGGAACCGGAGGGGTGTCGATATTCGCCTTGCAGATCGCAAAATCGCTGGGTGCAACTGCAGTCATTACCTCGTCGAGCGACGACAAGCTTGAGAGGGCCAAAGAGCTGGGTGCAGACGAAACCATCAATTACAGCGACACGCCCGAGTGGGGCCTGGAGGCATTCAAGCGCACCGGCGGCGTGGATGTGGTCGTCGAAACCGGCGGGATGGCAACTCTGGGCCAATCGCTACAAGCTCTGGGCCTTAACGGAGCTGTTGGAATGCTGGGGGCATTGGGCGGAATAAGCGCAGAATTGAACGCAATGGCGCTGATCGGGAAATGCGCAAGTATTCATGGCATTACGGTGGGTGCCCGCGAGGATCACGCTGCTCTGGCCGAGCACCTTGCGCAACATGGCATTTCGGCGGTCATCGACCGTGAATTCGCCCTGTCCGAGGGACCTGAAGCCATTCAGGCCATCGCGCGCGGCGAGCACTTCGGCAAGCTGCTGGTCAGAATCGGTTAGTCCACCTCGTTAGCACGGGTGCCGGCAATGCTTGATGCGCAGGGGCTCACTCTGTGGAGAGGCGAGCGGCGCTTGTTTCACGAACTGTCGTTTTCACTGCAAGCGGGACACATGCTTCTGCTGCGCGGTCGCAACGGTTCCGGCAAGACATCGTTGCTGCGGGTGCTGTCGGGCTTGTTACCGGCTGAAAACGGTGAGCTGCTGCTTGACGGTGTATCTCTGCGTGCCGATCCAGCCGCTTATGCGCGCAAGTTGGGCTGGCTGGGGCACAAGGATGGCGTCAAGGGCGAATTGAGCACACTCCGCAACCTGGCTTTTCTCTTGCGCCTTGCCGGGCGAGCCGGGGACGAGCGGGAATTGCTTGAGCGGGCGGGCTTGAAGGGTCTGGAAGATCGCCCCGCCGCGCGGCTTTCCTACGGCCAGCGGCGTCGGCTGGCGCTGGCCGGGCTGGTAGGCGTCCGAGCGCCGCTCTGGTTACTGGACGAACCCGATTCCAATCTTGATGCTCAGGGTCGATCCTGGCTGATGCGTGAAGTCTCCAAGCACCTGGAGCAAGGAGGTTGCGCGGTTCTGGCCGGTCATCGTGAGGCATGGGATGTGGATGCGCCCAGCGCGCAACTGATCCTGGGCGTCGGGAAATGAGATTGTGGCTGAACATTCTGCGACAGGAGATCTTAATATACATTAAGAAATGGAATCATATAATTATTAATATTACTTTTTTCACTTGCTCCACCTCCTTGTTCCCGATTGTTGCCGGGATGGACGAATCACTTTCGGGCTGGAGCGCCAGCATCATATGGGTGGCGGCGCTGCTTTCGATGCTGCTCGCTATGCCCTTGCTGTTTCAACCTGATCGGGAAGACGGGGTGCTTGACCTGATGCTGCTTAGCGCTGTTGATCCGGCGGCAATTGCGTTAGCCAAGGCACTGGCCAATTGGTGCATATTCGCGCTGCCTCTGGTGCTGCTGTCGCCGCTGTTGGCATACAGCTACGGCGTGACTGGTATAGCGCTGTTGATACTGCCGGCCACACTGGCGATTGGAACACCGGCCTTAAGCCTACTGGCAACGCTGGCGGCGGCGCTGACATCAGGCTTGCGGCGGGGGGCTGGATTGCTGGCGGTGCTGGTGTTGCCCCTGTCGTTACCGGTGTTGTTGTTCGGAGCGCGCGCGGTGGAATTGGCAGCCGCGGGCAGCCCGCCGGCTGCTCCGCTAATGATGCTGGCGGCGTTTCTGCTGCTCGCGTTGGGACTCTTGCCGTGGGCCTGCGCCGCGTCATTGCGGGCCACGGCAAACTAGTCCTCATATCTCATTCAGATTCCTGGCTTCGATCCGGTCTGTTGAGATATTCGGGGCTGGCTCATTTTGCGCTATGCGCTGCCGCTTTGCCCGGACATCCGGGCTAGAATATGCATCGTCAAGCAAGTGATTCGCATGCCAAGGTGGTTTCCCAGAATTCGACTTCCCAACTGGTTCCACAGGCTGGCCTCCCCGCCGCATTTCTACCGCATGGCGGGGCGGCTGGAGCCGTGGATGTTGTGGACCGGCGCTGCCGCCATCGGCGTGGGCGCTGTCGGCGGCTTGCTGCTTGCGCCGCCCGATTACCAACAGGGCGACGCCTTTCGCATCATCTACTTTCACGTGCCGGCTGCCTACCTGGCGATGCAGCTTTACGCGCTCATGGCGATCGGTTCGGCAATTGGTCTGGTATGGCGCATGAAACTGGCTTACGCCATCGCTGTCGCTTCGGCGCCGGTAGGCTTGGCTTTTACGGGCCTGGCGCTGGCGACCGGCATGCTCTGGGGCAAGCCGATGTGGGGCGCCTACTGGAGCTGGGGCGACGCGCGGCTGACTTCGGTGCTGGTGATGTTCTTCCTGTATCTGGGCTATATGCTGCTGCATGCCTCGCTGGAGGAACGCAACGCCGCCGACCGAGCGGCCGGGATTCTGGCGGTGGTGGGAGTCGTGAACCTGCCGATCATCAAGTTTTCGGTCGAATGGTGGAGCAGCCTGCACCAGGGGCCGACGCTGTCGCGATTGGCGGCGCCGGCGATAACCTGGGACATGCTATGGCCACTGCTGGTGATGATCGTGGGCGCGGTGCTGTTCGCTATCTCGGTCACCTTGACCAGGGCCCGCGCCGAAGTGCTGCTGCGGGAACGCGGCGCACGCTGGGCGCGCGAAGCAGCGGCGGCAAGCGCATGAGCGAGTTCTTCGCCATGGGCGGCTATGGCGCATTCGTGTGGCCTTGCGTGGCGCTATCGTTTGCGATCCTGGCAGGACTGTTGTTCAGCGCCCGCCGCCGGTTAAGCGGCGCGCGCAGGCAAATCCGAAACCTGAGCGATGCGTCGAACGAAGGCGCATGGGAGTTGCGCATATGACACCGCGCCGCCGCAGAATGCTGGCGCTGGGGCTCGGGCTGGTGACGCTGATGGCGGCCACCGCCCTGGTGCTGGCTGCGTTCGAGCAGAACCTCTTGTATTTCTATACGCCTACGCAGATTGCCCAGGGAGAAGCGCCGTCCGGACAGCGCCTGCGGGTCGGCGGCCTGGTGGAGCAGGGCAGCATTCGGCGTGCGCCAGGATCGTTGCAAGTGCAGTTCGACGTAACGGACCTCGAACAAACCATAACCGTGGCCTACTCCGGCGTTCTGCCGGACCTGTTCCGCGAGGGGCAGGGCGTGGTGGCTCACGGCATGGTAGAAGCGGGTGGACTGTTTCGCGCCGATGAAGTCCTGGCCAAGCACGACGAGAATTACATGCCGCCGGAAGTAGCCGAAATGCTTGAGCAGCGGGGACATCCGCCGGGCGTTTCGCTACCGTGAGGCGCAGTCCTGCGGCTGAGCCGGCGCAAAGCCGGAAAGTCCACAGCGCATGATTCCCGAAATCGGCCAGATCAGTCTCGCCCTGGCTCTGGCCCTGGCGCTGGCGCTCACGGTTTTTCCACTGGTTGGGGCGCAAACCGGCAACGAACGCTGGATGGCCGTGGCCAAACCCTGCGCCTTGGGCATGCTCGCGTTCACGGCCGTGGCGTTCGCCATGCTGGCGCTGAGCTTCTGGCGACATGATTTCAGCGTGCAGTACGTGGCCTTGCACTCGAACCTGAAATTGCCCGCGCTCTACCGATTTGCCGCGATCTGGGGCGCTCACGAAGGTTCGCTGGTGCTCTGGCAACTGATTCTGGGTGCCTGGACCAGCGGCGTGGCTCTCGCCAACCGAGCGCTGCCCAGAGAATTAACGGCCAGGGTGCTTGGAGTCCTTGGTTTCGTGAGCGTGGGATTCCTGCTTTTCATTTTGCTGACTTCCAACCCTTTCCTGCGACTTTTTCCGCCCGCAGTGGACGGCGCCGACCTCAACCCGCTGCTTCAGGATCCGGCTTTGGCCATGCATCCGCCGCTGCTCTACATGGGATATGTGGGGCTGGCTGTGCCTTTCGCCTTTGCTATCGCTGCCTTGCTGGGCGGACGCCTCGACCGGCGCTGGGCGCGCTGGACACGGCCGTGGACGACGGCAGCCTGGATGTTCCTTACCGTAGGCATTGCCTTGGGTAGCTGGTGGGCCTACTACGAATTGGGCTGGGGCGGATGGTGGTTCTGGGATCCGGTGGAAAATGCTTCCTTCATGCCCTGGCTGGGCGCCACAGCCCTGATTCATACGCTGGCCGTGACCGAACGGCGCGGGCTGTTCGGCAGTGCCACGTTGCTGCTCGCAATTGCTGCGTTCGGACTCAGCTTGCTCGGCACATTCCTGGTGCGTTCGGGCGTCCTCGTTTCCGTGCACGCTTTCGCCAGTGATCCTGCACGCGGGTTGTTCATCCTCGTGTTTCTGGCCGTGGTGATGGGCGGAGCGCTACTCCTCTATGCGCTGCGCAACCCGGCTACAAACCCACCGGCCGGCTTCAAGCTCGTCTCGCGCGAGGCGGCGCTGCTGGTCAATACCGCACTGCTCAGCGCCGCGACCGTGCTGGTGCTGTTCGGCACTCTTTATCCGCTGGCGATCGACGCGCTGGAATTGGGCAAGATTTCGGTCGGGCCGCCGTACTTCAACCTGGTTTTCATTTTGCCCATGCTGCCGTTGCTGGTGGTCGTGGGGGCGGGCATGCACGCTTCCTGGAGCGTAACCGATCAAACCGCATGGATGCGCAAGTTGCGTGTGCCTGCGCTGGTGGCGCTGCTGGCGGTAGTCGGGCTTACGCTGTTGGTCTATGGGTATGCGGGGATACTCACACTGGTGGGCATGCTCATCGCTCTATGGGTAATTGCCGCGGCCTTGCGCGATCCGTTCGCGTGGCTGCTACGGCGCGGCCCCCGGCCGACGCGGTCGTCGTGGGGTATGCAACTCGCGCATTGCGGTCTTGGCATCACCACGCTGGGCATCGTCGTGGTTTCCGCGTGGGGCGTGGAGTTGGACCGCAGTCTGGCGCCCGGGGAGCGCCTGGCGGTGGCCGGCTACGAGTTCGAACTACAGCGTATCGAACAGGTGGAGGGCCCGAATTACGAAGCGGAGCAGGGCGTCGTGGACGTAACCCGGAACAATCGGCCGGTAGCCACGCTTTATCCGCAAAAGCGGGTCTATGAAGTGCAGAAAAGCCCGATGACCGAAGCCGGCATTGACGCCGGCTGGCGGCATGATCTGTTCGTGGCCTTGGGCGAGCCGTTAGGCAACGATGCCTGGAGTGTGCGTGTGCAGTTCAAGCCACTAGTGCGCTTCATCTGGCTGGGCGCGCTCGTGATGGCGTTAGGCGGCCTTCTGGCGATTACGGATCCCCGCTATCGGCGCGCGCGTTCCGTGGAAGATTCGACGTGACGGCGCGCCAACGGCGCAATCGCTGGCTGCTGCTCTTGCCCAGCGGCGTGTTGCTGGCCCTGGTGCTGCTGTTCGGGGTGAGCCTGGGCCGCGACCCAAGTCTGGTGCCATCGCCGCTAGTCGGCCGGCCGGCGCCGGATTTCTCGCTGCCCACGCTGCTGGACGAGGGCGCGACATTTTCGCTTACCGATATCGAAGACGGTGCCTGGATGTTGAACGTCTGGGCCAGTTGGTGCGCCGGCTGTGTTGTAGAACACGAGTTTCTCATGCAGTTGAGCCGGGCGGGGGTTCCCCTGTATGGCCTCAACTGGAAGGACGCCGGCAACGATGCCCGCCAGTGGCTGGCAGAGCGCGGCAACCCTTACCGTGCCATAGGAGTCGATGCCGACGGCCGGGCCGCCATCGATTGGGGCGTATATGGCGCACCGGAGACTTTCCTGATTGACGCCGACGGCACCGTGCTCCATCGACACGTGGGACCTCTTGACAGCGCGGTCTTTTTGCAAGCGTTCGCGCCGGTCTTGGCGGGCCAAGCGCCATGAAACGAATGACGACTTTTGCGCTGCTGCTGATGGCGGCCAATGCGATGGCGGTAGATACCCAGCCTCCGCTGGCCACGCCGGCTCAGCAGGAGCTCTACCGCAAGCTGCTTGAAGAAGTGCGCTGCATGGTATGTCAGAACCAGAACCTGGCGGATTCGGATGCGCCTCTGGCCAGGGACATGCGCCGGGAACTGCACAAGATGGTGAAAGACGGCGCCAGCGAAGACGATGTCAAGCAGTTCCTGCTGGATCGTTACGGCGATTTCGCGCTCTACCGGCCACGGCTTGCACCCAACACCTTGCTGCTCTGGGCTGGCCCGGTGATCGTGGTGGCAGTGGCTTTCGGCACGCTTGCCGCTGTTATCCGCCGCCGCTCGCGGCTGCCGATCCCGGAACGCGAATGAGCGCCTTCGCCTGGTTTGCGATCGTCGCGGGGATCTTGATCCTGGCCGCTGTGGCCTGTGTTGCGGTTCCACTGTGGCGCGACCGCGCGCGGCCTATTAGCACCGCGGCGCTGACCGCCGTCTGCCTGCTGATTCCGGCCTTGGGCTTGCTGACATATTTCCAATCGAGCAACCACGAGTGGGCTCACTCGGAACTGCAGATCGGGGATGGTGGGCAACCGCTGGCGCTTGAGCGTCTTGTGGGCCCGTTGCGCGAAAGGCTCGAACAATCGCCGCAAGATGCCCAGGGTTGGATGCTGCTGGGGGCGTCCTACAGCCAGCTTGGCGATTATCCGCAGGCTGTGGAGGCGTTCGACCGGGTCCTGGCGCTTACCGGAGGGCGCGATCCGGACGCGCTGATGGGCAAAGCCGAGGCGCTGATCCTGGAAAGTCCCGAACGCCTGCTGCAGGAAGCGGGCGACATGGTGGAGCAGGCGCTTGAGTTCGACCCCACGCACCCGAAGGGTCTCTGGTATGGGGGCTTGCGAGCCAGCGCCAGAGGGGAAACAGTAACCGCTGTGCGGCGCTGGCGCGCTATGCTGGAGGGACCTGTAACGCCGGAAGTGCGAGAAATCGTGGAACGCGAATTGGCGAATCTGGGGGCATCCGGCCCGTCCTTGGCGGCTCCCGCCGATGCAAACGCCGGCGCCTCCACCGGCATCGTAGAGCTTCGATTGAGTTTGGCGGAGGGCGCTTCACCGCCGCCCGGCGCAGTTCTATTCATCGTGGCGCGCATTCCCGGCCAGCCGGGGCCGCCGCTGGCCGCCAAGCGCATCGATGGCGCGCTTTTTCCACTCGCCACGGGCTTGGACGATGGCGACGCCATGCTGCCCGGCGCCAAAATTTCCGATCAGCCCGAACTGGCGATTACCGCGCGGCTTTCCGTCAGCGGCCAGACCACGCGCAATGCAGGCGACTTCGAGGCGCAGGGGCAATGGCAGGCCGGGCAGGGCACCCTGGAGCTTGAGCTTAGCCCCGCACCTTGACTTGGCGACTGTTGCAAGTTGCGGATTGATCCGCAACCTTCACCAAGCCTTGGGAACTCAGGCTCTGGCCGGCGCCGGGTTGCGGGCCGGCAGCCGGAGGTCTCTCACCAGGCGAAGCTGCTTCATGAGCAGCAAAGTGAGCCAGGTAACGTCCAGTTGCCACCAGCGCAGCCCATGGCGGGCTGAATAGGCCCAACGGTGGTGGTTGTTGTGCCAGCCTTCGCCGAGCGTGAGCAGTGCAACCAGCACGTTGTTGCGGCTTCCGTCCCCGGCGGCGTTGGGCCGCGTGCCCCAAAGGTGGCAGACGGAGTTGACCATGAACGTCGCATGCCACAAGGCGACGGTGCTGATGAAAAAGCCCCATACGAGCAACTGCGACCCACTGGTTCCCAGTTCCGGAGCCAGCGCGTTGAGCAGCACGCCCAGCCCGAACAGGAACACCGCCTGTCCGGCTATCAGGAACAGGTAGCCCTTCTGCAGGAGCTTGATCTCGGGGTAGCGGTGGAGATCCTTGACGTTGGCGAAGCTGCCCTGGAAGCACTCCGAGTCCCACATCCAGCCGATGTGCGCGTACCAGAAGCCCCGCTGAATCGGCGAATGCACATCCTGCTCGCGCTCGGAGTAGCGGTGGTGCCTGCGATGGTGGGAGGCCCACCACAAGGGACCGCCCTGGGTCGCGCAACTGCCCAGAAAGGCCAGCAGGAAGCGCACTGGGCGCGAAGCGTTATAGGACGAATGGGCCAGCAAGCGGTGGTAGCCGGCCGTAACTCCGAATGCACGCAGAAAGTAGAGCGAGCCTGCGACGATCAGCGCTGTCTTGCTTACCCCAGTAAGCAGGGCGCCAAAGCAGGCCACGTGAAAGCCGATCATTCCGATGATCACGGCTCGCGCCTTGTATTGCGCCTTTTTCATCACACCCCTCGTGCTTCCGTGCAGACCCCCGCTCCAGCGTTTGAATCCGACACGCTCAACGGGAGCGAATTATAGCCGTCCGAGAGTTTAAGCAGGGGATCGCGGGGATAACATGACGGCCCGGCGTTGCACGCGATTGAATCGTCCACAGGCCTTGGCGTGAAAAGCGAACAGAATGCACTTTCGGCTTCCCTGCGCCTTGACGTCGCAGTAGTGGGCGCCGGTATTTCGGGCCTTGCCGCGGCCAGGGACCTGGACGCCGACCATGATGTGACGCTCTACGAGGCGCGCGGCCGGGCAGGAGGGCATGCGCACACCTTGCGTTTCGAGAGATTCGGGCGGGAATACCGGGCCGATCTCGGCTTCATGGTGTTCAACAACGCTAATTATCCGTTATTCAAGTGTTTGCTTGAAGAACTTGATGTTGCTTCACGCGATACGGCTATGAGCTTCAGCATGCGCTGCGACCGCACCGGCCTGGAATACCAGGGCAGCACCACGAATCAGCTATTCGCGCAGCGCCGGAACCTTTTCCGGCCCAGGCATTACCGAATGCTGCGCGATATCCTGCGCTTTCATCGCGACGCCAAGCGCGCACTGGCCGAACGAGAGCAGGAGCTGGCCGCGCTGAGCGTAAGGGATTTCATAGCTCAGGGGCGCTACGGTCCGGAGCTGGCCAACGACTACCTGCTGCCCCTGACTGGGGCGATATGGTCGTCGCCGGTCGAGATGATGGAAGGTTTTCCGAGCCTGTATCTGCTGCGCTTCATGGACAATCACATGCTGTTGGGGGCCAGAGGGCACCACCAGTGGCGCATGATCCCGGGCGGTTCGAGTCGCTATGTGGATGCCGTGCTGCGCCAATTTCGCGGGCGGCTGAAGCTGAACACGCCGGTATGCGGTATTCGATCGGATGCCGGGAAAGTGCGTATTGCAACGGCTGCCGGTCTGGAGACCCACGACGCCGTCGTGGTAGCCGTCCACAGCGATCAGGCGCTGGCGCTGCTGCAGGACCCTACCGCGCTTGAGAACCAGGTGTTGGGTGCCATTCCGTATCAGCGCAACGAGGCAGTGGTGCATACCGACGCGCGCGTACTGCCCAGAAGGAAACGGGCCTGGGCATCCTGGAACTACTACCGAGGTTCCGGTGCCGGCGAGCGCGCATCGGTAACCTACAACCTCAACATGCTTCAGCACCTCGAATGCCCTGAGCCTGTCTGCGTAACCATCAACCCACTCCTGGACATTTCACCGTCAAAGCGCATTGGTGCGCTGGAGTTCTCGCATCCGGCCTACAGCGCGGCGGCTTTTGCCGCGCAGCGGCGCCTGGAGGAGTTGAACAGCGTAGGCGGCCGCTTCTATTGCGGGGCCTGGGCCGGTTGGGGCTTTCACGAGGACGGGCTGAACAGTGGCCTGAAGGCGGCGCGAGACCTGCGCAAGTGGGCCTCAGAGACCCTTGTTCAGGCACAATCGCAGTATGCACAGCGCAATTTACGAGGGCTGGGTTCGGCACACGAGGCATAAGCCCGCGCCGCATGCGTTTCAATACCGCCTGTTCATGGCCTACCTGGACCTGGACGAGTTGGACGAAGTGTTTGCCGGGCGCTGGTTTTGGTCCACTCGCCGGCCGGCCATCGCCGAATACCGCGCCAGCGATCACCTAGACGGCACACAACGCGATCTGGCAGCGGGTGTTCGCGCGCTGGTGCAGGAGCGTTGCGGCTTGCGGCTGAACGGACCGGTGAGGTTGCTGACCCACTTGCGTTATTTTGGCTATGTATTCAATCCGATCTCGGTCTATTACTGCTACGCGGCGGATGACCCACGACCGCGCTGCTATGTACTGGAGGTCAGCAATACGCCCTGGAAGGAACGCACATGCTATGTGCTGCCGGTCACTTCATCCAAGCGAGGGGGCAGGGGAGAACTGTTTGATTTTCCGAAGGACATGCATGTTTCTCCATTTCTGTCCATGGATCTCTACTACCGCTGCTGGGCCGGCGTCCCGGGTGACCGGCTGTCGCTCAGCATTGATGTTCGCCGCGGGAACGATTCAGCGCTACAGACCAGTCTCGCGCTCGCCCGGCGGGAAATGACAACGGGTGCGCTTGCACGCAGCCTGCTGCGGTTTCCGCTGATGACCGCCAACGTTACGTTCCGCATCCATCTCAATGCGCTGCGTTTGTGGCGGAAGGGCGTACAACCCATGGCGCACCCGGGCCGATGAAACCGGCGTCTCAAGCGGGGCTGCCGCCGTCCGCCTGGCGCGGACCCATCTTGTCGCGTCTCGGCCGCTTGCGCAGCGGCAAACTGGAAATCGTCGAAGGCGGCCGGTCGCTGGTTGTGGGCGGCGTGGATTGCGGGGAGGCGGCCCCAGCGGCCAGGCTGGAAGTCCTGGATAGTGCACTTTGGCGCACTGTCGCGCTGGGCGGTTCGGTGGGAGCGGGAGAGTCGTTCATGGCGGGCCAATGGCGTTCTCCCGATCTTGCGGCGCTGCTGCGAGTCCTGCTTCGCGAGCGCGACGTGCTCGAAGGTCTGGAAGGCCCAATGACCCGCGTGGCCGGTCTGCTACGCCGTGCCGCCTACGCCTGGCGGCGCAATACGCGGGTAGGGGCGAAAAGAAATATTGCGCAGCACTACGATGTGGGCAACGACTTCTTCGAGTTGGTGCTGGACCCCACCATGCTTTACTCCTGCGCGTACTTCGAAACCGACGAAGTCGAACTGGAGCAGGCCTCTATCGCCAAGCTCGACCGGCTGTGCGGCATGCTTGCGCTGGAGCCGGGAATGCGGGTGCTGGAAATCGGCAGCGGCTGGGGCGCGTGCGCGATACACCTGGCCCGGGAGTACGGCTGCAGAGTAGTGAGCATCACCATTTCCCAGCGCCAGTTCGCCGAAGCCAGCCGCCGGATCAAGGCGGCCGGCGTATCCGACCTCGTCGAGTTGCGCTTGCAGGACTACCGCGACGTGAAGGGCCGCTTCGACCGCCTGATTTCCATCGAAATGATCGAGGCCGTGGGGGCGCAGTACCTGGACCTTTATTTTCAGCGTTGCAGCGAACTGCTGGCTGATGATGGCCGCATGGCGCTGCAAGCCATCACCATTACGGATCAGAACTATCGTCAGGCGCTGAAAACCGTGGACTTCATCAAGCAGTACATTTTCCCTGGCGGATTCCTGCCGTCGGTGGAGGCCATCATGGGCGCGGTGCGCCGCCGCACGGACCTTCGGCTGGTAGAAATGGAGGACATCGGCAGCCACTACGTGCGCACATTGCAGCATTGGGCGGCCGCGCTGGCGCGCAACCACAACGCTATCCGCGAGCTCGGCTACCCGGAAGAATTCATCCGCATGTACGAGTTCTATTTCCGCTACTGCGAAGCGGGCTTTGCCGAGCGCACGATAGGCGACGCCCAGATGCTGTTCGCCAAACCACGCGCTGCTTGAACGAGCCCCAGTTTGCGATATATCGCCTAGGCTGCGCCCAGCCTTCTTATCGGAATGCCGCAGCAGGTGGGATATCGATCATTGTCTTCAGTCCGGGCGGCGCATTGATGGCGCGAGGGACTACATTTACAACCGCCGAAGCGGTGGCCAGGTCACCATGCACACCCCCTTTGATCACCACATCCAGGTCCGGCATACCCTTGATGTGGACAGCGTCGTAAGGGTCCTGCGCGCCAATGTAAGCATTGAATTCGAGTCGAATGACTTCGGCGCCGGCAACAATGCCATTCGCGACTTGCCTTACGCCTGCCACCTGGCCCGCAGCGACCGACAGCTTGGTGCTGCTCACTTTCCGTGTCGCAATAACCGGCTCAATCGTCTCGGCAACATCATCCAACCGAAAACCAAGACCAGCGGCGATCATAGCCACCGATTCGGGAAGGCCCACGTGGCGGATTTTTCCATTGGCGACCCGTTGCTGAAAGTCATCGACGCTGAGCCCCGCGCCGATCTTCTTCTGGAACGGTAAACGGCGATGCGCTGCGTCCTGCAGCCGAATACAGACTATCGATTCGACATCCTGCACCACGCCGGTCATGAACACCGGCCAGACATCCATGAGAAAGCCCGGATTCACGCCGTTTGCGAGAATCGTTGCGCCATTTTGCCGGGCAAGTTCATCGAGTTTCCGTGATAGTCTTGGTTGATGGAAAAAGGGATATGACATCTCCTCGCAGGTAGAGACGATATCCACGCCGAAATCCAGAATCTGCTCGAATTGCGGCATCACTTGTTCCAGCGACGAACTTGTCGCGTGCAACACGATATCGGGGCTTGTTCGTTCAATCGTTGCTCGCGCGTCGCCGGAGATCTTCATTCCATTCAGTTTTCGATCGTCGAAGACTTCAGCCACGTCACGCCCTGCCAAGGCCGGGTCCACAGCGCCGACAATATCAATATTGGATCTCGATGCCGCCAGTTTCGCGATGCTACGGCCGATTGGCCCGCAGCCCAACTGCAGGGCCTTGATGTGTTCAATCATGGTGTGAGCTCACTTTCATCGTGGGCGTAAGCATGCCCGTTAGCGCAATAGCCGGCAAATTCCAATTTTTCGCGTGCGTATAGACAGCGGTTCTGCTTGCTCGCGGCCGTTTGCCGAATTTCTTGTCACAGAGGTGTTCCATCTGATGAAAACCAGCGTTTGTACGAATAGAGCGGCGATGTTTTCGCTCGCCGCACTGCTGCTTTTCAAACCCGCATTCGCGTTAGCCGAAAACCATGAAGGCCCCTACAACATCGCCAAGGATGCGTACATCGTTCGTTACAACGACGTGTTTGCGCCGGTGGTATCGACGGGCGGGATGGTCTCGACGCAAAGCGATATCGCGACGCAGGTCGGAATTGATATTCTGAACCGACAAGGCAACGCCATCGATGCTGCCGTGGCAGTCGGATTCGCCCTCGCCGTAACGCTTCCCCGCGCAGGCAATATTGGCGGCGGCGGATTCATGGTTGTGCACGACGCTGCGAAGGAGCAGTCCTACACCATAGATTACCGGGAAACGGCGCCTTCCGGGGTCACTGCCCAGGATTTTCTCGACGAAAAAGGAGATAAACGGGATAGCTCCCGATTCGACTGGCCTGCCGTTGGCGTTCCCGGCACGGTCGCCGGCCTCTACAAGGCCTGGCAGGAAGGCGGTTCGCTGGCGTGGAGTGACTTGTTGGCCCCGGCCATCCGCCTTGCCGAGGATGGATTCGTGGTCAATCACGACCTGGCGGAATTGCTGGCCGCCAAACACGAGTGGTTGACGCAGAACGAGGCAACCGCAGATGCCCTCTACCAGGGCGGCGGCAAACCATACGCCGCCGGCGACATCATGCGCCGTCCGCAGCTCGCCCGCAGCTTGCGTCTGATTGCCCAGGAGGGGCCGGATGTGTTCTATCGCGGTGAGCTTGCCGAGCGTATCGTCTCGGACATGGCGCGATTCGGCGGCCATATCGATCGGCGCGACCTCGCCGGCTACCAGGCGATCGTGCGCACCCCGATACGAGGAGATTATCGAGGCTACGAGATTGTCTCCATGCCGCCGCCGAGTTCGGGAGGCATAGCAATCGTGCAAGCACTCAACATTCTGGAGAACTTTCCACTGCGGAATTGGGGCTACTCGGCGCGCTCCCTGCACATCATGGCCGAGACCATGAAACTGGCATTTGCCGACCGCGGCAACTACCTGTCGGATCCCGCCTTTTTCGACGTGCCCGTAAGCGAACTTACGGACAAGGACTACGCGGCCCGGAGGGCCTCGCTCATTCGCATGGATCGTGCAACATCTTCAGCCGCGATCAGCGGAGGCCTCGCGTCACTCGGCGAAGGCGATTCGACAACCCACTATTCGATCGTGGATGCAAATGGGACGGCGGTCTCGAATACTTATACCTTGTCGTCCTCCTACGGGTCAGGCCTCACGGTATCTGGCACCGGCATTCTGCTGAATAACCAGATACACACGTTTTCCGTGCGGGCCGGCATCGAAGGCGCCGAAGGATTCATTGCCAGTCATGCCAACAGGGTAGAGGAGGGCAAGCGCCCGGTAAGTTCGCAGTCCCCGGTGATCGTGATGAAGGATGGCGAGGTGTTTCTGGTCGTCGGCAGTCCCGGCGGGAGCCGCATCATCACGGCTGTTATCCAGACCATCGTGAACGTCATCGACTTCCAGATGAACATCGCCGAGGCCACCAATCAACGCCGCATACATCACCAGTGGATTCCTGACGTGCTCGAGGTCGAACCAGGCTTCAATCTCGACACTCTCGCGATTCTCGAATCGCTGGGGCACACTGTGGAAGAGACCTTCACGATGGGTAGCACGCAATCCATTGCCGTGGGAACTCGTTATCTCTTCGGTTCGTCCGATCCCCGGCGCCCGAACGCGCTTACATTGGGAACAGAATAACAAGAGCCCCGGAAGGCGGCATTCCGCCTTCCGGGGTTCATGCAGCCTGCCACCCTGCAGAATTTATCTGAATCTGCGGCTCAGGCTCAGATACACGTACTGCGCGCGGCTGGTATGCAATTCGCCCTCGAATCCGAATGACTCCGAGGCGAGCGGCGGATCTTCATCGAAGACATTGGTGATCCCGAGGCGGATAGTGCTTCCCTGTCCAAGCAAATCGTAGCGCGACGCATGAACATTCACGACGGTCATCGCGTCCACTTGCATGAAGTCGCCATCCGCATTCGTTACCGACGGTTCGAACACGTCGCTTACGTAGGAGCCGAACGCGCCCACTTCCCAAAGCGCACTATTGCTGCGCCAGCGCGCACTCAATGTGGCGCGCCGCTCGGGGAAGAATTCCCGCCGAATGAGCGAGCCGACGGTGGCCCCGAGTACGCTCGGGTTGGCGCCGGCCGCTACCAGCCGCGCCGCATTACCGCCGGCTTCCTGGTCGAAGTCCGTCAACTCGGCCCAGTTCAGCCGGAAATCGAAGGCGCCGAGGGGAGATTCCAGTGCATAGATAACTTGAACGTCGTAACCGTTCACGTTTCGCGTATTGAGGTTTTCATAGCGGCGCACGACTCTGACAATTTCGCCGAGCGGATTTGCTGCGTCCGGTACACCACGAAATACGGCGGGGTTCGAGCTGCCTTCAGCGCGCAGCACGGCATCAAGACGGGATTCGTTTTCGTCCGTGAACACGCCCACGGCTCCAGTCGATTCGATCTCCCACCAATCAAGTGTCAGTGTGAGGCCTTCCGCGGGGGTCAACACAATGCCGATACTCGTCTGTTCGCTCTCTTCCGGTTTGAGTGCCGCGTTGCCCGAGGTTTCCAGAATGTAATTTCCGTTGGGTGGGCCACTGTTCAGGTCACCTGTTCCGAGCAGTATCCCCTCGGCAAAATCCTGTATCGAGGTCGTGATGGACGTGCCCGGCGAGTTCAACTGAATCAGATTCGGCGCTCTGAAGCCCTCCGAGTAGGAACCTCGCAGCTGCAACCACAGAGCCGGATACCAGGAGAGCGCGATCTTCGGCCGGGTTATGTTGCCAACGTCGCTGAAATCTTCGAACCGGGCTGCGATCTGTGCCGTGAGGGTTGGCACGCCGTCGCTGCCCGCCAGCAGCGGAAGCAGGAGTTCTGCATACAGTGACGACACATCGCGGTCCGCGCGCACGTCGGGTCGAACGCTACTGCCTTGCAGACTGCTGAGATTGGTTACCTCTCCGGGGCCTAGATTCGAGTTGAGCGGATCGATATAGGGTGTTGAACCGTCAAAGATTGCGCTGTTGTCTTCGTCCAGTTCCTCGCGCCGAAACTCGGCCCCAACGGCGATAGCCGCATCACCGGCCGGCAACGAAAACATGTCCGGCCTTGAGGCGCGAAAATCGACGGCCGTTAGCGTCGTCTTGACGTCCCGTGATGCGCTGACCAGGAAAGGATCGATGCTTGACTGCGGATTGGGCGTGAAGTCTGTGATGCTTGTCGAATCGTTCGGATTGACGCCGGAAAAAATGTTGTAGGCGTCCGGGGTATCCAGTGTCATCTGCGCCTGAAAAAGCGGCGTACTGATGCGATTGCTGGCGGTATCGTCCACGCGCGCCTCGCTGTGCCAGACAGCGGTATCGAGATCCCAATCTCCCAGATTGCCTTGCAGACCCAGCAACATGCGATAGCTGGAGCCCTCCACTTCAACCCGCCTGGGGCCCAGATCGACCGGCCGATGGCCGACTAGCAGAAAGCCGAGGCCTTCAGCGGGAACGATAGCCGTGTCGAGGCCGGGCAGCCGGTTCGGGTTCTGGCGGCCGTCATCAAAGTTGACGGGCCCGAACGGGTTCCAATAGTAGTCCGCCGGCACAAAGAAGCGTCCATTGCTCAGAATCGCCGCCTGCTCCCAAACGCGATCAACATTCGAGTAGTAGTAGGAACCTTCGCCGTACAGTTCCCAGCCGTTATCCATGTCGTGCCCAAGGCGGGCATAGAGATTGATGCGGTCAGTATCCGGCGTCAGCGACTTGACCTCATTGCGATTGGGACGCAAGGCGCGATCCTGACCGCTGGAGTCCAGGCACAAGTCCTGTACCCCGTCGCTATAGACCAAATCAGCGCCGGCCAGCCCCCGGCCGCCGCAATCCTCCACTCCGAGCATGCCGCCGCGATCGGTTACCAGGTTTGCAGGCCGAACATGAAATGAACCCAATCCTGTGAAATTCACGAGGGAATAGGGCTCCAGGCTGGAACGCCCGTCCAAACTCACGTCCGACCTGAACTCTTCCGGCGCCCGCGAGCGATTGTCCTGCGTGGCCGAATAGGATTTTTCGGAGGCCAGTACGCCGGTGCTGGACATGTAGCTTCCGGACAGCAGCAGGTGGGTAGCGCCGTCGCCCAATTCGAAGCCGATCGCACCGTTCACCGACACATCATCCCGGCCCGTGCCGTTCTCGGCGCCATAGCGAATCGATGCCTCGGCGCCGTCGAACCTGTCGTCGATGACATAGTTGACAACACCCGCAACGGCATCAGCTCCATACAAGGAGCCCGCGCCGTCGCGCAGCACTTCCACCCGGTCGAGCCCGGCAATCGGCAAGGTGTTGGCATTTGCCGACGCAACAGGCACGCCGAAAGCGGTGCTGGTCTGCGTAATAGGGTGCAGGACCATTCGCCTGCCGTTGATCAGAACCAGCGTATTGCCTTCGCCCAAGCTTCTCAGGTTGAACGACGCAACATCTCCCCGCGCAGCGTTTACGCCCGTAATGCCGCCTCGAACATGCGTCATTCCGATCGAGCCGAACTGCGGGATCGCCCGAAGAAGCTCATCGCCGATCTCGGCGCCGGTTGTTCGTATGTCTTCGATCCCTATCACCGTGACCGGCAAAAGCCCCTCCACATCGGCTCCTTCGATGTGCGTCCCGGTCACAACGATTTCTTCAATAGCGCGGTCCGCAGCTTCTTCCTCCTGCGCCTGGACGCTTTGAAGCGCAAATGCCGCCAAGCCGGACAGCAGTAGCGTGTTGCGAAGACCGGCTGCCTTCCTCGGGTGTTTCGATAGCGACAAGATCATTTCTGTTCCCCTTCGTTTCAAGCTTTCGAGCGATTGAGCAAGCAAGCAAAACCCGCAATAGTTCTCCCTGATCGTTGAGCCCTGATGCAAAACCGCCCCAATCAAGTATCAATCAGCAGTTCGGCATTGGCAAATTCCAATCAAGCGGCAAGATATAACCACAGGCAATACTTTAATCTGGCCCAATTCGGGTTTCTTGTTTCCAATTGCTTGCGATTGAGGCTGACGTGTGCCGTTTTTTGTTGCGCCAAATCCTGGTGCTGTGTATAACTTTCCAGAATATCCATTCGCATGATGTCGATATGAGACTGCGCCACGCCGAAGTATTTCACGCCGTTTACACCAACGGTTCCGTGACTGCCGCCGCCAAGGTACTCAATGTCACCCAGCCATCCGTAAGCAAGGTGCTGGCGCATGCGGAGCAGGTCCTGGGCTACGCGCTGTTCGAGCGCGTTCGCGGCGCGCTGATACCTACACCCGAAGCACATCGACTGTTCAAGAGTGTATCCACCGTTTACCAGAACATGGAACAGCTTCGGCGCCTGGCGCACAATCTCCATTCATCCGACGAGTCTCGCATTCGGGTCGCCGCCACGCCCGCGTTCGGTCTCCACTTGCTGCCATCAACGATCGCGTCGTTCCTGCTTACGCACGGAAACACGGCGTTTGAAATTGAAACCCTTCACTACGAAGAGATGGCGCTCGCACTGGAGGAACAGCGCATTGACATCGGCGTTGCCTTCGATCCACCCGCCAAACCCGGTTTGGGAATCGACACAATCGCGACCACCGAGTTCGTGGTGCTCGCGCCGCAGGACTTGAAGATCTCGGGCAAGCAGGTGCTGAGCATCCGGGACTTGGCCAATCTGCCGTTCATCAAGCTTAGCGGCAGAAGTCCTCTTGGACAGATGCTGACCAGACAATTGGAGGAACGGAGCACGGAGCTCAAGACGCTGGTCAGTTGCGATACCTACCACATCGCCAAGTCGCTGGTAGCAGAAGGGGCCGGGATTACGATCATAGACAAGATCACCGCGCTGTCTTCGGGCCATGGTGACGTCAAGATCTGCCGCCTGGAGCCCACGATTCGGTTTCCGATTTCGGTCATCCATCTGGACTCCCGGCCGCTTTCTGCAGTTGCCCGCGAGTTTGTGAAGCATCTGCGGATCAGAACGAGTGAGTTTCTGTGCAGGTGAGGGTAGAGGCGGCGGCGAACTGGCCCCACAGTGGGTTATGCTCGCTCCAAATTGAAATCGGCTGGACAGTAGTAGTGGCGCCACCACGAAAATGAGCCCACGCACACGCGCACCGAACTGCAAACACATGAGGTCAATATTGATGCAATCCAATCATTTCCCAGCGGTTTTTCTCACCGCCGTCTTGCTTGGCGCGCATGGGCCGGTGGCTCTGGGCGCCGACTCGGTGGACGGCGCCGAACTGCTCGAGACCTTTGCCAACTATTGGACCGGGTCATTCTCGAACGAACGGCAGGCCAAGGCCGAGCGGCTCAATCGGGAACCGGATTATCCGGAGGCGGTACGACTCGTGCGCGACATGCGCGTACATCGTCTCGATATGCCGGCCATTGGCAACGTGGTGCTGTTTCTCGAAGAGGTGAAGATGGATCAGCCACACTTGGCGCACCGGCAGCGCGTCATGTCCTTGGTGTGGCGCGAAAGCAGCGGAGAAATCGAAGTCGAACAGCTTTTCACTTCACTCGAGCAAGCCTACGACCGGCCGCCGATTGCATTGGAGGAAGTCAATAAGCTGGACCGTGAGGATCTGTTTCTTGTTTCCGAATGCAATCTGTTTTTTCGCTGGGAACCGGATACAGAGCGCTTCAAGGGCGGCATGCGGCCACAGGCGTGCCGCTATGAGCATCCGCAAAGCGGACCGGTTTACGCCGAGTTCGACATGGTGCTTGACCGCCACCGACTCTGGTATCGGGATCGATCCATCAAGGTCGTGGACGGCTCCATTCGAGGCGAAATAGACGGCTTTTCCTGGCTGCGATTCGACCGTCTTGCTGCCGAACCACTACTTGGCAATGGCGACCGGATTTCCCGCACCGAGTTGCGCCGTCGCGCGCCGCTGACCGCGAAAATGGAGGGTATCTGGGAAGGTGTGTTCCGCCGGGTTGACCCGGAAGGCAAATTGATCGAAACACTGCCATCGAGGATCGTCGTGCGGCTGTTGCCCGATGGCGAAGTTCACGACTATCACCAGGTCAACCTTCTCAATCCGGACACCGACGCGGAACAGCGCATTGAAAGCTATGGCAAGTGGGATGTGGACCGCTTGCGCTTTTTCAACGACCGGCTCGAAGGCTGGGCCAAGGCGATCGCCGATGACAAAGCGGGGCGGACTTCGGTGTTCCTGATGGAATTCAAGGACGGCTCCGGCTTGACGGTTTCGGAAGTCGTCAGCTTCAACCCGGGCGACCCGGATGTGCGCATGAGGGCGACGCAATACATGCGCGATGGGCGTATTGTCCGACGGACGCTGATCGATGAAGTAAGGGTCTCCGGTCCGCTGCCGGACGATGCGCAGTACTAGGGAACAGGCAGCCGGCGGCCCATAAGGCTGATCGTTATCTCTCGGGCATAATGTATATTATGTTAAATATATTGCAACTGCCTCTGAAAGATCAGGTTTGCATTAAACCTGCTAGCCCAAAGCAGTAATGTCCCCTGTCTCCAAAGCGTAATCCAATACGGAAATGAGCCTGAAGCGGTGGGTTGGATCGGAGCGGTAGTCGTGGCTGGGATTGTTGCTGCCAGGGTTTCTATCTTGAGGTTGGAGTGCCGGGTGTTCAAGGGTTCTGCGGCGGGTTTATCTTCCTGATCCAAAGTTTCTGGTGGCGGGTCCTGTGGGGTTGTGGTCGAGAGGCCCGCGAGTGGGGTCAGGCGGTGGGTAACGCGCAAGCGTTATCCACGGGCTGTCCCCATGTCCCGCAGGGCGCGGGCCGGTCCGCAGGACTCGTCCACAACTCCACAGGACGAGCTTGGGGGATCGGCGCTCAGGCGGCGGCGAGCGCTTTGCCGATTTGCATAAACAGGTCGTTGCGTGCGCGGGTCAGCGCTTGCGCGGCCTTAAAGCCGCTGGTCTTGAGAACCAGGGCGTCGAGCTCATCGAAGGTGACGCCGGAGCGCAGGTACTGCCCGGCGTTTTCCAGCGACTTCAGCTTCTCGTAGGGCGTCATGACGTTGCTGTCGGGATAGCGCTTGCGCGCCCGGCCTTTGGTGTCGATAACTTCGGTGGGGAACAGGCACGGGCGGTGGTGGTTGAGAAAGGGAGACAAGCAGTCCCGGTTGAACGCGTTGACGGATGGTGCGAAGTGCACCGGGATATGGCTGTAGCCGAGCCACTTGCGGATCACCGAGGCGTTCTTGCTCTCCACCAGGGCGTTGTCGTGCGACTGCCGGGGCCGGGACTTGGTGAACTCCCCCACATGCCGCTTCATCAGCAGCGCCGCGACCTGATGGTTGATGTATTCGGAGCCGTTATCGGCGTGGAAGCCCTTTACAACAAAGGGAAAGGCTTCGATCAGCGCTTCGAGCACCGGGAGCAGGAAGGCTTCCGAGATCGCCGCCACACTGCCCACATGCTGGTATTGCGTGACCTCATCGACCACGTTGATGTGATACAGCCCCTTGACGCCGTTCTGGTCCCCCTGATGCACGGTATCCACGCGCAAGAATCCCGGCTGGCCCTTCGGCTCGGGCCGCCGGCGCACCCCGATGGCCACGGCGGCCGGGCGGGTGTGCGTGAAGACTCGGCGCACACTGCGGTAGGTCCGCGACTTGCGCAGGTAATACAGATGCCCGTTGGACAGCTTCGACAGGCGCGCGAAGCGCGCGTTGCCGAACACCTCCCACTCGCGGCGCAGCAAACAGCGCGTGGCCGCCCCGGACATCTGGCCCAGGGCCGCGTCCACCTCCGCCAGAAGACGCACGTCGGCCGGCGTGTAACGGCGCGCAAACGGCTGCGCCGGCGCCCCGCCGCGGCGATCCTCGATCCGCCCCGTGGACCGGTGCTGCGCAATCAAGCGCGTCAACTGCTCCCTGGAGACCCCCGTCACCTTGCCCAGATAACGCTTCACCAGGCCCTTGTCCGCCTTGCCCAGACGGTGATACTCCAAGCGCACCAGCGTACGCCGAACCAAAGTGTAAATCCCCACACGATCCGAGATGGCAAAATCCACCGCCTCGCTGCCCCCCACAAAGGCCCGAACCTCTTCCAGGCTCCGAACCCGTTCGACCTGTAACGTCACGATCATCCTCCGATGATCCCAACGCACGACTACAGGCTCATCTCCTGTTGGATTTACGGCCCCCGTTCAGGCTTGTCTGTAAAAGTTTGTTGCGGACAAATAGAAGTGTCCGGTCTTAGAGCACATGAAGTGTCCGGTTTTGAGTTTACCCTGACGAAGGTTGCGCGCTCCCCGCGAAGGGAGCGTAGCGACCGTAGCGGGGAGCGCGCCGAGGCGCTCATGCCGCCCTCTCCAGCTCATCTGGCTGGAACTGTCTATCCGCCGTGTAGCGTGCCAACAGCCGCGGGCCGTGCCAGACGGAAAGCGCGCCGTGTGTGTGACGGCGCACCTTGACACGCGCCTTGAAGTAATGCGGGCGGTGACGGCTCGCCGGCAATTGCAGCGCCTGGCCCTCGAAGCGAACGCAGTTGTCGCGGGCCACCGTGCGCTCGTGCACCTCGCACAGGATGTCGTCGAGGCGGGCCAGATCCGCCACCAGCACGAAGGCGCTCTTGTCCTCCGCCGGTGCACGGCGAAACTCGGCATTGAACGCCGGTTAGTAGACCTCGCCCAAATAACGGTTGGCGGCGTCGATGTCCGTGATCCCCGCCAGCGCCAACTCCCCCACCAGGCGCCCCTGGTGAGTGCGGAAGGCCCGCTCGGAACGTCCCCGCGCCTCCGGCGAATACGCCGGAATCATGTCAATGCCCAAATCCTGCATCAACGCCCGGCCAAACTGCGTGAGGCGTGTCTTGTCCACCTTGCCCCCCAGCCTTGGGCGTGTGCCAGTAATGCGACGCACGATCCGTATACAGCGAATAGAAAAGCCCTTTCGACTCAATCACCTCGCGTGACCGTTTCCCTGGATCCGAGCCACCCTGGATGTGGGAAATTCATCATATCAAGCCACTGGTGTCCGGTTTAAGTTTAGAGATTCGCTGATTTATGGATGCTTAACAAGAGGTTACAACGGATTTTGGGTGTCCCCGACTTGAGCGCGGGTCGGCAAAATCTTCTCCCTTTGATCCCTTGGGACTGAGGGGACCGCATGTATGCCGGAACGACGCTGTTCGCGCAGGTCATGGACTTCCTGCCTTGGAAGACCTTCCATCGGGTGGTGGCGCGGTACGAAGGGAACCGCAGGGTGCGCACGCTGTCCTGCGCCGAGCAGTACCGGGTGCTGGCGTTCGCGCAGCTGACCGGGCGGGAGAGCCTGCGCGACATCAAGGCCAGCCTGTCGGCGCAGTCGGCCAAGCTGTACCACATGGGCATACGCTCGCCGGTTCGGCGCTCCACCCTGGCGGACGCCAACGAGCGTCGGGACTGGCGCATCTTCGCCGAGTTCGCGCAGCGCCTGATCGGGCAGGCCCGCGCCCTGTATTCCGGCGAGGACCTGGGCCTTGAGCTCGACCACACCGTGTACGCCCTGGACTCCTCCACCATCGACCTGTGCATGTCGGTCTTCCCCTGGGCGCTGTTCCGAACCACGAAGTCCGGCGTCAAGCTGTACACGCTCCTCGACCTGCGCGGCAGCATCCCCGCGTTCATCCATGTCTCGCAGGCCAAGCTGCACGATGTCAACGTGCTGGACCTGCTGGTCCCGGAGCCCGGCGCCTTCTACGTCATGGACCGCGCCTACCTGGACTTCACGCGGCTCAACGCCATCCACGCGATGGGCGCGTTCTTCGTGACCCGCGCCAAGTCCAACACCCGGTTCCGCCGCCGATACTCCCGTCCCGTCGACAAGTTCGCCGGCCTGCTCTGCGACCAGACCGTCGTGCTGACGGGCGTGAAGTCCAGGGACGACTACCCCCAGCCCCTGCGGCGGGTGAAGTGCCGAGACCCGAAAACCGGCAGGACGTTCACCTTCCTGACCAACAACTTCGCCGTGCCCGCCCTCACCGTGGCCGAGCTGTACCGCAACCGCTGGCAGGTGGAGCTGTTCTTCAAGTGGATCAAGCAGCACCTGCGCATCAAGTCGTTCCTCGGCACCTCCGAGAACGCCGTGAAGACGCAGATCTGGGTCGCCGTGTCGGTCTACGTTCTCGTCGCCATCGTCAAGAAGCGCCTCGGCCTGGAGGTCTCGCTCTACACTTTTCTGCAAGTCCTGTCGATCACCATGTTCGAAAAAACCTCGTTGAATCAAGGGCTTTTCGACAGCCCACTCACGACCGAACCCCATGGCAATCCCAACCAAATGAATTTATTCGACTTTTAACCGGACACTAGTGATATCAAGCTACTTTCTTGGCGAACACTGAGGGGGGCATTCTGCCCACGGATCGGTGAGGCCGGACAGGGTTGTAGTGCGTTTGCCAGCGCTTGATGATGGCGCGTGCTTCCGTCAGGCTGCCGAACCAATGTAAGTCCAGGCAGTACTCTCGGAACTTGCCGTTGAAGCTTTCCACGAACGCATTCTGAGTCGGCTTTCCGGGCTGGATGAAGTGGAGCCGCACACCGGTTCGCCGGGCCCAGAAGAACATCGCCTTGGAAGTGAACTCCGGGCCATTGTCGAGCACCAGGGTATTGGGCAATGGCCGGATGGTGCCGAGCTCATCGAGATACCGGGCCAGGCGGGCGCCGGAGATCGAGGTGTCGACGATCTGACCGACACACGGGCGGGAGAAGTCGTCGATTAAGTTGAGGATCCGGAACCGCCGGCCATTGGCGAGCTGATCGGACATGAAGTCCGCGGACCAGCGCTCGTTCGCCTTCGTCGGCACCGGCATGGGCACTCTGGGCCGCGTGATCTTCTTGCGGCGCTTGGTACGCCCCTGCAGGCCTTCCTCGCGGTAGACCCGATACGTGCGCTTGCGGTTGATGACGCGGCCTTCCTGCTTGAGCATCTCGTGCAACGTCAGATAACCGTAGCGGGGATAGCGTTCCGCCAGGACCTGCATCCGGTGACGCAGGTCCGCGTCGTCACGGCCCTTGAGCCGATACCAGGCCACCGAACGGGGCAGGCCCACCAGGCGGCAGGCACGTCGTTGACTGTAGCGGCGATCGGTGAGGTGATCCACGGCCGCTCGCCGCTGGGCGACCGTCACCATTTTCCCTGGACCAGCTCCTTCAGCGCCGACTTGTCCAACTCCGCTTCGGCCAACAGCTTCTTGAGCCGGGCGTTCTCGTGCTCAAGATCACGAAGCCGCTTGGCGTCGGATATCTCCATGCCGCCATACTTGGACTTCCAGCGATAAATCGTGTTCTCGACGACGCCATACCGGCGCGCCAACTCGCCGACCGGCTGGCCGGCCTCGTGCTCCTTGAGGATCGAAATGATCTGTTCGTGCGTATACCGCTTCCGCTTCATCGGGGGACCTCCTTGGGGTCAACATACAAGGAAATCACACATCCAAAACGGCTCGGATTACAGGGGAACGGTCACGCGCACTCCCGCACAACTGCTCCCCATGCCTTCCTCTTCGCAAAAAAACATCGAGTAATGCTCGTTGGTGGCGTCGTCCATGGTCACAATCAAATCCCAAGTCTTCCCCGAAACCCACTCGTGCGTACTGCCGTCCTGGTGCAGCATCACTCCAGGCCACGGCGCCGGAGCCCGCTTGCGCCGGTGCTTGCCACGGCCACGGCCCTTCACTACCGCACCATGCTCCTGCAGCTTGTTCCTCACCCACGTGTAACTGCGCTGAGCCCCAGCACGACGATACCAAGCGTAGTAATGACGCATGTTCCAGCCCGCATGCCGGGTGCGGTAGCGATCCACCATCCGCATCACCTCGTCCACCGGCGCCGCACGCCCCGAAGCCCGCGACACCCGACGGTCGCGCAAACCCTCAATACCGTCCTCGCCATACCGAACCGTCCAGCGCCGAAAGGTCCGCACACTCACCCCCAATAACGCCGCCGCCTGATCCTGCGTCAAACAGCCGCCTTCCCAGTCTCGAAGCGCCTCCTCAAACATCTCCAAACGCCTCCACTGACGTCGCCTGGCCGTCCCCATCTCGAACTCCCCAAAAACAAGAAACGCTCGAAGATACGACCGGACACTTCATGTGCTCTAAGACCGGACAACTAATGTGCTCTCTACACAAAGAAACGCCGCGGACGCCCGCCCCTACGAAAAAGTTCAGAATGAGCCGACATATCCAAAAAAGTGGGGATTTTTACTTCGGCACAACTGGGGAAATTTACTTCGGCATTGACAGTCGCTACCTACGAGAACAAATTCCCCAGGGCGGTCGCGTGCCTGGTCAAAGATCGCCCCGTGTTGCTGGCCTTCTACGACTTTCCGGCCGCCCACTGGCAACACATCCGCACCACTAACCCCATCGAATCAACGTTCGCCACGATCCGCCTGCGGACCCGCAAAACACGAAACTGCGTGAGTGCTCGCACCGGCCTCAGCCTGATGCATCAGCTCGCCATGAGCGCTCAGAAACGATGGCGAAGGCTACGTGGGTTCCGACAACTCGCCGATGTCGTCGCCGGCGTGACATTCGTCGACGGAATCGATCACAGAACCAGCAGCAGAAAAGCCGCCTGATTCAATCACGCCATACACCAGATTTGACAGTGTGGTTGTGTTACACCATGGCTGCAGGCAATCGAAATGGCCCACCCCTACTTTTTCATGGTTCGGAACACTAGCTTTACAAGATTCCACGCGCCTATGGCGGCTAGAACGTATATTGCAGTGAATACGATCACACGCTCAACCGTTACCCCGGGAGGTATCAAAAAATGTGCTCTCTACACAAAGAAACGCCGCGGACGCCCGCCCCTACGAAAAAGTTCAGAATGAGCCGACATATCCAAAAAAGTGGGGATTTTTACTTCGGCACAACTGGGGAAATTTACTTCGGCATTGACAGTCGCTACCTACGAGAACAAATTCCCCAGGGCGGTCGCGTGCCTGGTCAAAGATCGCCCCGTGTTGCTGGCCTTCTACGACTTTCCGGCCGCCCACTGGCAACACATCCGCACCACTAACCCCATCGAATCAACGTTCGCCACGATCCGCCTGCGGACCCGCAAAACACGAAACTGCGTGAGTGCTCGCACCGGCCTCAGCCTGATGCATCAGCTCGCCATGAGCGCTCAGAAACGATGGCGAAGGCTACGTGGGTTCCGACAACTCGCCGATGTCGTCGCCGGCGTGACATTCGTCGACGGAATCGATCACAGAACCAGCAGCAGAAAAGCCGCCTGATTCAATCACGCCATACACCAGATTTGACAGTGTGGTTGTGTTACACCATGGCTGCAGGCAATCGAAATGGCCCACCCCTACTTTTTCATGGTTCGGAACACTAGCTTTACAAGATTCCACGCGCCTATGGCGGCTAGAACGTATATTGCAGTGAATACGATCACACGCTCAACCGTTACCCCGGGAGGTATCAAAATTGGATCCATATCCTAATTCCTAGTGCCAGCCGTGGCCTGCATACGTCTGAATATACCAGCGGCACGGGATACTATCCGCCCAAAACAGAATAGTAGCTAATAAGCAAACGGTCTGTATCCAATGCTCATCACGCCTTACTCCGCAAACGATATAACCATCAACATGAATTTCAAACCCCAGATAACCTGCATTTTCGGCAATATTCGCCGCTTCCACACCACCCACCGGAACCGATAAAGTTGCCGCCGCCGTTCCCCAGCCGCCGCCACACGAGTAACTATCATAGAATAGAGTTCCTTCATGCGCCTCCACTTGCGGAGGAAATAGCATTAGCGGGCTTATAAGTAGAATCACCGAGCATAGGCTTGCTGTGGCCCTAATAAAGTTCATTTTAAGTCGTTGCATCTCTACCCTCCAATACGCTCAAGCTTACAGTCCCCAAACTATATCATGTTAAATTATTTGAATCGTACAAGGCACTAGATTTGAGTAGGAGTGCCTCCGGTTTGATGGATACTTCCGTGCCCTATTCCGAGCATAGGAGAAAGTACCATGAGCAACCAAAGATACAGCCCTGAGTTCAAGGACGAGGCAGTCCGACAGGCTGCAAGGTTTATTCGAGAGGCGAGTTGTCGTCTATTCCACCTCTCGGCTCAAAGCTGGCGATCACGGTCGCAGGCGCATCCGTGGCGCGGCCACGCTCATCACGTGTACCTCGGTCGTCACGATCTCACCGATCTTCACGCGCTGTTCCCAGGCGATATGCGAGGTTCCGTCCATTGCCGTTGCAATCACGGGAAAACGGGAATTGCCTTCCGGCGTGGGCAGAACCATCGGTTTCGTAAACGTTTCGCCGTGATCGTAGGATTCCGCCATGTACAATCTGAAGGGACTCCTTCGCTCTTCACGGGAATGCCAGACAACGCGCACCACGCCGCTTGGAGTGACAGAGACGACTGGTGAGTCGCTAGAATTGGACGCAGGATGCAAATGCATCGCCGCTTCAAATTCGAGAGCGCCATTGTGTGAGCGGCTGAACCATACGCCGTGCTGTTCCGGCCCTTCTGAATAAGACACCGAATAGACGTAATTCTCGTTCACGGCCATGTCCAGTGGCTTCAGCGGGCAACCGCCGGTATACCAGGGGTCGAGGGGTACGCGCGCCAATTCGGGCCAAGTGGTGCCTTGGTCGGTGGAGCGCAGCACCACACTGTCTCGAGAGCCGTCGTCGAAGACATGTCTGTAGGAGACCAGAACGGCGTCGCTGACGAAATCCGCTACAAGCTGACAGCACGGGCAAACCACGCCGCGCGCAAATTCGATTTCCTTCGAGAAGCTATCGCCGCCGTCGCTAGAGACGGCCGTGAACAGCGTGGCGCCGTCGCTTACACCGTCCATGTATCGCGTATCCAGCCAGAAGGTGTGGACTGTTCCATCCGGGGCCACCGCCATGGTCCCAAAGGCGTGCGCGGCACCCAATTCCTCGCCCAGCAGCCCTCGCCCATCACGGTCCACGTGTGAATTCAGGGTAACGGGCGCGGAGAACGTGGCGCCCTTGTCGGCAGAATGCGTGTAGTGCGAAGCAATCACGTCCAGCCGGGTTTCGGACGACACGGCATTGGCGGGGTAAAAGATATGCACCGCTCCATGCAGATCCGTGCTGATGCGCGGCTTGCTTACCTGGAAGCCCCAGATTACACCGCTTTCCTGGTTCACGCGGGCCGGAGCAGTGAAGGAGGCGCCGCCATCGCCGGACCTGGATATCAGAAGATCCACCGAGGATCGATGGCTGTGTTCGCCGGGAGCGCGCTTGGGTGGCGGGCCTGTCGGCATGTCGCGGTCGAGCCAGACCACATACAACTCGCCGTCGTTGGAGACAGTGATTTCCGGACTGAAAGCCGCGCGGTTGACGTCCCCGAGCTTCTGCTGATGAAGGACTTCAACCTGGCTCCAAGCGAGCGAAGGCGCGAAAACAAGCGCTCCGAGCAAGGCCATAGCGCTGGTGTATGCTCTCAGTTTCATAGGACATAGCCTCCATGAAGATCAAATTGCCGCATCGCTATCTTACACCGCTTGGCCTGCAAGCGGCGGCAATGCTGTTGGCGCTGTCAGTCCTGGCGCTGTGGGGATTCCGGCTCGCGGCCGCGGACACCGATTTGCCGCAATCGCCCGGCAGCGGCGGAGTCCTGGATTTCATCTACGCCCGGGATTTGCCGCCCCTGCTTGAACGCCACCGAGGCAAGGTGGTGCTGGTGAATTTCTGGGCCACCTGGTGCGGCCCTTGTATTCACGAGATTCCCGCACTCCTTCACCTGCGCGAGAAGCTCGATCCGTCCCGATTTGCGCTCATTGCCATTTCGGTGGACGATCCGATGGATTCCAGTTGGCTGGTCACGGAGTTTATTGAGAACAGGTTTCCGCAATGGAACAGCTACTTAAGCGCAGAAGTTGAAGATTATCTGATGATAGAGGAACTAGATCCTCTTTGGTCGGGCGTGTTGCCGGCCAACTATCTCATCAATCCCGACGGCAAGCTGTCCAAGACGCTGCTCGGCGGGCACAGCGAGGAGCAGTTCGAGGCGGCGATACGCGCGGAGATGGCGCAGGCGGAGCGCGGGGCCGGTTAGATACAGACGATGTGAGGCCCTGCTCCTGCAGGAGTCAGCCGGTGACTCCCAGCCGCTTGTGCATGATGGGGCTGGTGGTCGTGTACTGCAAATGCACCTTTTTCCCCGGCTCCAATAGCTCCTTGGCGGCAAAAGCCGCCAGCGCCGCCTCATGGAATCCGCTCAGAATCAGTTTCTTCTTTCCGGGGTAAAAGCAGATGTCGCCTATGGCGAATATGCCCGGCACATTGGTCTGGAACTTTTCGGGATCCACATTCACGGTTTTGCGGTTCAGGTCCAATCCCCAGCCAGCGATCGGCCCCAGCTTCGGAGCCAAGCCGAAAAACGCCAGCAATTCATCGACTTCAAGCGGATCCTGCTCCGCACCTTCGACTGTTAGAGTCACAGCCTGCAGTGCGCGTTCGCGTAACTGCAGGCGCGTAGCGCGCGCGTTTTCGAACAGTTGCGCCCTGCCCTGCGCCACCAACTGCTTGAATTGCGCCACCGACGCCGGCGCCGCGCGATATTCGTTGCGCCTATGAGCAAGCGTAACGCTTTCTGCGACGCCGCTTAGCTCCAGTGCCCAATCCAAAGCCGAATCGCCGCCACCCAGAATCAGCAAACGCTTGCCGGCAAAGCGTGAAGAATCCTTGACACGATAGTGAAGTTGCCGGCCTTCTATGGTATCGGCCCCCTCCAGACGCAGCTTGCGCGGCTGAAACGAGCCCACGCCGCCTGCCAGAAACAAGGTGCGCGCCTGGAAATACTTTCCGGCGCCGGTTTCCACGCGAAACCCCTCCCCCGCTTCGAGCGGTTCCACCACAGTTACTTCTTCACCGAGATGGAATACCGGCTCAAACGGCGCGATCTGCTTCAACAGGGCATCCACCAATTCCTGAGCGCTGAGCACGGGAATGGCCGGAATGTCATAAATCGGCTTGTCCGGATAGAGCTCCGAGCACTGCCCGCCGGGCTCGCGCAGCGCATCCACAATATGGGCGCGTATGCCAAGCAAGCCCAATTCGAACGCCTGAAAAAGCCCGCAAGGGCCGGCGCCCACAATCAATGCATCGGTTCTCAGGGTCATGGCGTCCAGGCGGCGTTTTGCGGGCCGTATTCGCCGCGCAAGGCATTATAAGTGTCCGCCCACGGCGATAAACTTGCCTCATGCGAGACTCTTTCAGGCCGCTGATCCTGTTCGGCTGCGCCCTGCTGATTTTTACGGCCGGCTTCGGGCTGCGGGACCCGTGGCCGCCGAATGAGCCGGAAAACGTCCTGGCGGCATTGGAGATGCTCCGTTACGGCAACTGGCTTGCGCCGACGCTGGCGGGTGAGCCGTTCGCCGACCACGGGCCACTTTACGTATGGATTCTCGGCGTATTTCAGTGGCTGTTCGGATTGCGCGCCGGCTTCCTGCTGCCGTCGCTGTTGGCGGCTTTCGGCATCCTCTGGCTCACCTGGGACCTCGCCAAGCGGCTCTGGGGCGAGGACGCGGCCTTCTGGTCGGCTGCTGCACTGCTGGCCTGCGTGCAATTCTCCGTGCAGGCGCGCGCCGGGGGCGGCGACATCGTGTTGGGCCTTTTTGTCGCTCTTGGCTTCTACGGTCTGTCTTGCCACCTCCTGCTGGGACCTGCCTGGAGACACTTTTTGCTGGGCTGTGCCGGCTGCGGCCTGGGCCTGCTGATTCACGTTTCGGCTCTGCTTCCGCTGCTGCTCTTCCTGCCCTGGCTGTGGGCGCTGCGCCGGGGATGGAAAGTTCCGGCAATCGGTTGGGACTGGCGGTGGCTTGGGGGTCTCGCCGTCTTGGCGGTCATTCCAGGAGTGTGGCTGAGCCTGCTTTGGCTGTCGGACGCAGAGACGATCGCTCACTACCGCCTTGCCGTGCTCAAAGTCTGGCCCCTGGCGCTGGAACCCTCCTCCTGGAGCGATCTCAAACCATTCTGGTATTACCTCGTTCAGGTCGCACCCTGGGCGTGTTTCCCGCTGATCCTGACATTACCGTGGATGCGTTATGCCTGGCGGGACGGCCTGCGGCGGCAGGACAGCGCCCTCTTCTGCGTGTTTTGCTGGTCCGGCGCCGCGCTGCTGCTGCTTTCGGTCAGCCAGACCAAGCGCGCCGCCGATTTCTTGCCGCTCATTCCGGCGCTGGCGCTGGCCTGCGGCCCTGCCCTGGGTCGCGCGCTGCAGCATCGCAGTTGCCGCCGCGCTCTGTGGCTCGGCATGATGACAACGCTTTCGGTGCTGCTGTTCGCCATGTTGCGGGTCTATGGAGTGACGCCGGCGGATCAGCCCGACGTGACTTCCCTTTCCGATGGTTCGCCGTTCTGGTTCAACCTCCTGTACCCGGAGCGCCTGGCCTTGCTGCTCACCATCAATTCGATTCATCCGGTTGTTGTGCCGCTTTTGATCGTCGCTAGCGCGGCGGGGCTGGCCGGACTCCTGGCGGCGGGCAGCCGTAGAGTCGCCGCAGTGACCGGATGCGTCATCTTGACCTTCTGGTTGCTGCTCGGCTGGGGCGCCTTCTCGGTCCTGAACGAAGGCCGGTCGGGCAAGACGATTACAGCCGCTGCGCAGACCGTGTTGCCGGCGGAGGCCGAACTGGGGATGGCCGATTGGCGCGCGCAACTGGTGCTGCACATCGACCGCCCCATAACCCACTTCGGGCGGCGCAGGGCGGATCGCAGGCAGGAAATCCTTGATGCCGCCACTTGGCTGAATGCGGCTCCCGGCAGACTGCTGCTGGCGCCAGCGCAGTACAGAACCTGGTGTTTCAGGAATGGCGCCGGCGTTCCGCTTGGCTATGCGCACCGGCGCAACTGGTTTCTCCTGGAAGCCGAAATGCTGCGTCCGGAATGCCGCACAGAGGCCGCCCCGAAACGGGTCATCCGCTTCGCAGGCTGGAGAAACAGCGAACGCTCGGATCCTTGATCAAAGGCAGCCCAACAACGTTTGGGCAGGAGCGTTTGCGCTGCCGGCATGCGCCCTGATGCGGTCCGCGAGCAGGGTTCCCTCGCGGCCTTCCAGGGCGATTCCGGTCTCCCGCCGGCCGCCCTGGGCGCGATTCTCGGCGCCTATCCACGCTACCCTGCCCGCCACGCTGCACGTGGCTCCGTCCGGCAATTGCACAAGCAACACCACTTCCTCGCCGAGCGTGTGCTCCCGACGGGCAAGCACCCAGAGGCCGCCGGGCGCCAGGAACGAAATCCAGGCCCGCGCCATCGCGTTCGAATCCTCCAGCACCAGCGAGTAAAACGCTGGAGCCTTCATCTGCGCGCGCAGAACCCGCCGAACCAGCTCTCCAGCAGCACAGTCATGGCCAACTCCGCGTTGGCGCTGAAGTGTTCGGAACGGCGGCATTCCACGATGGCGTCCAGGTGAGCGAAGCTGCGGCTGATCATCGCCCGCCGCGAGTCTTCGGGCAAGCGCAAAAATCTCTGCCTGTAAGCACTATTCTCGTTTTCCGGCGATATCCAATCCCGAACACGCCGGTATGCGCAGCGAAACAGGAAATCGCAACCGAATCGCATCGGCACGTCCTTCCAACTGCGCGCCACCTCGGCCGGAGTCGCGCTGCGTTTCTCCAGCGCCGCCAGCTGGCCGCTCATGGCGCGAGCGCGCTCATCAAGCCCTTGCGCATGCAATTCCTGTGCCCACAGGGGGCCGCCACCGGCAAGTCGCATGGCATTGCGCCAATCCACGTCCTTGGACTGCTGCGCAAGCCAGTCCAGCGCCGCATCCTGAGGCACCGCCGGCGTCTTTGCCAGGCGGCAGCGGCTGATGATGGTGGCAGGCAGCGGCTGCGTGTACTCGGCCACCAGCAGCAGGTAACTGTTGGGTCGCGGTTCTTCGAGAATCTTCAGCAGGCTGTTCGCCGCGCTGCGACGCATCGATTCCGCCGGGAAAATCACGGCGACCCGCGCGCCGCTGCCGTAGGCGCTCATCAGCATGAACTCGATCAATTCGCGGATGCGGTCCACCGGCAGAGACTTGCCCTCCTCCGGCACGGCGGGATGCAGGTTCGGGTGCAATGTGGTGTCCGGCGCGGAATCCGCCGGCCACACGGCGCGCTTGCTGTTCAGGATGCGTTGTGCAAGCCATGCCGCCAGGCGCCGCCTGCCGGTTCCACGCTCTCCGTGTATCAGCAAGGCGTGAGGCAACTGCGCTGAGCGGATCAATGCGTCCAGCTCCGATTCCAGCCCAGTCAGCCACGGCAGGCCGGTCTCGCCGCCGCTAGCCATCGTGGGTGTCATCCAAGTTACGCACCGCTGCCAGTAGCGCGCTGCGCACATCCGCCAGCGGCCTGGCGGCGTCCACAACGAGATAGCGCGCGCCGCCCGCCGCCGCCCGCTGCAGGTAGCCAGAACGCACCCGTTCGAAGAACTCCAGGTCTTCGCGTTCGAATCGATCCTTGTCGCCCGGCGCCGATTTGCGCTTCAGGCCCAACTCGGGTGGCGCATCCAGCACCACGGTCAGGTCCGGTTTGCATTTACCCACGATCCACTCGTCAAGCACTTGCACTTGCGCCACGGGAAGCCCGCGTCCGTATGCCTGGTAGGCGTAACTGGAGTCCACGAAGCGATCGCACACCACCCAGGCACCGCGCTCCAAGGCCGGCGCAATGACTTCCCTTATGGCAGCGCTGCGGGCGGCGAACATCAGCAGCAGCTCGGCCTGGGGCGGCATAGCGGCGATGCCGGGATCCAGCAATATGGCCCGCAGCCGCTCGCCAAGCGCCGTCCCGCCCGGTTCTCTCGCTGCAACAACCTCGTGGCCGCTCTGCTTGAGCCAATCCGCCAGGTAGGCCGCATGTGTGGACTTGCCGGTTCCCTCCATGCCCTCCAATACTATGAATCGGCCCACTTTCACGTTAAGCGCGGATCAGAGCCGTTTCGGCATTACACCGCATTACTTGCATGCTCTTGTGTGCAATTCATGGCTGGCGGCGCAGGGCGCGCTGCGTTCGCACCAGCGAAGCCACTGCCGCGTTGTGCTCGGCGAGGGTATCGGAAAACACGTGACTTCCGTCCAGCGCGGCGGAAGCCGCGTAGTAGAGGTAACTGCCTGACCGCGGTTTTGCCGCCGCCCGCAGCGATTCTTCACCGGGCAGCGAGATGGGCGTGGGCGGCAGTCCGTGGCGGGTATAGGTGTTGTAGGGGGTGTCGCCGCGCAGGTGCGCGCGAGTAATGTTGCCCGCATACGCGGCGCCCAGGCCATAGATCACGGTGGGATCCACCTGCAGGCGCATGTTCTGCTCAAGCCTGCGGGTCAGTACGCCGGCAACGACCGGCCGCTCGGCGTCCAGCGCTGTTTCGCGCTCCACAATGGAAGCAAGGATCAGCACTTCGTACGGGTCGGCAAGCGGCAAGCCGGGAGAACGTTCCGTCCACGCGGCAAGCAATTTGTCTTCCATCATGGCGTGGGCGCGCAGCAGCACTTCGGCGTCGGTCTCTCCCCGCGTGTAGGCGTAGGTATCGGGAAAAAACAGCCCCTCGGCGTGCGCATATCCGAGGTTCATTTCGCAGGCCAGCTCCTCAGGGTTGCTCGATTTTAACGTCTGGGCCAGCAAATCTTCGGCGCTCAGCGCGCGCAGCAACTCGCTTACCGTCCAGCCCTCGACGATCGTGAAGTAGTGTTGCACGACTTCACCGCGCATCATGCGTTCCAGGAGCGCGCGATGCGTGTCGCCGAAGCGGATCCGGTACTCGCCGGCTTGAATCCGGCCGGCCGCTCCGCGTAGGAAAGCGGCCAGCTTGAACAACCCAGGCCGCTCAACAATTTCGCTTTCGGCAAGATTGCTGGCAACGGCGCCGAACGAATCGCCGGCTTCGACGATCACGATGCGCTCGACAGAGTCTGGCGCCAGCGGGCTGCCCAAGGCGAGTCGGGCAATAAACAGGCCCGCCGCAGCAAGCAGCGCCAGCACCGAGGCGGCGGCTGCCAGGTGGGCGCGCCCGGTCATCAAACCCGGCGGAATATCAGGGAGCCGTTGGTTCCACCAAAGCCGAACGAGTTGCTCAAGGCTGCGCCGACTTGCATTTTGCGCGCCGTGTGGGGAACGAAATCCAGGTCGCAACCCGCGTCCGGATTATCGAGGTTGATGGTGGGTGGGACCACGCCGTCGCGGATTGCCAGAATGCAGTAGAGCGCCTCCAGCGCACCTGCCGCACCGAGCAAGTGTCCGGTCATCGACTTCGTGGAGCTTACGGCGACGCGCTCTGCGTGAGAGCCAAATACACCCTTGATGGCAGTTGCTTCTACCCGGTCGCCCAGCGGCGTGGATGTGGCGTGCGCGTTGATGTAGTCGATATCTTCGGGATTCAGTTCCGCATCCGCCAGCGCGTTTCGCATGCAGGATGCGGCGCCGGCGCCGTCCTCAGCCGGTGCGGTAATGTGGTAGGCGTCGCTGCTCATGCCGAAACCGGCAAGCTCGGCGAGAATATCGGCGCCGCGGCGCCTTGCCTGTTCGTATTCCTCAAGCATCAGGCACACGCCCCCGCTGGCGAGCACGAAACCGTCCCGATCGCGGTCCCAAGGCCGGCTGGCGCCTTGCGGGTCGTCGTTGCGCAAGGACAAAGCCCGCGCCGAAGAAAAACCGCCTATGCCGAGATACGCGATGCAATGCTCGGCGCCACCGGCCAGACAGGCGTCGGTTTCGCCGTAGGCAATGGAGCGGGCGCCGAGGCCGATGGAATGCGTGGATGTGGAACAAGCCGTCGCCACGGCGATGTTTGGTCCGCGCGCGCCGGTCTGAATAGACAGCAGTCCGGCGGGCATGTTCACGATGATGCCCGGCACGAGAAATGGCGAGATACGCCTGGGATTGTTCTGTTCGCTGTAACGGTGATAGGCGCTCTCAATGGTGCGAATGCCGCCTATGCCCGAACCGAGGTAGATGCTCACCCGGTCCGCATTCGATTCATCAATCGTCAGCCCCGAAGATTGCAGTGCCTGCATACCTGCCGCGATCCCGTAGTGGTTGAAGGCATCGAAGCGCCGCACCTCGCGTCGGTCCATGTATTCGCTGGGATCGAAGTCCCGCACCAGACCCGCAATTCGCGACGGAAAATTGCCTATGTCCGGCAATTCCTCATGCAGTTCGATGCCGCTCTTGCCGTCCACTACCGACTGCCAGGCGGATTGGGGGTCGTTGCCCACCGGCGTGATCGCGCCGGCGCCCGTTACTACTACGCGGCGACCTTTCATGTCAGGGTAAGGGCCCGGCCGTCAGGCCGGTTGCACCGCTCCGGCTATTCCTCAAGGCGTGAAGTTATGAAGTCGATTGCTTCCTGAACCGTGGTGATTTGCTCGGCGTTCTCGTCGGGTATCTCGGTTTCGAACTCTTCTTCCAGGGCCATGACCAACTCTACGGTATCCAGCGAATCAGCGCCCAGGTCATCCACGAACGACGACTCGTTGGTGATGCTCGATTCGGAAACGCCAAGTTGCTCGGCGATGATTGCCTTGATCTGTTGTTCTACATTGCTCATGAGTCCAGGTCCCCCAAGTGCCGGGCGAATCCAGCGGAAATTCGACAGGCGCGTATTTTACCGGAATAAGCGCTTTGGGAAACGCTTAGCCCATCCATAATCCGCCGTTGACGTGCAGGGTAGCGCCAGTGATGTAGGCCGCCGCCGGAGAGGCCAGAAACACGGCTGCGCCGGCCACGTCCAGCGGGGTTCCGGCCCGCCCGGCGGGAATGCCCTCGATTACGGCGTCGCGTCGCGCCGCAGTCATGCCGGCCGTCATGTCCGTTTCGATGTAGCCCGGCGCAATGGCGTTTACCGTGATGCCCCGCCCGGCCAATTCCAGCGCCAGAGCGCGCGTAAACCCAAGCAATCCTGCCTTGGCGGCTGCGTAGTTGCCCTGCCCCGCAGCGCCAGCGGACGCGACCAATGACGATACATTGATGATGCGGCCGCGGCGCGCCTTCAGCATCCCGCGCATGCAAGCCTTGCAAAGCCGATAAGCGGAGCCGAGGTTGGTATCGATTACCGCCCGCCAATCTTCCGGTTTCATGCGCAGCAGCAGATTATCGCGCGCAATGCCGGCATTGTTCACCAATATTCCGGGCGCGCGTCCTGACAACTCGGCCATCAGCGCGTCAATGCTCTCCTCCGACCTTACGTCGAGGACTTTCCCCGCGTCCGGATTGCCCAGGCGTTCCCCGATTTTGCTGGCGCCCTCGGCTGTGGTCGCAGTGCCCACGACTTCGGCTCCGGCTATCGAGAGCTGGCGCGCGATTTCCGCCCCTATGCCTCGCGTGGCCCCAGTTACGAGCGCGGTTTCGCCGCTAAGCGAGAACAGGTTGGAGTTGCCGGCCACGCGCGAAAATTATAGGCGATAGCGTCTTGTATCTCGCTCTGGCATGATGGTCTCAGATTGCCGAACCAAGTGATTATGCTCCGCATGCAACCAGGATCAACTTCGCGCCGTTGTTCCGGCGACGGGCCCCGCCAGTTCCTTCTCAAGGCGTTGACCCGCTTCCTGCGCCTCCGCCCGGCGCGCGGCGCCGAAGATCAGCGGCCGCTGCAGGAACGCGGGTTCACGCTCATGGAAATCCTGGTGGTTCTGGCCATCATCGGCATCCTGGCGTCGATCGCGACGGGGGTTTACGTGAGCAGGGTCGATGATGCGCGAATTACCCGCGCCCGCGCAGATATTCAGGCGATAGAGGCGGGTCTGGATATATTCAGGCTCGACAACTTTCGCTACCCGAGCGACGCCGAGGGTTTGCGGGCGCTGGTCGAGCGTCCCGACGATCCCGATGTGCGCTGGCCGCAAGGCGGCTACATGCGGCGCCTGCCGCTGGATCCCTGGAACCGTCCCTATCTCTACCGCAATCCGGGGCGCAACGGCGAGGTGGATGTCTATACGCTGGGTCGCGACGGCGAGGAAGGGGGCGAGGGGCAGGATCGAGACATAGGCAACTGGAATCTCGATCAGCGTTCGTGATTGCCATGGCGCAATCGGCAAGTCGGACGCGCGGCTTCACGCTGATCGAAATTCTTGTCGTCCTGGCGCTGATCGGACTGCTGGCCGGCATGGCGGTGCTGTCGCTAGGCGCCTCCGGCAGCGGCGTGGAGCGGGAAGCGCGAAGGTTGGCTGCCACCTTGCGTCTGGCGGTGGATGAAAGCCGCCTGCAGGGCCGGGTCCTGGGTCTGCGATTCGATGCGCGCGGTTACTCGTATCACGAATTGCTGCCGATCGCTGCTGCTTCCCGTTCCGCATCGCCACTGGGGCTTGCATGGCAACCGCTGGCAGAGAAAGGCGCGCTGGCGCCGCGCGCCTGGCCGCGTCAGCTTGCCTTCGAACTGACCATAAACGGCCGCGCGGCAGTCAGCCGGCTGCCGCATCCTGCCTTACCGCCCCAGATAGTCCTGCTTCCGGAAGGCGAATTCACGCCGTTTGCGCTGCGGCTGGAAAGTGCGCAGGAAGAAGGCGCCATGGTGGAATTCGGCGGGGCCGGCATGCTGCAGATCAGGCGGCCATGAAAAAGGGATTTACGCTCGTCGAGGTGTTGGTTGCTCTGGCGGTTGTGGCGCTTGGCGTAAGCGCCGTGTTCACGTCGCTGGGACAGTCGGCCCGTTCAGCCGAGCAGTTGCGTGTGCGGGCGCTGGCAAACTGGGCTGCGGCGGACGCGCTGACCGCGCTGAGGCTGGCGAATGGCACTCCGCGGTCAGGGAGCGAGCGGTGGGAGGAAATTGCCGGCCGGGTGTGGTGGGTCGAATACGCAGTGCAGGATTCGGGATTCGCTTCCTTGCGCGACGTGGAAGTGCGTGTCGCAACGGAACGTGACGCCGGCCCGTTGGCTTCGGCTCGCGGTATGGTGCGGCTGGTCGAACCGGTACGGCCGGACGCGGGCGCGGACTCCGAAGATGCAGCAGCAACCGGGGAACCGAATTGATCGCCGCTAGCGGCACCGGCCGCGATATCGGCTTCACCCTGATCGAGCTGCTGGTGGCGCTCGCGATATTCGCGGTCATGGCTACTTTGTCCTTCGGCAGCTTGGGACAGGCAGTGGCGCAATCCGAAAGGCTGGATGCATCACAGCAGCGCTGGTCGGTGCTGCAGCGCGCTGTGCGTGTGATCGAGAACGACCTGGCGCAACTGCGCGCGCGCCCTGTGCGCAATATCCTGGGACAGGATTACGAGCCCGCTCTGGATGCGTCCGCAACGGCTCTTACCTTGTCGCGCGGCGGCTGGCTCAACCCGGCGTTTGCGCCGCGCGCCGAGCTGCAGCGAGTGCGCTACCGCCTCGTGGACGACCGTCTGCTGAGGGAGCATTGGCCGGTACTTGACCCGATTGCGGCCACCCAGCCCAGCGGCGAAGTGTTGCTCGCCGGTGTGCGCCGATTCCGGGTTGAGTTCCTGCCTGCGCGCGGGTTGGGCGTTGATAGCTGGATGGAATTGTGGCCTCCGTCCGGCGAAGCCGCCGCAGATACCCTGCCCGTGGGCGTGCGGTTCACTCTGGAAATCGCGGGTTCGGCGCAGGTTACCCGGCTTGTCGAGGTGGGCACATGACTTTCGCGCGCAATCAAAGCGGTTTGGCGCTTGTTTCCGCGTTGCTGGTAGTGAGCCTGGCAGGTGTGCTCGGCGCGGGGCGCATGTTCATGCTGCAAGTCGAAAGCCAGTCGTCGCAAGCACTGATCGCGAATGCGCGCGCGCGCCTGATGGCGCTAGGTATCGAAGAGTTGGCCGCGGAGTTGCTGTTTGCCGACGCCAACGAGAGCGCCACCGATCACCTCGGCGAGAGCTGGGCGCAGGGTATAGTCGAGAACGGTCCCGGCCTTGCGGGCTTTCAGGGCGCGGTGGAGGACATGCAGGGCCGCTTCAATGTCAACAACCTGGTTACTTTTCAGGGCACGGCAGACATGATCGCGGTAGGACAGTTTCAGCGCTTGCTGCGCGTTCTGCAGCTTGACGAGACACTGGCGTTCAAAGCCTTGGATTGGATGGACGCTGACAATCTTCCGCAGCCGCTGGGCGGAGCGGAGGACGAGGCTTACACGCGCCTTGATCCGCCTTACCAGGCGCCTAATCGGCCGCTGGAAGACGTATCCGAACTGCTGGCGGTGGAAGGGTTCGACGCGGCCGTATGGAGTGTCCTGGCGCCCTATGTGTCCGCACTGCCGGCGCGCGGTGCGCCCACTCCGATCAACTTGAATACCGCCCCCGAAGCGGTGTTGCTGTCGCTTGCGGACGATCTGGACCCGGTGGAACTGCGGTTCTGGCTGGACTGGCAGCAAAACGGGGGTATTCCCGATCTCAGCGAAGCGCAGCGCGCGCTGCCCTCGAACATGGCGAGCCGCGTCGCGCTGGCCAGCGATTGGTTTCAGATGCGCCTGGCCGTAAACACCGATGGCGCGTGGTTCTTTCTGACCAGCCTTCTCGATCGTAGCTCCGGGACAGTTCGCCCACGTTGGCGCCGCCAAGGCATTCCGGCGGAAGCCTGGCTGCCGCAAGTAACGCAACAACGCACGGAACGCTGATGGAACACCTGGTCGTGCGTCTTGCCGGTGCAAACGGGTTGGCCTCGTGGCAGGTCGTCGATGCACACGGCGCGCCGCTGCCGCACAGCGGGGCTGGAGAACTGGAGCAGGCCGCCGCCCTGGCCGAACGACGCAAGGTAGTGCTGTTGCTGCCGGCCGGCGAGGTATTTCGCGATCGTATGGAACTGCCCGAACGCGGCAAAAAGGCCGCCGCTCGAGGCGCGCTCTATGCGCTGGAGAATCGCATCGCCGGCGACATCGACGACCTGCACTTCGCAACCGGGCCGATTTCCGGCGAACAACTCGAAGTGGCGGCAATTGAACGCAAGACGTTCGCCGAGTGGTTGCGCCGGAGCCGCGAGGCGGGTCTGAATCCCGATTTGGTCTGCAGCGAGGGTGACGCGCTGCCCGGTGTGCCCAACGGCGCAGTTGCGCTCCTGGAACAGAAGAAGTTGCTGTTGCGCAACGGCGCGGGAGAGTTGGTTGCAGCGGAACCTTCGGAGCTTTCGGGATTGGTCGATATTCTGTGTGCCGAACATGCCGGCGAGGACGCTGTTCCGTTTCGGTTGCTGATCTACTGCGAGCCGGCCCTCGAGCCTACGGTTCGTAAGGCCATGGCCAAGTTGACCGGGCGCGAGGCCGAGCTTCGGCTGCTGCCGCAAGGCGTAATGACGCAGTTGGCGGCGGAAGCCTTGTCGGGCGATGTCGTGGACTTGTTGCAGGGGGAATTTCGCCGTCGCGGTGGAGACCGCCAGTGGATGCGGTATAGCGTCCTGAGCGCGCTAGCCATTGCCCTGCTCTACCCTGTTCTCCTGGGGCTGGACGGGTGGCGCGCCGAATCCCGCTACCAGGCGCTTGCCGAGTCGGTCGATGTGCGCCTTGCTCAGATGATGCCGGACGTTTCCGATAGCGCTAACCTGCGCACGGAGTTCCGCCAGCGCAGTGCAACGTCGGATTTGAACGCTGCCGCCCGCGGCGATGACTTCCTGCGCTTGATCAGCGTGCTGGAGCGCAGCGTGGGCGAACGCATGCAGGTGCTGGGGCTGGATTTCGGCCGCGGTTCAGCCAGCGCGCAGGTCCGTGCCGCAGACATGAACACGCTCGAAAACATGCGCCGTGGCATGGGCGCTGCAGGATATTCGGCACTCATCCAAACCGCGGCGCCGGAACCAAACGGCGTACTCGTGGCGGAATTAGAGATTCGCGATGACCGCGCCCGCTGAATTCCTGCGCTCCCACTGGGCAGCGCGAGCACCGCGCGAGCGCGTGTTGCTCGGTGTCTTGGCCGCCGCGCTTGCCGGCGCGCTTTGGTTCTTTTTGCTCGTGGACCCGCTGGCGCGTCGCGCTGAAAACTTCGAGGACATGCTGGCCGCGGAACAAGTTTTGCTGCAAAGAGTTGATGCTCTGCGCGCGCGCGTAGTGACACTGCCGGCGACGCGAACGCGATCGGATACCTCCCTGCTGCTGGCGGCGAACCGAGCCTTGCAGGCGGCGGGATTGAGCGAATATCTGGAGGAGAGCAACGCCGACGGCGAGCGCCGGGTGCGGCTGCGGCTCAAGGATGCCCCTTTTCCTCAGGTAAGCGCCTGGCTAACCGAAATGGCGACCCGCGAGGGCGCACACACCATAAACGCGGTAATCGCGCCGACCGGCACACCCGGCCTGACTCAAGTAAACCTGGTCCTGGAACGCCCAAACTAAGCGGGTGCAGGTCGCCAAGCGGCGGCGCGTGGCGCTAACTCGCTCTGACGCGGCGCGGCGGATCATGGTTTGATTTCGCGGAAGGCGCGGTGCCAGGGGAAGTAGAGGGCGGTGCGGATGGGGCGCGTCTCGCGCGCGCGCATCGCGCGACGGTAGCGTTCGAGTTGCGGTGCATGGCGCCGTTCTTCCTCGTCCAGGAAGGCTTGCAGATTTCCTCCTTCGTGGCGGGAAGTCTTGTAGTCCACAATCCAGCGCTCGCCGTCGAATAGGAAGCTGCGGTCGAGGATCAAACTGATGGTACGACCGTCTTCGCGCAGCGAAAGCGGCAGCTCGCTGGCGGCTTCCTCGTGGGCCTCCAGCGTCCAGCGGCCTCTTTCGTCCTGCAGGGTATTGCTTAGCGCGGTTTCGACATCAATGGCCAGCGCGTCCAGTTCTTCGCCGGGAATGCCGTGGAACCGCAGTATCCGGCAAGTGCGCGGACGCAATGACGCCAGCCGCTCCTGCGAGTAGGCCTGCGGCCCTTCGGTGGCGATCTCCTGCAGCCAGCGATGCACGGCAAGGCCCAGCACACGCGCTCTTTCGCCGGCCCAAACATAAGACGGCGAGCGGGTTTCGTCCGAGGCAGGCGCGATCATGGGCGCGGGCGGTTCGGACGGCATCCATTCAGCCGGCACACGCCGAATTCGCGGATTCACCAATCCTCTTTCTTGTCCGCTTGCGGCCCGTGGCGGCAAGTCGCCGGGAGATTTGTCGCGGAACAAGTCCGTCAGGGCCTCTTTGAGATCGGCGGCCATGGTTCCCTTCCGGGGTTCGAACTTTCCGGGGCCTTCGGAGTCCTCTTTTCGCTCAAGGCCAACCAGCAGATGCAGGCGGCGGCGCGCGCGCGTGGCCGCTACGTAGAGGAGCCGCTTGCGCTCGCCGGCTTCTCTGGCTTCTTCCAATCCTTTCAGATAGTTATAGACCGGAACCGTGTTGTTGCTTGTTTTTGCTGGCGGCACGGCGAGCAGCGCCGAGAGGCCCTGCTCTCTGTCTTCACCGGGCGGCAGGTGCCACCAGCGCAGCAGTGAGCCCGATCCGCCCACTGTATGGCGGCCGAGTCCCGGCAGGATCACAGTGTCGAACTCCAGCCCCTTGGCCTTGTGCATGGTCAGTATCTGAACGCGCGCTCCCGTTTCAGGGTTATTCACGTATTCCTCTGCCAAGGCGAGCGTCCGATGCACGGCGTTATCGATGAGGCTCCCCTGGCTGACTTTCTCCAGGCTGTCGAGAAATTCCCCCGCATGACGCAGCGACTGCGGATCAGGATTGCCCGCGGGGCCGCCCAGCGCCAACCAGGCTCCTTCCACCCAACTGCGAAAATCGAGCTGCCCCTTGAGCCGCATCGCCCGCTCCAGTGCCGGAATAATCCGCCCCAGGCGCAGGCGTCCATCGTCACTGAGGCGCCCAACCCGCTTCGGGTCGCGCAGTAGGTCCCAGATCGCATCTCCGGGGGCGTCATGGCAGAGCAAGTGCAGATCCTGAAGCGACAGGCCGCACCATGGCGCCCGTAATATCGCCAGCCAAGCAATTCGGTCGGAAAGCTGCGCCAACGCGCGCGCCAGTGCAGCCAGGTCCTGCACCACGCTGAAGCGTTTCCGCAGGTCGAATTCGGTTCGGCTGACGGCAAGGCCGGTCTGCTTGCTCAGCGCATGGCTCACGTCTTCGCCATGCGTACGACTGCGCACCAGGATGCCGATGGTTTCGTCCGGATGGCGCTTCAGTGTCTTTTCGACGATCTTCTTGACAATCGCCGCTTCTGATTCGCGATCGCTCTTGCGGAAGTAGTGCAGGCTGGCGCTTCCGCTGTCCGGCTCCTGAGTGGTCGCAGGCCGGCAGGGCGTATAGGACACCTCGCCCATCGCGGCGTCGTCCGCGGCCGGAAATACCTTCGGAAAAATCGCATTGAACCAGTCCACCAACTGGGCCGTGGAGCGGAAATTCACGCTAAGCCGCAGCAGCTCGGGGCGCAACGCGCCCAGGCCCTGCTCGCATACCCGCAGGTAGCCGCGCACATCGGCTTCCCGGAATCCGTATACCGACTGCATCGGATCGCCCACCAGGAATACCGTGCGGCCGTCGTCAGGCTGCCATTCCTGGATCATCCGCTCCAGCAGGTTGAGTTGGGTGCGCGAAGTGTCCTGGAATTCGTCCACCAGGATGTGACGCAGCCGCGCGTCCAGCCGCTCGGCCAACAGCGAGGGCCGGCCACCCTGCCCCAGAGCCTTGAGCGCCGCCTGGCTGACTTCCGAGTAGTCGGTTTCCCGACGCTCTGCAAACAGCACTTTCAATTGCGCGAACGCGCTTCGCAGCACGCGCAGCATGCAATCGACCAGGGCAACGTCCTGCGCTTCGCAGACTGGCCTCTCCAAGGTCCGGATGCGGCACAGCCGCCCGCGAAATTCGCTGGAATCGCGTAGCGCCTGATCGAGTTGTGCGCTCGGCCCGTCCTGGAAACGCTTTCGCCACCCATCTTTATTCTTCAGCAGAAGCGCAGCGGCAGCCCGCTTCCATCCGGGCAGCGCATCGGGGTCGGCGGGATCTGTCGCTTCGCCAGTCGCCGCCCAGCGCTCGGCAAACAGCTCTATGAACTCGCCGCGGCAGGTCCCAAGGCATTCCAGCATTCGCCCCGTTTCGCGCGCCACCAGGCGCCGCAGCGCCTTATCCAGGGATTCGGCCTGCCCGCCGGCGGGCAGAAGCGGCAGCCATTGCTCCCTTTTTCCCAGCATCTCCGCTATCGCCTTGGTGAACTCCCTCCCCTTGCCATCCAGGTGGCGAAGCACGGCTTGCACATCCTCGTCTCCGTTGCGGATGCCGTCTTGGAGCAACCGCCGCGCTGCCATTACGTATAGCGGCTTTGCGTCGGCGCTCAGCGTTCCTAGCGCCCCGCCGCCGCTGGATAACGGCGCCCCCACCGCCACCCAGTTCCCCAGCGAGTCGATGGTAACGATGCGCAAGCGCGCCGGATTGTCCGGCAGGTCCCAGCCGCGCTCGCGCGACCGCTCCAGCACCCTGCGCGCCAGCTTGAGGCTAAGCTCGCGGTGCGGCGCTGCGCTGTCGGCATTGCCGGATTCGGCCTCGCGCAAGCTGCGGACAACCCGTTCGCGCATTTCAGCGGCCGCCTTGCGGGTAAACGTAATGGCCAGCACGGCGTCGGGTTCGTTTTCCTGGCCCAGGAGGCGCAGATAGCGCTGCACGAGTATCTCGGTTTTGCCCGACCCGGCGGGCGCCTGCACGATGAATGAGCGCCGCGGATTCAGCGCCTGATCGCGAATCGCCTGGTCCGCCGGCGCCGTCACGCGCGCTCCAGTTCGTGGATGCGGCTCAATACCTGGTATTGCCCGCGCGCGGCATCATCGTTTCGAAATACCTCTATGCGCGCGTCCCCCCCGCACAATGCGCGCGCCGCCTCCCGCAATGCGTTGCGCCAGCCGTTCAACAATTCGTTCCAGCTTCCGCAATGCTTCAGTTTGCACTGCTTGTCCAGGGGTCTGAGCTTTGGCATCTGCTCTTCCCCCGGAATCGAAGCGCGCGGATTGGATACGCCGACCAGGCTTGTCTCTTTTGGGCTCAGCAGCGCGTAGCCGACCGCAGCCACACCGGGTGTGACAAGTGCGTAGGCCGGCAACTGACTGGAAAGCAGGCGCTGAGGGTCAAGCTTCGTGAACGGCGGTGTCTTCCCGGTCTTGTAGTCGAGCACCATGGGCCCGGCTTCGGCTGTTGCTGCGTCCACCCGGTCGAGCCGCATCCGCAAGGTAAGAGGACCCAAGTTCAGCTCTTCCGATTCTTCCAGTCTCGCGACCCTGAAATCGCCCCGCTGCAGGTCGATCTGCGCCCAATCGAGCGCTAGTTGCACGGCTCGTTCACGTTCCAGGCGCAACAAACCCAGCACCAGGGGCCGCAGACCGCGCGGTTCATGCTTGGGAATTTCAGCCGCCCATTCCGCCAGTTGCGCTGCGAGATCGGGCAGTGCGGCGCACAGCGTCTCCGCATCGCCGCACTCCGTGAACAGCCGGCGCATCAGTCTGTGTGCGATATCGCCGCGCACCAGCGGACTGATTCCGTCCTGGGGCATTGGATATTCCTCGGCATGCAGCCGATGCTCGGCAAACGCGCGAAACGGATTTGCAAGCTGTTGGTCCATGAGCCGCGTGCCACCGCTGATTTCCTCGTCGGGCGCCAGGGGCGGTGCGGGATCGTGCTCAAGAGCTTTCAGGGCCGTGCTGACGCGCAGCGCCTCGGCATACGTTGGTGCGGCTGTATCGGCTTCATTGGCGCGTTCGTTCAGGGGGAACGGCGCAACAAGCGGGCTACAGCTATTTTCCTCACCCCGCTCCCCCACTCTCGACCAACTGAAAATCACTTCCTCGGCCGCGTGAACGAGCGCTTCGGTTTGGCGGCGGGCCTGCTCCAGCGCTGCCTGCGCGCTCGCTTTGGGCATATTCAGGCGTCTTTGCAGGCGCAGCGGAATCAAGGCCTGGGGCGCTGCCGCGCATGGCCACAAGTTCGCGCGCGCTCCCGCCACCCACAAGCGCTCGAAGTGCATTCCCGCGGCTTCGTCCACCGACAGCAGCTCTACGGCTTCGTCGGGGCCTTGCGGCTGGAACTTGCGCTCGCGCCCCATCGCGCGCAAACGGGACAGCGCGGCCGACAGCGCGATCGGCGCTGAGGTAACCGCATCGCAGGCGCCGAACTCGGACAACAGCCGCGTGAAGGCCTCCACCGCCTGCTGTTCGCTGCTCACGAGGGTTCGCTGGCCCGGCCAGCCCAGCCTGCGAAGAAAGGTCATGAATGACGCGGCCCAGTTGCGGTGCGAGTGCATCCTGCCCTTCCCTCGAGTCTCCCGCGCTGTCTTGAGGGCACGCCGCAGCGCTTCGGCCAGGAGCGGCGTGGCCGTGATTGCGCTGGCCATAAACTGCGTACGCGCCATTTCACTGCCTACCAGCGTTTCCCGCAGGCGGCGCTCAAGCTGGGCGCGGGCGCCAGCCTCGTTGTCCGAGCCTGCCAGGTATGCACCGCGCAATATCCGGCTCAGCGTCTCGAATTCGATCACGGCGGGCAACAGGCAAAGGGCGTCGAGCGCCATTTCCACGGGTCCTGCATGATCTAACGATGGCGCGGCAGCGGAATTCAGCGGCGCATCTTGCGGAAACCCCCGCATTTGCCAGGCCGGCTGCATGCAATCGAGCAGCGTCCGGCGCGCCTGGGCCGCGCGTTCTGAAAAATCGATCAGGACCAGCGCGGCATCGCCTTGCGCGGTCCAGCTTGCCGCGGCCTGCAATTCCGCATCGGCGGTTTCGTATGCGGCCCGCCCGATACTGCCTGCCTGCCCTGCGCGCGGGCCATGTTGAACGGCAACACCCGCCGAGCGAACGCAATCCAGCAGTTGTTCTGGCGGCGGCGGCAGAGGTGTATCGAATCCAAGCAGGAATACAGGCCCTCGCGGCGCAATCGCGCCGCTCAACAGGTCAGTCGTAAGCAGCGTGGGCAGTGCGGCAGGCTCCAGCCAGTTTCCGGACTTGCGCAATTCTTCGAAGCGGGCCACCCACCGCGCGAACCGGTGCTCATCCTCGCCCTCGGCTTCGCTCCGCAAGCGTTCCAGACTCAATCCGTATTCCAGCGCAAGATTCCAGCTCCCGCGCGCCAATTCGGCGTTCTGTTCCCGGTCGAAACCGGCCACTGCGTCCTGATCAAGCGCCTGTTCCCAGAGCATCAGCGAGCCGTGCGAAGAAAGCAGGGTTAATTCGCCCGCCTGCCCACCGCCCAGCAGCGACTCCTCCCAGAGCTGGCGCATCCATTCGTGCCAGGACAGCACGGCCGGGCGTCGCCAGACGCTGGCCCCGGATGCGCGCCGCCAGCGGCCGTAGCGGAAGCGCATGCGCCTGGCCAGTCTGGAAGTTGCGGTAACGGCCAAAGCGCCGGTGCGCAGCGCCGGAAACAACTCCTGTTCGAGACTCTGTGAGTAGGACCGTGTATTCAAGTCGTCAATGCGAGCAATGCAGCCCGGAATATTGCACCAAACGGCAAACCGCAAGCCAGGACTGACTGGCGAGGATGCCAACTGCCGCTTTTTTCTCCATCTCAAAGGTTAAGCTACGCTCGCGCGCATGCTGATGCGCACAAGACCAATGGAATACCCGCTACTCCTGGAACCCATTACTCTCGCCGGCCGCGTGGTTCGCAACCGCGTGGTGCATGCGTCGATGAGCACCCGCTACGCGCGCAATCAGGATATCCACCCGCGCATGGTCCGCTACCACTCCAACCGCGCCGAGGGCGGCGTGGGAATGATCGTGACCGAACCCCTGAATGTGCTGCCCTGGCAGCAACGCTCGCATCGCCCCTCGCTGGTAAAGCGTGGCAGCGCTTCGGCATTGGCGCGCTGGGCGGAAAGCGTTGAAGGCAGGGATTGCCGTTTGCTCGGCCAGTTTCAGGATTCCGGACGCGGACACCGCGAGTCGGGGCGCTCGCAGCAGGCCTGGGCGCCCTCGGCTCTTCCCGACGACCTCAGTTGGACGATGCCGCGCGCAATGCCGCGCCACCGCATACACCAAGCTATCGAGCACTTCGGCATAGGCGCCCGGCGCCTTGAGGAAGCGGGATTCAGCGGCGTGGAGCTATCGTCAGGCCACGGACATCTATTTCACCAATTCCTGTCGCCGGCAGCCAATATCAGGGACGACGAATACGGGGGAGATCTGGACGGGAGAACCCGCCTGATAAGGGAACTAATAGAAATAATAACAAGTGTCTGTAAGAGTAATTTCATAATAGGTGTGAAGTTACCAGGAAGCGATGGAATACCCGGAGGCATTGATGATGCCGAATCCGCGCGCATTACCGCGCGGCTGGCGAAACACGGCGGGTTCCATTACCTGGTCTATTGCGACGGATCGCATTCCAATACGCTGGAAACGCATATCCCCGACATGAGCTACCCGCGCGCTCCGTATATCGAACGACATGCGGAAATCGCCGCCAACGCCCCGGGGACTCCGCTCATGGCTCTGGGGCTAATCACCGATCCGGCGGAAGCCGAGGGCATTCTCGCGGCCGGCAAGGCCCAAATGATCGCCATGGGCCGCCCGCTGGTCACGGACGCGGCCTGGGTGAACAAGGCCGCGGCAGGCCGGCAGTCGGAAATCCGCTATTGCGTCTCCTGCAACACCTGCTGGGCCACGATCGTGGAGCGCCGCCCGATCGCCTGCGACAACAATCCACGCCTGGGCCAGCGCGACGAGGTCGATTACTGGCCGAAGCCAGCGCGCCGCAAGCGGAGTGTGGTGGTGGTGGGCGCCGGTCCTGCCGGTCTGGAAACCGCTTGGGTTGCGGCCGCCCGCGGTCACCGCGTGGATGTCTATGGCGCCTCCGGACAACCCGGTGGCAAGGCTTGGCTGCACGCACAGCTTCCCGGCGGCGAAAACGTCAGCAGCGTTTACGACTACCAGGAAATGGCCGCGCGCAAGGCCGACGCTCGACTGCACGTGGGTTTCCGGGCGGGAATCGAAGACATCTTGCAGCATTCGCCCGACATCGTGGTACTGGCCGGCGGCGCCACCATGTTGTGGCCTGCCCATTGGCCTTCGGAATGGCGCGATTTCGTGTTCGACATACGCGAGGTCAGCCGAGAAATGCTCGAACGTCCGGAACAACTGATCGAAGGCGCCGCGGTGTTGTGGGATCAGGACCACACCCTGGGCACCTATGCGGCCGCCGAACTACTGGCGCAGCGATTCAAGCGGCTGGTGATCGTGACGCCGCGGGAGCGGCTGGCCAGCGATGTCGGCCTGGTCACGCGCCAGGGCATCTACAAGCGCCTTTACGCCCTGCCCAATGTCGAAGTGGTTACGCTTTCTGACATTGCTGCCGAATCCGCGCTGGATGAGGGGCGAGTGCGTTGCCGCAACGTTCTGAACGGCGCAATCCGCGAAATCGACGATCTGGCCTTGCTGACCTGGTCCGGCAGCCGCGCGCCCAATGACGAACTGGCCGCGCCGCTACGCGCGCAAGGCGTTGAAGTGGCCAGCGTGGGCGACTGCGACATGCCCCGCACCCTGCTCGCCGCCACCGCCGACGGCCACACCCTGGGCCGCTCCCTCTAATCCGTAGGCTTGCCTTCTCCGACGCTCCGGTGTCCATGCTCATCGGAGGCAACGGCAAAGCGCCAAGCCACGCTGTCGCGTAGCTCGATGCAGCCGTGCAGGCGTGGTGGGGGTTACATGAAGGGGCGGACTATGGTGTTGGACTCCATGTAGCAGTAGGACATCATCCAGTAGAGGTTGATGCCGATGCGTTCGGCGCCAGGCTCGGTGAAGACGTAGCCGTGGGACTTGATCTCATCTCCCATGTATTCCAGCACGTAGAGCACCAGCACGTCGCGGGTGAAGACGTCGTTGTAGTTGTTCAGCGGCCAATCGACGTTCGATAGCCGGATGCCGATCACTCTGCCATCGGAATGGGTGATGCGGGCGCCGCCGCCGCGGTCATGCACCTGGAGATTGTCGTAGCGCCGATATTCCTCGTCGCGCCCGCCGCTAACGCCCGGAATGTCGATGTAGCAGCTCATCATGCGCGCCGCGTGCAGCTTGTAGGTCCCGCCCGGATGGTTGCGTCCGCCTGGCGTATCCAGCCAAAGCTGCTGTTCTCCGAGCAGCGATTCGCCGGCCCAGGCTGTACACTCGCCTTCTGCCTGCCCGCGGAATTGCGCTGCTTCGCGGGTCCAGAACACCACGCAGTCCGGTGGGTTCTCCGGCCTGGCGGTGACGCCGGCACCTTCGCGCAACGGCTCCAGGTCG